>NZ_JAFCUP010000003.1:0-370188 GCF_049896585.1 Flavobacterium sp. DSR2-3-3
TTGGTTACAGATTTCACCTCACAGTTATCAGTAGTAGTTGGAGTTCCAAGAATTACATTGGCTTTAGCCACCGTACAGGAAGCCACGTCCACAGGCACCGTTACCGGCGCTGCACAGGTTATGGTTGGATTTATATTGTCTACCACCGTTACAATTTGAGTACAAGTAGCAGTATTTCCTGCATGGTCTGTTACAGTCCAAGTTACGGTTGTGTTTCCGACAGGGAAAACGGTAGGCGCATCGTTGGTTACAGATTTTACCTCACAATTATCAGCAGTAGTTGGATTTCCAAGAGTTACATTGGCTTTAGCCGCAGTACAGGAAGCCACGTCCACAGGCACCGTTACCGGCGCTGCACAGGTTATAGTTGGATTTATGTTATCTTTTACAATAACATTTTGAGTAGCTGTGATATTATTTCCTTTTCCGTCATCAAAAGTCCAGGTCACTACGGTGGTTCCTTGAGTTGTGATAGGAAAAACAGTAGATGTTGTTCCTGTAATTGTTCCACTACAAACATCCGTAGTTGTTGGAGCGGTCGAAGTAGCAGCGCATTGTCCGGTTACATCTGCCAAAACGGGAGTAACAGGCGCAACAGTATCTTTTACAATTACTTTTTGCGTAGCGGTAGTTGTATTTCCGTTCCCGTCTTTAAAAGTCCAATTAATAACATAAGTTCCTTGAGTTGTATAAGTAAGAGGGTCTAACGTTGTTCCTACAATATAATTTCCACTGCAAACATCCGTAGTTGTTGGAGCGGTTGCAGTAGCAGCGCATTGTCCGGTTACATCTGCCAAAACAGGAGTGACAGGCGCAACAGTATCTTTTACAATTACTTTTTGAGTAGCGGTAGTTGTATTTCCGTTCCCATCTTTAAAACTCCAAGTGATGGTGTAGGTACCTTGAGTTGTATAAGTAAGAGGATCTAACGTTGTTCCTACAATATAATTTCCACTACAAACATCGGTAGTTTTTGGAGCAGTCGCAGTAGCAGCGCATTGTGCGGTTACATCAGCCAAAACGGGAGTCACAGGCGCAACAGTATCTTTTACAATTACTTTTTGAGTAGCGGTAGTTGTATTTCCGTTCCCATCTTTAAAACTCCAAGTGATGGTGTAGGTACCTTGAGTTGTATAGGTAAGAGGATCTAACGTTGTTCCTACAATATAATTTCCACTGCAAACATCCTTCGTTTTTGGAGCAGTCGCAGTAGCAGCGCATTGTCCGGTTACATCTGCCAAAACGGGAGTCACAGGCGCAACAGTATCTTTTACAATAACATTTTGAGTAGCGGAAGTTGTATTTCCGTTCCCGTCTTTAAAAGTCCAAGTAATAACATAAGTTCCTTGAGTTGTATAAGTAAGAGGATCTAACGTTGTTCCTACAATATAATTTCCACTACAAACATCGGTAGTTTTTGGAGCGGTCGCAGTAGCAGCGCATTGTCCGGTTACATCTGCCAAAACGGGAGTCACAGGCGCAACAGTATCTTTTACAATTACTTTTTGAGTAGCGGAAGTTGTATTTCCGTTCCCGTCTTTAAAAGTCCAAGTAATAACATAAGTTCCTTGAGTTGTATAGGTAAGAGGATCTAACGTTGTTCCTACAATATAATTTCCACTACAAACATCGGTAGTTTTTGGAGCGGTCGCAGTGGCAGCGCATTGTGCGGTTACATCAGCCAAAACGGGAGTCACAGGCGCAATAGTATCTTTTACAATTACTTTTTGAGTAGCGGTAGTTGTATTTCCGTTCCCGTCTTTAAAAGTCCAAGTAATAACATAAGTTCCTTGAGTTGTATAGGTAAGAGGATCTAACGTTGTTCCTACAATATAATTTCCACTACAAACATCCGTAGTTGTTGGAGCAGTCGCAGTAGCAGCGCATTGTCCGGTTACATCTGCCAAAACGGGAGTAACAGGCGCAACAGTATCTTTTACAATTACTTTTTGAGTAGCGGTAGTTGTATTTCCGTTCCCGTCTTTAAAAGTCCAAGTGATGGTGTAGGTACCTTGAGTTGTATAGGTAAGAGGGTCTAACGTTGTTCCTACAATATAATTTCCACTACAAACATCGGTAGTTTTTGGAGCGGTCGCAGTAGCAGCGCATTGTCCGGTTACATCTGCCAAAACGGGAGTAACAGGCGCAACAGTATCTTTTATAATAATTTTTTGATTTACTACAGTTTGATTATTACATTGATCAGATACTGTGTAAGTCCTGGTAATAACAGTGGGTAAATTTCCATTTATAATATCTAAATTTGTAACAGTCATATTTAAATCAGTTGTACAATTATCACTAATTAATAAGCCTAATGATTCTAAAGCTGCTACTGTTTTTACAGCTGGGGGAAGATCGGTAAGAGAACAACCTTCTTTATTTACATCAGATAAAGTACCAGTAATGATCGGTGCAGTTGTATCTTGAATTTTAATAGTTTGTTTTACAATAGTAGAACCACAGATTGTTGTAATTTTAAAGGTTCTTTCAATCTTTATTGGGCAACTTCCACTTTTTGAATCTTTATAGGAAATGGAATAGGTGCTAACGTTACTACTATTCGGAAAAGTACCTCCGGCTGTTATAAACTGTGATAATGTAATATTTATGTCTGTTTCACTATAAGGCAAACCAGTTAATGCATCAGTTTCACATCCTTCAAAAGTTTTATTTACAGGTGCGACAACTGTTGGTTTTGGATAAACAGTAACTTTAATTGGTTTTTTTGGACCGATACAAGAATTAGTTTGACCTTCGGCAACATAATATGTAGTTTCTCCAACAGTAGTTGACGATGGAGTAATAGACATTTGAGCTGATGATGTTTCACTAGTGTAATAATATAAATCATAGGAAGGATTACTTGCAGTAGCGATTAGCGGTACTGTATTCTCATCAATACAATATTTTACATCAGTTACTAGAGGCAATGACGTAATGCTTGAAACGGTAATCGTAAATTGGAAATAACAATCACTGCCAACCCCTGGAGGTACTGCATAATATGTAGAAGTTCCAACAGTTGCAGGAAATGGTTTGTTTATGGTATATTGAATTGTTGTTCCTCTAACAACTGGATACGAGTTGTAAAATGTTGCTCCAGTAGGAAATGCTCCTGCTACAGCGGTAATCGCAATGTAACGCCCAGCGTTACAAAATGTAAACGCCGTGATCGGTGGAGTAGCCTGACAATTTGTATTAACATAAGCAGCAGCATCGATTGTTGTTGTGTAAGGCGTTGGAATTGCGGTTCCTTGACAATTACCTCCTGAGGTGTAGCCTTGAATTAAAGATTTATCGATAACTTTTACTGTAGATACTGATCCTGTACCACTTAAAAAACCAATGACTGAAACTACATTATTACAGTTAATATTTTTTAATAATGTACAATCTTCAGTAATTTTAAATTTAAACGTAAGTTCTGCTAAGATGCTATTTTTATCTCCGTTAACAGGTAGCGGTAAAGTACCAAAATCCCAAACAACGGAACCATTTGCTCCAGTAGTGGGTTCGTAAACTAAGGTATTAGGAGAAGGGTTTGGTGTGAAATTGATGGTTTTAGAAGCACTATTTGCAATATAGGTGGCATTATAAGGTATTGGTATTACAATTTTTGTATTATTGATGGCTTCTGTACCTCGATTTTCTATTTGAATTTTATATTCTAACTCTTGGCCAGGTAAAGCTTTTGTTGGGTTAGTGCCAGAAACAGGAACGTTATCGATTTTTGTAGCCGTAATAATACCTTCGATATCGGGAACATAGGCATCAACAGCCATTGCTATTGCAAATATGACATAGGTATCCTGTGTTGAACCGTATTTGAATTTTGTTGCTGTCTGATTATTACCTATTATGGAATTATCTGCATTAGGAATGGTAAACATACTTATGTCTAATCCAGTATTATTTGCAAGTGATGGATTTCTTTGATTTCCTCCCGTTTGTATCGAAGAATTAAAAAAATTGTTGGTCGAATTTGCGGAATGGTTAAGACTTAAATAGTTAGAGGAATTCTTTTTTTGAATCTGAAAATAATCACCAGATATTCCTCTATCGCCTTCTCCAGCAATCATTCCAAGTTTAATACCAACATTTCCTGAAGGTACTGCATTAAAACCTGTGACATCAATTTCGTGATTTATTGTTTTAGAACCTTTTACATAAGCATGTCCATCAAAAACAGTGATGTCACGATTTTTCATGCTTGAATTTTCGTAAATAACAATCAATCCCCAACCACCATAAAATCCAGTTCCACCACCATTTCCTTGTTTCAGAGCAATATCAGCCGCAAAATACTCTCCGACTCCGTGATCTTTTACATACTGTGTAACTTCTGCATAAGCAGAATACATATATCCATCTGAATTATTTGGATAATAAATTTCATTAACGTTCCCTATTGAACTTGCTGTTATATTCGTGTAATTGGATTCTCCAGGTCCTTTTAATGAGACAACTCTTTTGTCAAAATTTTTGTTAACACCACCGTTCGATGCAGCTACCATATAATTATTGGTATCACTATCTGACGCTCGTCCTGTCCAGTATAATCCTGCATACACAATATTTGAACAAGAAGAAGCAGATCCATTATCTGTAGGTAATGATAAGGTTGACGAGGATGAATTCCAAGTTTTTGAATCGTTATCAATGTCAACATAAATCATTGGATTATCATTGGTAACATTGTCACCATAATTCTGTAATGTTAAATTGGTATTACCAATCATGGTAAAATCACCTTTTACATTATACGTTTTCTTAAGTGGTGAAAATGTCGATGTCCTCTCTTTAAAAGGAATTTTTACCTGCGCATTCAAAGAAAACGCGAATCCTAAAAAAAAGATTACTATAAAAAATAGAAGAAATATTGGGTAAACTATTTTAGATTCAGAGTATAGTTTTTTCATAATAATTATTGTAGGTTGTTATCTCATCTAGATTTATTCGCTTTGGTCTATTTTATAAAAAACAGTATATCGAGGATTTATGTTTTTAATAAGTTTGATTACAGAAGTTTCGCTACTACTAATATTAGAAAGGATGTAAACGTACTTTAACTTAGAAAATAGAGAAAGTACTGATAAATCAATTGGAATATTTACATCAGCGTTGCTGTCAATTTTGATAGTTACTATTTCAATATCTTCAATGTCGATGTTGGACGAGGCAATTGCGTTCAAAGATTTTGTATTTGTAAATAAAGAGTTTGGTTTATCTCCATAACTTTCAACCTTGCCAGAATAAAAATAAACGGTCTGTTGCACATCATTCAACAAATTTTCCAAACGTTTTGATTCAGGATTTACTGATCTCGAATTTTGCTCAGATTTTTTCATTGCTGCTAAAAGAGATTTTATCTCCAGCACTTGAGGCGTTTCATCACTGGATTTTAATACTTGACCAGAAGCTGAACTTGCCAATAATGCAAAACAAACGAAAACTAATTTTTTTAAAAGTTCAATTGATGAATTTTTAAAAAAATTAGAAAAGTCTGAAACCCTATTTTTTGAGGTAAAGTATTTTTTTTCCATGAATGTTATGAGGATTAAAATTAGGTTTTTTATGAATTATGAAATTAATAAAGAACTAAATTATATGTAATAAATTACAGTTGTTTCTTTTTTCTGCAAACAACCTAAATACTCGGTTAAGTGCATGTTTTTGTTAAATCAATCTTAAAAAAACATATCAAATTATTAAGCTATCTGCAGTAATATCAGCCTTTAATAACAATTACTCTTTTTTGTTTAACTTTATATTAGGAGTTGTTTCAGTCTTTTATTAGTTAACTTTTTGAAAATTTTAATGAATATTTTATAGAATAAAAAGTTAAAAAATAATATTATAATTTTTTGTTTTGTAAATTACATTTCATCAATTTTACTAATCGAAAACAGAAATTTTTCCGACATGAAAAACTTAATTTTGGTTCGCCATGCAAAATCAAGTTGGGAGGTTCCCATCCATGATAAAAATCGTGCTTTAAACTGTCAAGGAATAAAAGATGCTCATCTTGTTGCCGCTCAAGCCAAAGATTTAATTCCGAAAACCTATATAATCTGGAGTAGTTCTGCAAAAAGAGCCACTGATACTGCGTTAATTTTTGCTCAAAATATTTCATATCCTATTGAAAGCATTGTTTACAAAGACGACCTTTATACTTTTGATGAAAAGAATCTAGAGAACGTTATTAAATCATGCAGTAATATTTTTGAAAGTGTTATTCTTTTTGGACATAATGCGGCAATTACAGATTTTGTTAATAGATTTGGAGACATTTTTATCGAAAATGTTCCTACAGCTGGTTTTGTATCTTTAAAATTTGATGCTGATGATTGGAAAAAAATAAAAAATGGTAAAATAAAAAAAATAATATTCCCCAAAAATCTAAGATGAATAAAGTATTAGAATATAAATATATTGATAGAGAAAAAAGTTGGTTGGCATTCAACGCAAGAGTACTTCAAGAAGCTGGCGATCATTCAGTTCCGTTATTAGACAGGTTGCGTTTTTTGGGTATTTTTTCAAATAATTTAGACGAGTTTTTCAGAGTTCGTTTTGCAGCTATACGACGATTGAGTTTAACGGGAATATCTGGAGAAAAATATTTGGGAGGTATTTCAGCGCAACAATTAGTTAAAGATATTACTGAAATTGTCATACAGCAACAATCTGAAAGTTTACGAATTTTAAATATTATCGAAAGCGAACTTGAAACTAAAAACATATTTATCATTACCGAATCGGATATTACGAATGAACAAGAAATTTTTCTAAAAGATTTTTTTATTCAAAAAGTGAGCCCTGAATTGGTAACAATTATCTTAAATGATTTAGCTGAATTTCCAGTATTGAAAGATACTTCGGGATATTTAGCCATCAAACTGGTTATGAATAAAAATTCAGAAGTTCGATATGCAGTTATCGAAATTCCCAAAACGATTAACCGCTTTGTTGTTTTACCGTCTAATAACGAAAAACAGTACGTCATTCTTCTGGATGATGTTATCCGACACAACCTGAGCAGCATTTTTAATATTTTTGACTACAAAAACGTTTCGGCTCACATGATAAAAATCACCAGAGATGCGCAACTTGACATTGATAGTGATTTGAGTAAAAGTATGATTGAAAAAATATCACTAAGTGTAAAAGACAGAAGGATTGGAGAACCCGTACGTTTTATTTACGACCAATTAATCGAAGACGATACATTGAATTTTTTCTTGGACAAAATGAAAATTGTGTCCACTGACAGCATCATTCCTGGCGGAAGATATCACAACAGACGTGATTATATGAATTTTCCAAATCTGGGAAGATATGATTTGTTATACCAAACGAATGATCCCCTTCCTATTCCGGGATTGAGTCTTGAAGGAAGTATGCTCGAAAAAATAAGCGAGAAAGATTATTTATTAAATGCTCCTTATCAATCCTTTTCCTATTTGACCAAGTTTTTGCGTGAAGCGGCGTTGGATCCCAAAGTAATTTCGATTAAAATCACTTTGTATAGATTGGCAAAAAACTCTCAAATTATTAGTTCGCTCATAAATGCGGCAAAAAATGGAAAAAAAGTAACGGTCCAAATTGAATTGCAAGCTCGTTTTGATGAGGCTTCCAATATTTCTTATGCTGAACAAATGCAATTGGAAGGTATTGAACTCATTTTTGGAATAAAAGGACTTAAAGTACATAGTAAAATATGTGTTATCGAAAGAATTGAGAATGACAAAATAAAACGATATGGTTTTATTTCAACCGGCAACTTTAATGAATCTACTGCGAAAGTGTATACTGATGTTACTCTTTTTACATCTCATCAACAGATTTTAAAAGACATCATGCGGATATTCGAGTTCTTTGACATCAATTATAGAGTGCATCGCTACAAGCACCTTATTGTTTCACCTCATTACACCAGAACGAGATTTGTAAAGTTGATTGATCGGGAAATTACACATGCTTTGGCAGGAAGAAAAACGCATATAAAATTGAAAATGAATAGTTTGTCTGATTTTGCAATGATTGATAAATTATATGAAGCAAGTAAAGCCGGTGTAAAAATTCAACTTGAAATAAGAGGGATTTGTTCGTTGATTCCCGGAATTCCAGGAATGAGTGATAATATAGAGGCAATAAGTATTGTGGATAATTATCTGGAACATTCCAGAATTTATATTTTTGGCAATGCAGGGCAAACGGAAGTTTTTATTTCATCAGCAGACTTTATGACCAGAAATCTTGATGGAAGGGTCGAAGTAACGTGTCCTATTTATGATCAGGAAATAAAAAATGAACTGATTGATAATTTTGACATTGGCTGGAAAGGTAATGTAAAAGCCCGTTTCCATTCATATAAACTAGATAATAAATACCGTACAAGAAATCATAATCCTGTTTTTAGAGCGCAATTTGAAACGTACAAATACTATCAAAAAAAACAGCAAGAAGTAGTGCCTGATGAAGAAAAAGTATAATAAATTGTTTATATCTGGATGAGATTTTGCACTCATATAATTAAGAAATCTACACTATAATCAGTAAATAATGAATTGGAAATGATTAAAATAAAAAAATATGCAGCAATTGATATTGGCTCCAATGCCATGCGTTTGTTGATTGCTAATATTGTGGAACAAGAAGGTAAAGAGCCTCAGTTTAACAAAAGTTCCCTCGTTCGTGTACCTATTCGTCTTGGTCAGGACGCTTTTACAGTTGGTGAAATTTCAGAAGAGAATATCGAAAGAATGTGTGATGCCATGAAGGCTTTTAATCTTTTGATGAAAGTGCATAAAGTGGAACGCTACATGGCTTTTGCAACCTCTGCGATGCGAGAAGCCTATAATGGTAAAGAAGTTGTAGCATTGATAAAGAAAAAAGCAGATATAAAAATAGAAATTATTGATGGTAAAAAAGAAGCTGCCTTAATTGCATCGACCGATTTACATCATTTGTTAAAAACGGATCAAACCTATCTTTTTGTCGATGTTGGCGGTGGAAGTACTGAGTTTACGTTATTTTCAAATGGTAAAATGATCAACTCAAGATCTTTTAAAGCTGGAACCGTTCGTTTACTGAATGATATGGTCTGCGATATAGTGTGGGATGAAATTGAAAAATGGATTAAAACAAATACGCAAGAATTTGATGAAGTTACGTTGATAGGTTCTGGTGGAAATATAAATAAGCTTTTTAAAATGTCGGGGAAATTACAAGATAAGCCGCTTTCTTACATTTACATGAATTCTCAATATACTTTTTTAAATTCTCTTTCTTATGAGCAAAGAATATCTGAACTAGGTCTCAATCCTGATCGTGCCGATGTAATTATTCCTGCCACAAGAATTTATCTGAATGCCATGAAATGGAGTGGAGCAAGAAATATTTATGTACCAAAAATTGGTCTTTCGGATGGAATTGTAAAAGCAATGTACTACGGTAAAATTTAATTTTAATATAGATTATGCGTCTAAATCTAATCCAAATGTTGTGCGTAACAGCTCAATGTTTGGATTTATCTCCAATAATCTATTGTAGCGATCTTGGTCATTAAAACTTCTTTTATTTTCTATACTTTCATTTACAACAACCTCAATTGTGATGTCATGATTGTGTAGATGTCCTTTCAAATGTCCCAAAAGGCCATGTATTTCTTTTTCAAAATCTAATTTTGAGCCTTCATTTGGCAATTCAATGGTAATTGCGATTCCATTTAATTTTGGATCGTTGATGAGCAACAACGATTCCATAATTTTATAACCTTTGTCTCCTAAACGTTGCGCGTATTTGTTCCATTGCAACAGCATTTCTGTCTCTGTGAATGGTTCAGTTGGCAAATGAAGCACCTCTTTTACAATTCCTTTACTGCTTTCTTCTAATGCTTTTTTAGCACGAATACTGGCTAATGAAAACGCAGAAACCTTTGGTTCATTCGATTGTGGAATGTTAATTTTTACTTCAGGGGTAGGAACTGGAATTGATGGAATAGCAGTTGTAGTTTCCGGTTCTTTTATTTGAATTAATTCTATAACTGGGATAGCAGATTTTGAATCTTCAATTTTTGTTTGATCCGTTATTGAATAATCATTCTTTTTAAAATAAGTAGGTGGAATTATATATTGTTCAACTTTTTTTTTTCTCCATCAAAAGTGATAGAGGCTAGTTGCATCAGGCAAAGTTCAACAAGAAGTCGCTGATTTTGGCTCAGTTTGTATTTTAAATCACAATCATTTGCAATCTCGATTCCCTTCAAAAGAAAGTCTTGATTGCATTTTTGTGCTTGCACACCATACATTTGTTGTGCTTGTTCACCAACTTCTAATAAAGTTAACGTTGCAGGTGTTTTAGAAACTAACAAATCTCTGAAATGGGAAGCCAATCCGGAAACAAAATGATGCGCATCAAATCCTTTAGAAAGAATTTCGTTAAAAGCCATTAATAAATCCGGGATTTTATTTTCTAAAATCAAATCGGTAATGTTGATGTACGTTTCGTAATCCAACACATTCAAATTCTCCGTCACAGCCTGACGCGTTAAATCTTTTCCACAAAAAGAAACGACTCGGTCAAAAATAGACAAAGCATCTCGCATGGCGCCGTCCGCTTTTTGAGCAATGATATGCAAAGCGTCATCTTCAAAAACTACGCCTTGACTGGTGGCGACTTCGGCAAGATGTTCTTTAGCATCTTTTACGGTAATTCTTTTAAAATCAAATATCTGACAACGAGAAAGTATCGTTGGAATAATTTTATGTTTTTCGGTCGTTGCCAAAATAAAAATGGCGTGCTTAGGCGGTTCTTCCAGTGTTTTTAAGAAAGCATTAAAAGCTGCCGATGACAACATATGAACCTCATCAATAATATATACTTTGTATTGTCCTGTTTGTGGTGGGATCCGAACTTGATCTATTAAATTCCTGATATCATCGACAGAGTTGTTGGACGCTGCATCTAATTCGAAAACATTAAAAGCAAAATCTTCGTTGGGATCATCGTACCCTGGCTGGTTTATTTTTCGGGCCAAAATACGAGCGCATGTAGTTTTACCAACACCGCGTGGTCCTGTAAATAAGAGTGCAGAAGCAAGATGGTTGCTTTCTATGGCATTTAGTAAAGTATTGGTAATGGCTTTTTGTCCTACAACATCTTTGAATGTTTGAGGTCGATATTTACGTGCCGATACAACAAATTGTTCCATAAAAATTAATTCAAGCACAAATATAGGTTTTGGTGAGTCAAATAACAAAAAATAAAACAGAATTTAAGTGTTGGCCTGAGACAAATTAAATCTAGATTTCTTAAAAATTTATTCTAAATATTTGCAATTATTTCTTTATCAAGTAGCTTTAGTAATGCGTATTCCTCCGGCAGAAATTTAGCATTAATTTTTTTGGATTTGTATTGCCAGATAGAACCTTTTTCGAATGCAGCAATAACAGTTGGATGAACATAATATTTTTTACAAACGGATCTTGTATTGCCCAGTTTTAAGGCAACTTCATCAATTACTTCAATTATTTTGCGTTTGGATTCCGTTTGACTTACTGGTGGTTTTAATTGTTGGAACGCACTTAATGCGTTTACGCTTCCTGACCAAACCCGAAAATCCTTAGCAGTAAAATCTTGGTTTGTTATGTTTTTTAAGTAATTATTTATATCTGACGAACCAATTGTATGATGATTTCCTTGCAAGTCATAATATTGGAATAGATCTTGTCCGGGAATATCTTTACATCTTTTGACTAATGTCGCTAATTTTTTACTGATAAAACTGATTTTATGCTTGACACCTTTTTTACCTGTAAATTCAAATCGAATATTTGAATTTTGAAATTTTACATGTCTATCTTGTAAAGTAGTTAATCCAAATGACCCGTATAATTTTTTGTATGTTTCATTTCCAATACGAATATTTGTTATCTCTATTAATTTTATTACCAGCGCAATAACTTTTTCGTAAGTTAAATTTTTATTTTTTAAATCTTGTTCCACATGTTTTCGAATCAAAGGCAAAGCTAAAGCAAAACTTTGAATGCGATAAAATTTAGATTGATTTCTGATTTTGTTCCATTGTTCATGATAACGATACTGTTTTCTGCCTTTAGAATCTATGCCTGTAGCTTGTAAGTGACCATTTTCATAAGGCGAAATCCATACGTTTTCCCATGCTGGAGGAAGCACTAATTTTAAAATTCGGGTTAGGATTTCAGGATCATTAATTGAATTCTCATTTTGATCAATGTAATGATAAGTGTCGTTTTTTTTGATTCTAAAATAACCTTTAGTATAATTTACACAATAGCGAAGACTTACGGCTTTTGCTGTAATTATGGGATCCCGACCCATTTTTTCTAGCTTAGATTGTAAGCGGTTCATTGTCCTGTAATATTATTCTGGACGATCTTCTCTTCCTTTTATCGTCAGTTCATTTAAAACCATAGCGGCACTATTATCAGTAAATGCAGATAGTCCTGCTACAAAAACACCTTTTTCTCCCGTACTTGATTTAATACCAAAAACCGTAGCTTCATCTCCAGGATCACTCTCTCCTTCATACCGATATAGATGCACAATTTCAAAATCATCCGGACTGTCAATTATCCTTTTTTCTTGAACGTTAAAATCGATTGTAAATCCTTTTTCTTTTAATTCTTCCAGTGCTTTAGAAACAGTCGCATAGTGATACATTCGCTTATCCATGATATTTTTTTTATGGGTTAATTTTATTTAATTAAAGGTATACTTATGAGGGATATAAGTTTTTATATAAATATTGTCAAGTAGTTTAAAATTTTTCACTTTTAATTTTTAGTTCTGTCACAACTGTTTGTGGGTTGTGCAGAATGTTTATGATTTCATTTTTAATGTGAGATAACTAATGATGAATTTAGAAACTTCAATCCTGATAAAGTGTGTTTAGGTACTTTTTTTTGTTGAATTAAAACTTTAAATTTTATCCCCATATCGACTAATAATCTATAATTCATAAGTGCTTCATGGGCTGCTAACTGTAAATTATTTTGATTTTTCACCAAAGCAATATTTTGATACTCTTTAATACCCAAACCTAATAAAAATTGTGCCTGGTCTACCATTCCGCAACTTTCCATGCCATAATTTAAACCCCATTGGGATAAAGCGGAAAAATTTATATGTGTTGTAATGTCTTGCTCACCAATAAATTGATAGGGGTTGTCGTTTTTTTGATGTTTATGATAACACAATAGTGTACCGCAACTTCGACGGTTAGTGTACAAATCACTCGACAATGATCCATAATCTATCGTAATAATGTATCCTTTTTGTAACGAAGAAGAAACTTCCTTTATCCATGAAATTGCCTGTAAATTGACCTCTGTGCGAAAACCTTTCGGTAGTTGTACGTTTAATGTTTTAAAATAATGAATCAGTTTTTTATTTGCAGTCTTTAAAATTTCCACAAAACCCTCTTTGTAATCTACAAATATTTCTTTAAGTTTCTCATCCATAATGACTTGATGTACAGAAAAATTGTCAATCAATTCATTTGATAAAATACAGCCGTTAATTTGGGGAATATCCTGAATTGAGTTGTACCAACTGACTTTTTCTTTCAGATGACGCTTTTCAATTTCGCGCATGCTAACACTTTTTTCAATAATGCAATAGTTTAAGGTATCATATAAAGCATTATTGTTTTTGAGATATTCTAAAATATCGTGACACAATAAACCCGTGCCAGCTCCATATTCAATAATCTTAAAAGGTTCTTTTCCTAAATTTTTCCACATCTCTTCAATTTGCCGCCCGATCATGGCACCAAAATCAGCAGAGATATAAGGGCTCGTGTAAAAATCACCATCAGCTCCAATTTTATTTTGCGTGGCATTGTAATAGCCCAATTTTGGATAATACAATGCCATTTCCATAAAATCTTTAAAAGATATTGGCCCTTCTTTTTTGATTCGTTTTATTATTATTTCGGATAACTGCACCACGATTAAATAAATATTTTATTGATACTTTCAAAAAGCAGTTTTACATTGTTACAAAAATAATAGAGCAAAATTAGAGTTTGCACTGTCCGCCGCCATCGATACATAATTTTTCTAAAAAAAATGCCGCATCATTATCTGAATTAGCTGAAAATCCTGATACAAAAACTCCTTTTATACCTAAATTTGAAGTTATGCCATAAACCACTGATTCTTCTGCTGGATCAGTATCACCTTCGTAGCGATATACATGATTCACTTCGTAATTGTGTGGATTAGTTTTAATGTCTTCTTGATGAATATTAAAATCATAGGTAAAACTTTTTTCTTTCAAATCCTCCAAAGCTTCCAAAACTGTGGTGTAATGATAGGATGGTTTCATAAATAACGGAAGATTAATTGTGAATTATAAAGGTAACTAATTTATTATTAAGTCGTTATAAAAAGCTTGTTAAAGTAAATTGTCTAAGATAGAGATACACGAAAAAATAATGTAATTTCGCACCGCAGACCGCCTTATCGCCGTTTTGAGTATTCAAAAGGGAGGAAAGTCCGGACACCAAAGGGAAGCATAGCGGGTAATACCCGTCGGTACCGATTTATCGGGATTAGGACAAGTGCAACAGAAAGTATGTACAGGTAATGCTGTAGTGAAACCAGGTAAACTCTATGCGGTGAAATATCAAGTATATCAGCATTTAAGGGCTTCTCGTCCGTTGTTGAAGGGTAGATAGCTTGAGTCCCGCAGTAATGCGGGATCTAGATAAATGATGAGGCTCTAATTTATTGGAGACAGAATCCGGCTTACAGGTCTGCATTTTTTTTATTTAAAGCCAAATCACATTTTTTTTGATGTAAAAGGTGAAATTTTAGAATATTAAAATTAATCTATTGTCAGTGATTTGAGTTTAGTTCTATAAGCTTCAAGTGCAATAGATTTGCTTATAAACCCATAATACTTGTCGTTTTTGAGTACCGGAAGGAATGCAACTTTGGATTTTTCGAACTTATCCATGACAGTTTCCATACTTTCATCCGGAGTGACAATTTCAATAGGCTTCATCATAATTTCTTTTATCAGAGTGTATTTAACCCTGTAGGAATTAAATATGATTTCCCGAATTGTATTAAAATGTACAATTCCCAGAAGTTGATTTTCATCATCTACAACGGCAAATATCACTTGGTTTGAATGGGAAATTAAATCAACTAATTTTTCCAGATTTTCATTGGGGGCAATAGTCAAAAAATCAGTTTGGATAATGGAATTTGTATCTAAAGTAGAGAGTACATTTGTATCTTTATTACTAGTGAATGCATGTCCTTTTTGTGCCAAATTTTTCACATCCATTGAATGTTTTTCAAAACGTTTAGAAATAGCAAAACTAATAGAAGAAACAATCATCAGGGGAATCATTAAGTTGTAGCCGCCCGTAATTTCAGCAATAAGGAAAATCGCTGTTAACGGCGCATGAAACAATCCACTTAAAATCCCTGCCATTCCAACCAATGTAAAATTACTTACTGGTAATTTTGTAAGCCCCGTTAAATTTAAAAATTTAGAAAAGAAAAAACCAACATACGAACCCAGAAATAACGAAGGGGCAAAATTACCTCCATTACCGCCGCTGCCTAAAGTGATTCCTGTGGCAAAAACCTTTATCATCATTGTACATCCTACAAAAAGTAAAAGTGCCCAGCTGTTATTTCTAAAACTGCTGAATAATGTATTTTCCAATAATTGTCCGGGATCATTGTCAGATAATGTTTTGATACTATCATATCCTTCTCCAAATAGTGTTGGAAAAATAAAAATAAGGATGGCTAAAATAGAAGAGCCAAACAACGCTTTTTTGTAGGGAGAGAGTTTAAGTCGGGCAAAAAAATGTTCGACTTTCTGAAAATTACGGGAGTAATAAACCGAAATGAATCCTGTGAATAAGCCCAAAAGAATATAATAAGCAATGTTATGATAATCAAAACTTTGTTGCTGTTTGAAAGAAAGCAATATTTCCTCATCTAATGCAATTACAGATACCAAAGCACCGGTTGCCGCTGCAATCATAATGGGTGTAAAAGCGGCAATACTAACATCAACCAATAACACTTCGATCGCAAATAAAACCCCGGCAATTGGTGCATTAAAAGCTGCGGCAACACCTGCGGCAACACCACAACCGATAAGGAGCGTTCGGTCTTTGTAACTCAATTTATATTTTTGGGCATAATTTGATCCAAAAGCGGCACCGGTAATAACAATCGGGCTTTCTAAACCTGCCGAACCACCCAAACCAACTGTAAGTGAGCTGGTAATGATTTGGGCGTACATTTGTTTTTTTGGAATAATACTCGCCTTTTTAGCAACGGCATATAAAATTTGTGAAGTTCCTTTTTGTATTGATCCACCCAAAACTCTTTTGATAACAAAAACGGTGAGCAAAATACCAATTATTGGCAGAATACTATTTAGAAATCCTAATTTCAAAATTCCACTGACATACGTGGCAAAAGAAAAAACCCAGTGGGCAAAAGTTTTTAGTACAATTACTGCAAAAGCGGAAGAAATACCAACTAAAACTGCGGATAAAAATATAAACTGTTTTGGAGTTAGCAAGGATTGCGCTAAGGCAACTATTACTTCTAATTTGGATATATATTTTTTGAACATTATAATTTTTTAAAAGGGGTGCAAAACTACTATTATTTTAATCCTAACAAATATTTTTTAACGCTTCTTTTATGCTTAATGGTTTTAAATTACAATTTGCCAAAAACTTCCGCACAGCTTCTGGATTTATTTTGTTTAAAAGCGTTTTCTAAGGCACGTGTAAAATTCATAAATATTAAATTTTTCGTTATTCTGATCACAGTCGAAGTGCTAAAATCCAACCGCTGTGTCATCACCTCTAAAATCAGCGCCGCCTTCCAGTTTTTGATTTGGTAAAACTAAAATCGCATCTACTTTTCCTATTACAGGTGTCGTTTTTTCATTAATGAGATATCCTTTTGACTTTAAGGTCGTAAAGGTTTTTGTATCGAAAGTATTTGGCTCAAAAGTGATTAAATCCGGCAACCATTGGTGGTGAAAACGGGGTGCGTTTACTGCTTGTTGCATGCTGAAATTATACTCAGAAACATTTAAAATCGTTTGCAATACCGATGTAATAATCGTAGAACCGCCGGGAGAACCCACGACCATAAATAATTTTCCATTTTTCTCCACAATAGTCGGAGTCATAGAACTCAACATTCGTTTTTGTGGCGCAATACTGTTGGCTTCATTTCCCACTAATCCAAACATATTGGGTTCACCTGGTTTGGCACTGAAATCATCCATTTCATTGTTGAGGAAAAATCCCAATTCATCACAATAATATTTAGAACCGTATCCATCGTTTAATGTTGTAGTTGCCGAAACAGCATTACCAAATTGATCTACAATCGAATAATGAGTAGTTTCTGTACTCTCATTATAATTTACTTTTCCTTCTTTTATTTCCGATGATAATGTGGCTTTTTCAAAACTAAAATTCGACATTCTTTGTTTCAAATAGTCATCTGCCATTAATGCTTTTATAGGAATTTTTACAAAATCCGGGTCACCCAGATAATAACTTCTGTCTGCATAAGCTCTTCTTTCGGCTTCTACAATAACCTGGATGGCTTCAGTTGAATTATGGCCCATTTTAGCCAGGTCGAAAGGCGCTATCATTTTAAATATTTCAGCCAGACAAATACCGCCACTACTTGGTGGAGGCATCGATATAACCTTTAAATCCTTGTAATCAAAAGTGAGTGGCGTTCTCCATTTGGCTTGGTATTGAGCCAAATCTTCCAAGGTGATGATAGCTCCTTTTTCATGAAGATATTTAACTAATATTTCAGCAGTTTTCCCTTTGTAAAATTCATCTCTGCCATTTTTTGAAATCCTTTTCAATGTAGCAGCCAGCGCAGGATATTGTATAACATCATTTTCTTTAAAAACAGTTGCAAATAACGTTTTGTCACCATTTACTTTTATGATTTTCGCTCGGTAATCATTTAGTCGGTCTTCTTGTTTTTTGGTAACAATGACCCCTCTTTCTGCTAATGCAATTACGGGTTTTAGAATTTCAGCTATAGGCAATGAACCCAATTTTTCATGAACTGCAAAAACGCCGGCAATCGTTCCGGGAACTCCAATAGCAAGTGGAGATTCGGTGCTTTTTCCTTTTATGACATTTCCTTTTTCGTCAAGAAACATATCTTTTGTAGCCGCTAATGGTGCTTTTTCTCGGTAATCCAATGAACCAACTTCGCCATTTGCTTTACGATACACCATAAAACCACCACCGCCAAGATTTCCCGCAAACGGGTAAGCGACTGCAAGAGCCAATTCAGTTGCCACCATCGCATCAAAAGCATTACCACCTTTTCTCATGATTTCCACTCCAATTTTGGACGCTTCTTCACGAGCCGATACTACCATTGCTTTATCAGCAACCAGGCCTGTGGGTTGAACCATTACATTTTGGGTTTTACAACCAATAGAAAAAACACTCAATAAAATAATCATTTTTTTCATTCGAAATAGTATAAATTTAAAAACCAACGGCTTTATTATCACCTCTTTTGTCTGCGCCACCTTCCAGTTTTCCATTTGGAAGAACCAAAATAGCATCTACTTCGCCAATTATTTCTTTGTTTTTTTCATTGATAAAATATCCTTTTCCTTTCAGTTGTTTTATCACGTCCTTGGCGAAAGAATTGGGTTCAAAAGTAATTTCATCGGGTAACCATTGATGGTGGAAACGTGGAGCGTTTACCGCTTCTTGCATGCTCATATCAAATTCATACACATTTAATATTGTTTGTAAAACCGAAGTAATAATGGTAGAGCCTCCCGGTGTACCTACAACCATAAAAAGTTTACCGTCTTTTTCGACAATAGTTGGCGTCATGGAACTCAACATTCTTTTTCCGGGAGCAATACTGTTGGCTTCACTTCCCGTTAGTCCGTATAAGTTTGGAACGCCGGCTTTGGCACTAAAGTCGTCCATTTGATTATTCAAAAAGAAACCTAATTCGTCACAATATATTTTCGAACCATAATTATCATTTAAAGTAGTTGTTGCCGAAACTGCATTCCCATCGGCATCAACAATAGAGTAATGCGTGGTTTGGTTGCTTTCATATCCTTTTATTGCTCCGTGCGCAATATCCGAAGATTTAGAAGCTTTGTCGAATGAAAAATCAGCCATTCTTTTTTCTAAATAGGATGGACTTACTAATTCTTTTAACGGCAGTTTTATAAAATCAGGATCGCCCAAAAAATAATTTCTGTCGGCAAAGGCTCTTCGTTCTGCCTCTGTAATTACCTGAATTGTTTTTACGCTGTTGTGTCCCATTTGCGAAAGATTGAAAGGTTCAATCATTTTCATAATTTGATTCAGACAGATTCCGCCACTGCTGGGAGGCGACATAGAGGTAATTTTTAAATTTTTGTATTGAAAAGTAATTGGAGTTCGCCATTTGGCATTATAACTTTTTAAATCTTCTAATGTGGCATTTCCACCTTTTTTAGCAAGGAAAGCAACTAACTTTTTAGCTGTTTCCCCCTTGTAAAATTCATCTCTTCCGTTTTTAGCAATTCGTTTTAATGTTGCTGCCAAAGCGACATATTTTATCGTATCATTTTCTTTATATGTTTTGGAAAACAAACTGTTCTTACCATTACTTTTTATAAAGGAAGCTCTGTAATAAGCCAAACTTTCGGCTTGAAATTTAGTAACAACAACACCTCTTTCTGCCAAAGCAATTACTGGTTTGAGAATTTCACTGATTGGCAAGGAGCCATATTTTTTGTGTACTTCAAATATTCCTGCAATGGTACCCGGGATTCCAGATGCCAAAGCAGTCTCGGTACTTTTTCCTTCAATTACATTTCCTTTTTCGTCCAGAAACATATCTTTAGACGCTGCCAAAGTTGCTTTTTCTCTGTAATCGATAGCTCCAGTTTCACCATTTGCTTTTCTAAAAACCATGAAGCCGCCACCACCAATATTTCCCGCCTGAGGATGTGAAACCGCCAAAGCCAGTTCCATGGCAACCATAGCATCAAAAGCATTACCGCCTTTTTTCATAATTTTAACTCCAATTTGCGACGCTTCTTCACGAGCGGAAACGACCATAGCTTTTGAAGTTACTAAACCAGTTGGTTCAACGGTTTTTTCATTTGATTTGCAACCTAAAACGATAAGTAAAAGCAGGAACATTATTTTTTTCATTGTCTAATATATTTTGGTTTTAGGTGTATTGTTTTGGTTGTTTTAGATTGTAATGCATTAAATGGTTTGACCACATAGAGTCATAGAATTATAGTTTGTGTGTAAAAAAACTTCGCTTAAAAATAGATTTCATAGACGGATTTACTTATTCTGTTGGTAAAATTTTATAAAATTCATTAACGAAAGTCTTTTGCCCCTCTTTGAAAATATTATAACAATTAAAATTTATCAAAACACCTTTTGGTGATTTTAATAATTTCATATGATTCAAAAGTTTTGCTTCAAAAGCAGGATGTATTTCTGAGACGGCTTTAAACTCTATAACAATTAAGTTTTCAACTAACAAATCACATCTAAAATCAGATTCCATGATTTTGCCTTTGTAAATGACAGGTATTTTAAGCTCTGAAATAAAATTAATATTCCGCACCCGTAATTCCTCTTTCATACATTGGTGATAGACGCTTTCTAATAAACCTCTACCCATGATTTTATGAACTTCTATTGCTGCCCCAATAATTTGAAAGCTTAATTCATTTAGATATTTTTGTGTAATCATCCTTTTAGTCCTTTCGAATTATTAATCTTCTTAAAGCGTTGTTGATTTAAATATAATATTGTCTTTGTAATACTACTATGTTTAAAAATTATTTTCTAATCTTTCACTATAATGTAACAAACCTATAATTCTATGTGGTAAAAAAAAATCATTAATCAATTCTTTTTTGTTTTGCAAAAGCGTTCAATTCTTCAAAGAATTCGGTGAACTCCTTTTCAAATTCCGAATAAAATTCCGAAAGCTCATTGGTAGCATACCGCATTTTAGATTCGTTTTTGGTGCGATGGTCCATTTGAGTCAAAATATGCTTAATTCCTTCAACCGTTTGATAACTCACCAGCCAATTTTCTTTCATCATGATAGGCATTAGTCCTTTGGTTCGTTCTGACAGCATTTCGTAATTATAATGCAAGGATTGGTAAAATCGTTCCACAAAATCCACTAGATTTTCATCGGAATACTTCGTCCAGTTTTTTGCCAAAAAATGGTCATAAAAAACATCTACAATAACACCGGCATAATGATGATAATGTTCATGCAACCGTTTGGTACTTTGTCTAAAAACTGGATGTGCATCAGTAAAAGTATCAATGGCACGATGCAGAATAATTCCTTTTTGAATTTCTAAAGGATAATTCTCAAAATGTTTTCCACGAATTCCGTCGGCCATGAAATTGCCAATTTTGATCAAGTCATTTTCACCGGAAAGATAGATGTGTGCTAGAAAATTCATTCGCCTAATTTAGGAATTTAAATGGTTAATTTTGAATTCTAAATGACTTTTATAAACCCTCAATCATTATATTTGTAAGCAATTTATACTTTATAATTCAAAATTTAAAATAATAATTAATGACTTTAATAAAATCAATATCGGGAATACGTGGAACAATAGGAGGAAAAGTAGGGGATAACCTGACACCTGTTGATGCGGTTAAATTTGCCGCGGCGTACGGAACTTGGTTGAAAAAATATATCGGGAAAGAAAAAATTACTGTAGTTGTAGGTCGTGACGCCCGTATTTCGGGACCAATGATTCACAATTTGGTGGTAAATACTTTAATTGGTTTGGGAATTGACGTGATTGATTTAGGTCTTTCAACAACGCCAACGGTTGAAGTTGCTGTTCCGTTAGAAAAAGCCGAAGGGGGCATTATCCTTACCGCCTCACATAATCCAAAACAATGGAATGCCTTGAAATTATTGAATGAAAAAGGAGAATTCCTGAATGGAGAAGAAGGCTTGAAAATTCTTGAAATTGCGGAAGCGGAAGCTTTTGATTTCTCAGATGTGGATGATTTGGGAGAAATTATGATTAATGACGCTTACATGGATATTCATATTGATGAAGTCTTGAATTTGCCTTTGGTAAATGTTGATGCAGTAAAAGCAGCCAAATTTAAAGTGGTTGTTGATGGCGTGAATTCGTCTGGAGGAATTATTATTCCAAGATTATTAAAATTAATGGGCGTTGAAGTAGTAGAATTATACTGTGAACCGAATGGTCATTTCCCTCACAATCCCGAACCTTTAAAAGAACATTTGACTGATATTTCAGAATTAGTAGTTAAAGAAAAAGCGGATTTAGGAATTGTTGTGGATCCTGATGTGGATCGTTTGGCTTTCATTTGCGAAGATGGTGAAATGTTTGGTGAAGAATATACGTTGGTGGCTTGCGCCGATTATGTTTTGAGTAAAACACCAGGAAATACGGTTTCGAATATGTCGTCTTCCCGTGCCTTGCGTGATGTGACTAATGGGCATAGCGGAACCTATGAAGCCAGTGCCGTAGGTGAAGTGAACGTCGTGGAATTAATGAAAAAAAATAATGCTGTAATTGGTGGTGAAGGAAACGGCGGAATCATTTATCCGGAACTGCATTACGGTCGTGATAGTTTGGTAGGCGTGGCGCTGTTTTTAACGCATTTGGCCAACAAGAAAATGACGGTTTCTGCTTTGCGTGCTTCGTATCCGGAATATTACATGAGCAAAAACAAAATCGAATTGACGCCACAAATTGACGTTGATGCGATTCTTGTTGCCATGACGGAGAAATACAAAAATGAGGATATCACAACAATTGACG
Source organism: Flavobacterium sp. DSR2-3-3 (assembly GCF_049896585.1). Classification (NCBI taxonomy): domain Bacteria; kingdom Pseudomonadati; phylum Bacteroidota; class Flavobacteriia; order Flavobacteriales; family Flavobacteriaceae; genus Flavobacterium; species Flavobacterium sp. DSR2-3-3. Next base: position 22,903 of record NZ_JAFCUP010000003.1, read on the forward strand.
GTGTAAAAATTGATTTTGCTGAAAATTGGGTTCACCTCAGAAAATCGAATACGGAGCCAATCATTCGTATATATACCGAAGCGGCTTCACAAGAGAAAGCAGATGCTTTGGCACTAAGAATTATTGATGAAATAAAAGCAATAGCTGGAATTTAATTTTATGTTTTAATATAAAAGGAACCCTTTCAAAATAAAATTTGAAAGGGTTTTATGTTTTATTATACGGTATAATTTGGAATTAAAAATTCACTCTAAAACTTATATTTGGCGTTAATCCAAGCGATTTATTATCTACTTGGAGAGCATTATTTGGGTCATTTGGATTCACTTTGTAATAGCGATTGATAACATTATTTTTATTGGTAGAATTAATTACACCGGCAGTAACCGAAGCTTTTATAGATTCCGACAGATTGAAATTGTAATTTATGGAAGCATCTAATCGCATGAAATTATCCAGGTTTTCACTGTTTGGAGAATCATAATTCACTAAAGTGTTATTTCCGTTTTGTATGGTTTCTTTACCTGCAATCAGTTTTGTATACGGTTGTCCATTTCTATAAATACCACCAACAGCTATTTTTAAAGTTTTAAGAATATTGTAATAGAAACCAAGTGAAAAAGAATGCCTTATATCTGCATTATTAGGAAAAGTGGAAGGGGTAAAAGTATCAAATTCATAGTCGTTTATACTAAACGTATAACTTACCCAAACGCTATATTGACGGGCTGTTTTGTTGGCTAAAAATTCTAAACCTTTGGCGGTGTAACTTCCATTTGCGGTGGTATACTGAAAGCTGTTATAGAAACCCTGATTAGAAGCAGTAATGCCGTCAACAATTTTATAAAAACCCGTAGCCTCAATATTTAGTTTGTCTTTATTGAATTCCAAACCAAAAGAACCTTGTTTACTCGTTGCAATCGGAATATCTTTATCATTTACTAAAACCCAACGTCTTTTTTCGACACCTAAAAAATCATCTTCGAAATCTACGATTTGTGTAGTAGATTGATTTTTGAATTCCCCTTCTAATTTTAAAGCAAATTGATCTGATAATTTTTGTCGAATGTTTATTCTTGGCTCGACCAAAAGCTTTTCAAATTTTTGAAAATAATTTAACCTCAATCCAACTCTCAAATAGGTATTGTTTTTATTGTACTCCACTTCAGAAAATATGGCATGATTCAATAAAACATCTTTTTTAGTGCTAGAATACAACGGAGCACTAACGGTAGTTTGATTTAACATCCCTGTTTCATTAAATTGATACCCAAACAAGAAATTTAAGTTGTCATTAGTTTTGTAATGTGTATTAAGTTTAGCTCCCGTTTCGAGCACCTCATTTGCTTCGGTTAAAAGCTGGTCTGTTTCCACTCTGTAATCCGCAGCGTCAATATTGTATCTGGAAAAGTAAGTGATGAAGTTTGAACTTAATTTTGAATTCCATTGTGCTTTCCAATTTCCGCCGTAGCCAATATTTTTCTGAGTTAAATTACTGGTTTTAGATTGAGTTTGGTTTGAGTTTTTAATGTTTCGTTCCGAATAATCCAAAGCGTTATTGATACCGATAATATTCGCCCTGAATTGATGTTTTTCATTTAAATCGAAAAGCAATTTAGCGGTATAATCATAAAAGTAAAAATCAGAAGACGTATCGCGTTGATTGCTATCGGCATTGATTTCTGTATCCTGAAAACTACGATCAAAGTACTTAGTATATGTAGGAGATTTAAACAAATCAGTAATTGAGCGACGTCCCGAAATATGAAGTTCTAATTTTTTAGTAATTGGAATTTCTAAAAAAGCATCGGCGCTAACTAAGTTAATTCCTGCGCCACCGAAAAATATATTTGAAACCAGGTCTTTAGTTTGCATATTTATAGTACTGGAAACACCATCGCTATATTCAGCGCTTGTTCCATTTTTGCCAACAATAACTTTGTTAGTAAGATTAGGATTAAAAGCGGAGATTAACCCGAAGAAATGACCGGAATGATACATTTTAATATTGTCCCAAAGAACTAAATTCTGATCGTTAGTTCCGCCGCGCACGTTTATATTAGCAATGCTTTCATTGGTGCTTTCCACACCGGGAAGCGCTTGAATGGATTGCAAAATATCAGGTTCTATTAATCCGGGAAGAATACCAAATTTTTTGGTGTTTAAAACAGTGCTTCCATCCAGGTATTTTTGTAATCCTGGCGTTAAATAAACATTTATCAGGACCTGATTTAACTCTTCGTTTTTTGTAGAAAGAACAATTTCTTTACAATTATTTTGTGCTGAAAACAATTCGTTTGCCGAAAACTGTCTGGATTCAAAACCCACATAAGAAACAGTAAGCGTCGCATTTATTGGAATATTTGTAAAGATAAATTTACCTTTTTCATCAGTGATTGCACTTCTTACAAAGTTATTTACAAGTACAGAAGCACCAACTAAACGGGATTTTTTTTCATCGGAAAAAACAATGCCACAAACCGATATTGTTTTGTTTAGCACAGAAACGGTCACATATCGATTGTCTAAAGCTTTGAAATTTAAAAGCGTTTTCGAATTTAGATAATCAATTGTTTCTTGTAATGTAAAAGATGCATTCGGTTTGTCAATTCTAATGGTGGCTACATCTTCAACTGCATATGAAAACTTAATATTGAATTGTTTTTCGAGAGAAATGATTACCTCAGTTAATGGTATTTTTTTAACTGTATTTTGTCCATAACAAAAACTGCCAATGCAAAGCAGCAAATAAATCAGCCATTTATTTAACACCATAGTTGTAAAATATAATGGTTTTGCCTTTTATCTTATAACTCAATTGAAGCGGAATTGTAACCGCCTGAAGCGCTATTTCTTTATCAGTATGAGTAAAACTTCCCGTAAAAAGTTTTGAAGTGTCGACATCTTCTACATTAATTTTTATGTCATACTGACGCTCTAATTCTGCAATAACCTGATCTAACGGAATCTTATTAAAGCTTGATTCTTGTTGCATCCACGAAGGATTTTGTTCGTTAAAATCTTCAACATTTTCGATAATCCCATTTATAACTCGGAATGTTTTGCCGGGAGGTAATTTAATAGTTTCGTTATTATATGTCACACTCACCAAACCTTCGTAACAATTCACTTCAAAATAGTTTTTGCGTTCCTTAACGTTAAATTGTGTCCCTAAAACGGTAACAACTCCAGCAGCTGTGTTTACACTAAACGTTTGTCCTTTTTGTACCTTAAAATAAGCTTCTCCTTCTAACGTTAAAGCTCTTTTATCAGCCCATTTTTTTTCGTTAAAACTTAATTTTGAAGCAGAGTTTAATATTACTTCAGAATTATCAGGAAGCGTGACTGTTTTTGTTTGCGCTATTTGAGTTTCAAAAGATTTGACGTTATTAAAAAATAAAAAATAAGTAGAGGTTAACATAACAACCAGAATAGCGGCAACTCTGTAGAATGCCTTAAAGTTTAAAGTTCTGACTTTTGTTTTCTTTTTAGACTGGTTTCGGGTCTTAAAAGCTTCTAAAGCAGCGAAAGCATCTACTTTTGGAGTTTCCAGCTGTGATGAATAATGAGCAATCTTTTCAAGTGTTTGCAAATCTTCAGATTGTTTTAAATCTTCAATTTCTTCGCTTGAAAGCTCATTATTTAACCATTTTAAGATCTCTTTTTCGTTTTTCATTTTGTATCTCTATGTTTATAAGACAACTAACTTTTAAATTACCCTACAGATGAATGAGTAATTATATATTTTCTATTTGGGCTCTTAATAGTTGCAGCGCACCCGACATTCTTTTTTCTACGGTTTTTTGAGAAATATCGAGTAACTCTGCTATTTCCCGGTACTTTTTTCCATCTATTCGATTCAATAAAAATACTTCACGCTGTGCCTCACTTAATGATGCAATAGCTTTTGTGAGTTTTTGTTTAAATTCTTCTTCTTCGAATAAATATTCGGGACTTTGAATATTGGTATCTAGGTTAGGCGCATCTTTGGCGTACCTCAATACCACTTTTTGATGTTTTATGTTATTCAGGAATAAATTATTAATGCTGGTAAACAAATATGTTTTGACTTTAATAAAGTCAATTTTGGAACAATTTTCCCAAATTTTGGTAAAAGCATCTTGCACTAAATCTAATGCAGTTTCATCATCACCACATTTGTAATACGCAAAATTAGTGGCTGATTGCACATGCTTTAAGTAAAAGTCTCTAAAGTGATTTTCTTCGCAAAGTGTACTTTTTTCGGCGCTCATTGAGTATTAATTCATTTTTTGTAGGCTGTAAATGTAAATTATTTTTTTAAAAAGCAGTTGCGTTACTAATAATTGCTTTTTTATGAAAAAATAGTTTAAAATTTAATTTATTGATTAATAGTATTTTAAGAATTTATTTGTAAAGTTTTATATTTTTTTTAAAATTTTGATAGGGTAAAAATAAGCTTAGTTGTCTTACTAACAGAAAGGCGCTAAAAACAACGCTTGTAAATATAAAAATACATTAAATTTGAAAATTATGAAAAAATTAAAAACGATTACAGGAATTGCATTGATGGCTATCTTTGGATTTACATCATGTCAAAGTGAAATTGATGACGTACAAGGAGAAAATCCAAATACTAATTCGGCTAATTCAACTACAACAACTAACTTGAAACGTACTTCCATGTACGATGGTTCATTTGATGATTTCTTGGATGGAGCATCTTGTTCTTCAATTTTGTTACCAGTTACCGCTAAAGTAAATGGAGTTCAGGTTTCTATCCTAAGTCAATTAGACTACCAACAAGTTATTTCTATTTTTGGACAGCTTAACAATGACCAAGATACTGTTGTATTACAATTTCCTTTAAAAGTAAGATTAAGTAACTACACTGAGGTCACCGTTACTAATCAAACCGAATATAATGCTATTCTTAATGCGTGTACATCTGCGGAAGCTTCTGGACAAGATGCTATTTCTTCGGTAAATATCACCTTTCCAATTACAATTTTAACGTATAATGTTAGTTTAGTACAAACAGGAAGTGTTGTCATCACATCCGAACAACAATTATATACGTATATGTCTAATGTAAGCAGTACGGAACTATTTTCGGTAAATTACCCAATTTCAGTGACGATCGCCGATGGAAGCAAAATGACGATATCCAGTGACGCTGAATTGCAAGCCGCTATTACTGCCTCTTTAAAAACAGAAGCAACGATGGCAGCAGCAGTGCAAAATGGTAAAAAATTAGAAACAATTTTGGTTAACGGAAAGTTTAAAGTTGATTCATACGTAAGTGCAGGAGTAAACTCAGCAACTAATTATAAAGATTTTACAATAGATTTTGCAAATAATTTATCGGTAACAGCTGTAAATTTATTAACTACCACTGTAAATGGTACCTATGCAGTACGTTCAGAATTAGATGTTTTACTAAAACTAAATTTTTCAGGAAATGCTTCGTTTGTTTTGTTGAATAATACTTGGAAAGTAACAAGTTTTACTGCTTCGACAATCACATTGCAGAGCACTACTAATGCAGGGGTTACATTAGTATTGAAACAAATATAGCTGGATTTCAGTTGGTAGTTTAGTAAGAACAGCTGCCTGAAATAATGTAGCTGTTTTTATATAAATTAACTAAATAATAAAAATAATAAATGAAAAAAGTACTTACTTTGCTGACTATAGGTTTATTCCTTTCAGTAGCATCTTGTTCAAAAGAAGATGATCCCATAGATAACTCAGTTGCAGTAAATCCTATTACGAATAAACAGCAAACAGGAAGTTCTTCTAACGATTTATTATCTGATAAAAAGTTCAAAAGCATGGTTATTGAAATCGTGTATGTAGCCGGTTTTGAACCAAGCAGTACAGCAATTAATAATTTTGTAAATTTTCTTACAGCAAGAACATACAAACCAAACGGTATCAGTGTTATCAAACGTTCTATACCATCTCCAGGAAATTCACCTTATACCAGTGAGGAGATTGTAAGTATTGAAGATGCTAACAGAACAAAATACAATACTTCAGATCAAATAGCGGTTTGGGCATTTTTTGCAGATGGAAAATCTTCGAAAGACACTGATACATCAGTTATTCTTGGAACTGCTTACAGAAATACTTCTTTTGTCATATATGAACAAACTATTCAAAATTTAAGTAACAGTCCATTTGAACCCAACAGAAGTTTATTAGAAACAACGGTAATTACCCATGAATTTGGTCATATTCTTGGATTGACAAACCTTGGCACAGCCTTGCAAAGCAATCATGAAGATGCAGCGCATCCAAAACATTGTATTGAAAAAACGTGTTTGATGTATTGGTCTTCAGAAACAGGAGGCGGTATTTCAAACATGGTTTCATCTGGCGCAGCTCCACAATTAGATGCGCAATGTATTGCTGATCTTCGTGCCAACGGAGGAAAATAAGTGTATAATTTCTACAATCAAAAACAAAAAAGATGAAAATAAAATATATGGCAATAGCGTTATTCTTTGGTGTAATAGCAACAATGAATGCCCAGGACAGTACTGTTCACAAATCAAATGGAGGGATAAAAGGAGGTTATAATTTAGCAGCCGTAAGTTTTGACGGAGATGGAGAAACTGAACAACGACATGGTTTTCATATAGGAGTTTATGGCGAGTCCTTTATTAGCGAAAGTTTTTCTATTCAACCTGAATTAATGTATTCACAGCAAGGATACGAAATAACAAATAGCAGTGGGACTTTTACGCAAAAGTTAGATTATATAAATTTGCCATTAATGCTAAAAGCCTATCCTTCTAAAAATTTCTTTTTGGAAGCGGGGCCACAGATTGGATTAGCAATTTCACATAAAGAAGAATATGAGGGACTTTTTAGTGGTTCACAGCAGTATGATCCCAATAATTTTGATTGGGGGATGAATTTTGGAGGAGGATTTAAAATGGATTCTGGTATTAGTTTAGGAGTGCGTTATCATTTAGGTTTAGGAGATTTATACGATGAAGGCAAAGCACAAAACAGAGTACTGCAGTTCTCATTAGGCTTTGATTTGTAATCGTAATTAGTTTTAAAATAAAAATTCTTTCAGAGTGTAAACTTTTGAAAGGATTTTGATTTTAAGCCAAATTTTTTTCCTGTTAGGGAGCGAGTTATTGGATATTTTTCAGAGATATTGTTCCCGTTTTCCGTTGTAATCTTTTCCTTTTTAAAGAAAAAAGGAAAAGGATTTACACTGCAACCGGGGCTAAAGTTGGAAAGAATGGTTCCTTTTTTGGAAGTATTAGAAAATTGTATTACCGAATTTCATAACTGATCCTCCAAATAAGTTTCTAATTTCAGAAATACCTAGAAAACCTATATCTTTGAATTCAAATTAGACATACAATGATTTCCAAAGAAGCGCCAACACAATTAGAGCAGTACTTTCAACAGTTTCGCAATAACATAATTGGAATAGATCAAGGGTTTAAATCTCCTTATGGACATAAACAAATTATTTATACTGATTGGACAGCTAGTGGTCGTTTGTATCGTCCTATTGAAGAAAAACTAATGAACCAATTTGGTCCTTTTGTGGCCAATACCCATACAGAAACGACCGTGTCCGGAACGGCGATGACTAAAGCTTATCATCAGGCGCGTCATATTATCAAACATCATGTGAATGCGAGTGCTGACGATGTATTGATTACTGATGGAACAGGAATGACAGGCGTTGTCAATAAATTTCAACGAATCTTAGGTTTAAAAGTACCCGAAAACTTAAAAAATTATATTACTATTCCAGACGAAAAGAAACCAATTGTTTTTATTTCGCACATGGAACACCATTCCAATCAAACTTCCTGGCTGGAAACTATTGCAGATGTTGAAGTTATTCCTTCTTCGCAAGACGGATTGTTCAGCATAGAAAATCTTGAATTGTTACTTGAAAAATATAATGAGCGACCTTTTAAAATAGCGTCGATCACCTCTTGTTCAAATGTTACGGGAATCAAAACTCCGTATCATGAAGTGGCAAAAATAATGCATCAACATAACGGACTTTGTTTCGTGGATTTTGCTTGCTCCGGTCCTTATGTAAAAATCGATATGCATCCAGAAGACGCCGAAAGTTATTTGGACGCCATTTTCTTTTCGCCACATAAATTTCTTGGCGGACCTGGGACTTGCGGCGTTTTAGTATTTAATAAAAAATTATATCAAAATTTAGTTCCCGATAATCCAGGTGGTGGAACGGTAAGTTGGACGAATCCATGGGGAGAACACAAATACATCGATAATATTGAGGATCGGGAAGATGGTGGTACTCCCGGCTTTCTTCAGGTAATAAAAACCGCATTGGCTGTTCAGTTGAAAGAGCAAATGGGAATTGAAAATATCTTGAAAAGAGAGCACGAAATAGTAGATTATATTTTTTCGGAATTAGGAAGTATTTCAAACATTAAAATTCTGGCAGGTCAACACCAGGATAGGTTAGGAGTGATTTCTTTCTTTGTGGAAGATTTGCATTTTAACTTGGGCGTGAAATTATTGAATGATAAATTCGGAATTCAAACTCGTGGCGGTTGCAGTTGCGCGGGAACCTACGGACATTTTTTATTGCATGTAGATCAAGAAACATCGCATAAATTAATTGACGAAATTAGTCTTGGAGATTTAATCAGAAAACCGGGCTGGATCAGAATGTCTATTCATCCCACAACTACAAATGCGGAAATTGAATTTGTTTGTACCGGAATAAAAGCATTGGCAGAAAACCATAAAAGTTGGGCTTTGGATTATGATTATAATTCGATTACCAATGAGTTTGTGCATCATCACGCAGAACCTTTAGAAGATGAATTGGTTAAAAATTGGTTTTCTTTATAAGACTGAACATTTGTTTCATTATTATTTTTTTAGATTGGATAAATAAATAATACAACGAAGATAAACTTGTATGAAAAGTAAAATAAAGACATTAGGTCAACCTATTACGAATTTAATTGTCCAAAATAAAATTCTATTCTAAGTTTATAAAAGCCTACAGTTTTTAACGTAAATAAAAAATGCTAATTTTGCAATTGTAATTTTTTGTCGTTATTAAACGGAAACCAATACATATTAATGATACGCTTTAGAAAACAATATGAATTATTTGGAAAAATCATTTTTGAGAAAGTGATTATTGAAGCCCCTTTTAAAATACCAAATCCAATGCCAGAGGAAGCTTGTTTTATTTACATGGTAGAGGGTCAAATTAAGTATGAAATTGAAGATAAAAGCATTACTATTCCAGTTAGTGATGCTGTAATGTTAAAGTGCGGTAGTTATTTTAGCCAAATCAGAAATAGTACAACGTCAAAAAATAATCAGATTGTAATTGTTCATTTTCATCCTGAAATCTTAAAAAAAATTTATGATACGGATTTACCCAAGATTTTTCAAGAGCCTGCGAAAAGAGATCTAAGTGTAAGTTTAGGAAAAATCAACAATGATTTTCTAATACAAAAATACATTGAAGGCATGTTGTTTTACTTTGATAATCCAACGCTTGTAAATGAGGATATTTTGGTGATAAAGTTAAAAGAGATTGTTTTGTTATTGTGTCAGACAAAAAATGCTCCTGTAATTCAGCAAATTTTATCTCAACTTTTTTCTCCAACAAGTTATTCTTTTAAACAAGTTATTGAGAATAATTTATTTTCACACTTTACTATGGATGACTTTGCACAAATGACAAATCTTAGTCTTTCTTCTTTTAAAAGAGAATTCAAAAAAAATTACAATGACAGTCCCGCGAATTATATTCGGAATAAAAAGTTAGAAAAAGCAGCAGACCTATTATTGATTTCTGAAGAGAGAATCACGGATATTGCTTTTGATTGCGGTTTTAAAGATTTGGCGAATTTTTCCACTCTCTTTCACGATAAATTTAATTGTACTCCTTCAGCATATCGATTGAACCAAATAGGCAAATTGTTGAACTAATTACAAAAGTTTTTTCGACCGATTCAGCCTATCTTTGTTTTGTTAGATAGCACAGCCGTTATTTAACTTAAAAAAGAAAAAAATGGCACATTTAAAATTAGAAAATAATCCAATTTCTCCAATTTCACAGAAAATTTTTGATGAAACACAAAAAGGTTTAGGTTTTATCCCCAATATGTATACAAAAATGGGACAAAATCCTGCTTTGTTGGATTCTTATATTTATTCTTACAATAGTTTCAGAGCTAATTCAGGTTTTAATTCTGTAGAACAAGAAGTTATTTTTTTATCAGCTGCCTTCGAGAATAATTGTGAATATTGCGTTGCAGCTCACAGTTTTATTGCGGATCAAATGTCAAAAGTTCCATTAGAAGTAACAAACGCCATCCGTGATGGAAAACAAGTTCCGGATGCAAAATTAGCAGCACTGACTACATTAACAAGAATTCTTACTTCAACGCGTGGTAATGCTTCCCAATCAGACGTAGATTCTTTTTTAGCAGCTGGATATGAAGAAGTGCATGTGTTGGGTATTATTGCAGGAATTGCAGTAAAATTAATGAGTAATTACTCCAATCACATTACTAATGCTGAAGTTGATGCAGCCTTCACAGGTAGAGTTTGGAAAAAATAAATAAAGCAATCCTATATCTTTTCAATTATTAAAACCAATAAAGATTAATTTTTTTGTTGGTTTTTTTATTGGAAACCGAAATTCGAAGTCCGTGTTATGAAGTTGCAACGGAAAACAGCGGTATTATAGGGTTTCTTCAGATGAAAAAAACCGCATTGTTGATTCAGTTGAAAGAGTAAATGAGAATTGAAAATATTGTTGATAGAGCTTGAAAGCGGAGGTATAAAAGAAACAAAAAAATCACATTGCATAAACGTAATTGTTTATACTATGTGATTTTTTTGAAAATTGTTGTTAGATACTGCTAACTGAACACTATTTTCTGTGTTTCCATCTTTTATGCGTCCAGAAATAATATTCAGGTGCTTCGAGAATTTGTTTTTCTACTTCTCGTAAAAAGATACTGGTGATTTCAAAATCAGGAATAGATTTAGGGTTATCAGTAATAGGAACAAAAGTAGCTTCGTAAAAACCTCTTTTTACTTTTTTTACTTTTACAAATAGAACATTCAAATCGTATTTTTTGGCTAGCATTTCGGCGCCGGTATGAACGGGAACTTCGACACCCATAAATGTATCCCAATGAAAAGCTCTGTTTAATTTTGGAGACTGATCACTGGCTAATCCATACATGCTAAGAATTCCATTTTTTTGATTTTCTGCCATTAACGGAATCGCCTTTTTAGTTTCTACTAATTCAGCATTATATTTGGATCGAATGTCTCGTAGTAATTTATCAAAATATTTATTGGCAATTTTTTTATAAACGCCTATTCCTTTAAATTTAGTTTTCTCATTAATGGACAATAACCACTCCCAGCTCGCGTAATGAGATGCTAATAAAACAGTACTTTTTCCTTTTTTTTCATATTCTTTTACCAATTCAATATTGGTTACCACGAATCTTCTGTTCATTTCAGCAGATGAAATAGTCATCGTTTTTATCATTTCTAAAAACATATCACACAAATGATGATATGATTTTTTTTCGATTACAAGACGCTCTTCGGAACTAAGATGAGGTAACGCCAGTGCCAAATTATATTTAACCGTTTTTTTGCGATATCCAATAATATGGTAAACAATTAGATAGATGAGGTCAGAAAACAAATAAAAAAACCTAAACGGAAGAATGGAAATAATCCATAAAAAAGGAAAGGTTAAGATAAAAATAAGTAATTGCATGCAGAATTTTTTTTGCAAATATAATGTAAAAATGATTGTCGAGATAAATTTTGAGTGCCTACGGTCTGCGTATTTGAGAATGACTATCTTTACATTTCACAATAAATATACTTTATGAATACCGTTTTAATAGCAATAATTGTAGTAAATGTGTTAGTTAGTTACAAAGGGTTTAATGACCTTTCTTTTTTCAGAAAATATGAATTCCATGTTGGCAGTATTCGATCAGGTGAACAAATCAGGTTGTTGTCCTCTGGTTTCCTGCATGCTGACATGACCCATTTGATTTTTAATATGTTAACACTTTGGTTTTTTGCTCCGGTTGTCATCAGTTATTTGGGTGATTTCTCGTTTATTTTAGTTTATTTTGGGAGTTTAATTTTCGGGAGTTTGCTGACGATGGTTTTTCACAAAAATGATTATGGATACAGAGCTGTAGGAGCCTCTGGAGCGGTAACTGGAGTTTTATATTCGGCAATATTGTTACAGCCGGACATGATGTTGGGAATCTTTTTTATTATTCCAATGCCTGCTTATATTTTTGGAATCCTTTACTTATTGTATTCTATTTACGGAATGAAGGCGAAGAATGATAATATTGGTCACACGGCTCATTTTGGCGGTGCTGTAGGTGGTTATTTAATTACATTATTGAAAGAACCTACTTTGTTTGTAGACCACACTTTGATGGTTATATTATTAGCAGTTCCAATTGTTATTCTGTTCGTGATGGAAAAAATGGGAAAACTATAATGGCACAACTTTTGAAAAGGAATTAGTACAAATAATTAAATTATACAAAAATGAAAAAAGCACTATTTATTCTGTCTGTTCTATTTATTTCGATGTCTTACGGACAAGAAGTAAAGCAAATTCCTCAAATAAATGTAAATGGAGAAGGAAAAGTAAAAGTTATTCCGGATCAAGCTACAATAGCTGTTACGGTTGAAACAAAAGGGAATAATGCCAAAGATGTAAAAAAAGAAAATGATGTAAAAATAGATGCTGTTTTAAAGTTTATTAAAAAAATGAATTTGGCACCGGCAGATTATAAAACGCAACGTGTTTCGTTGAATCCGCAATACGATTATGAAAAAAAGAAACACAGTTACAATGCTACTCAAACAATTGAAATTTTATTGAGAGATTTGTCAAAATATGATGAATTAATGGAAGGATTAGTAAACGAAGGAATTAATAGAATTGATGCAGTAACATTCCAATCTTCAAAATTAGCGCAATATCAATCTGAAGCTAGAAAATTAGCGATGAAAGAGGCCAAAATGAAAGCTGAAGATTATGTATCTGTTTTGGGACAAAAAGTAGGACGTGCAATGACCATATCTGATAATTCGCAAACCTATTATCCGCAGCCAATGTATGCCGCAATGAAAACAATGGAGAGAAGCGATGCAAGTGAACCAAGAGAAACTCTTGCTTTAGGAGAAATTAATATCACGGCTAATGTTTTAGTAAGTTTTATTTTAGAATAAAACGGCTGAAAAAAATCTAAAAAAGACTATCACAGCAATAATAAAATCGGAACTGGATTCATCCACTTCCGATTTTTTTTATATTTCATATCTACTTTCCTTACGATGGTTTTTTGTGAGTTGTTAAGTAAGAATGTGAAATTAATTTTTCTGTAATTCATTACATCAGTCCACTACTTTAAATATAAAATTTACAGGTTATTACATTTTATTTGACTGCTGAATTTCTATAAATTGATAGTGAGATTTCTTCTCGTAATAACTTTATACTGTCAAAATCCGGTTCCAATTTATCGGAATCAATTTAACAAAAGAAAAAAATATATTTTATTATGTTAGAAAATTTGAATAAAACTAGCATCTCATTTCTTTATTTTGAAGATTATTTTATTGTACAGATTATGCTTTTTAAAATCTGTAAATTTTAGTTCTTAAATGAATAAAAATTGACAGAGGTGAGTTTCAAACCATTCGATTATAAGGATTTGTGCCCCACAACACAATTGGTCGGTAATCATAAACTTCATGCGGTTTGTTCGCTAAACGGCGTTTATATTCTAAAATAGTACTAAAATAAGCTTCATTATAGATATATTAAAAAACATCAAAACCAAATGTCTGACTGTTTTTAACTTGCAAATGAATGTTATTTGTTGGCATTGGTTCAGCTCGATCTGTTGATAAGATATTTGCGTTTGCATGACCAAAAAATATGCAAAAATAAAGGTTTAGAAGTCAGAAAAGGAATTGTTTTTCTTATTCGAACTACTATTCGTAAGGATGAAGCTTCAGTTTTTTAAAGGTTTGGCTTATTTTGAAAAACAGTAGCGATTCTTTTTCGGACCTGATGGTATTTTTTATGGTTTGGATATTGCCTGCTATGAGCTAGGTTATTAAAAACTAAAGCTACGGCAAGCAAAATAAGTACACCGCTTAAAACAGGAGAAAACACATACCAGTAACCTAGATTTTTAATTTCGTTTGAGCCAGTGACTGCTATCAGAGCGGTTGCGCCTCCTGGTGGGTGCAATGTTTTAGTCATTTGCATAAAAACAATAGACAGAGAAACAGCAAGCGGAGCGGTTAACCAAACTACATCCGGAACGAATTTATAGACTGTAACACCAATAATTGCCGAAATCAAATGTCCTCCAATAAGGTTTCTGGGTTGTGCTAGCGGACTTTGAATGACACCATAAACTAAAACACTGGATGCGCCAAAAGAACCGATCAAATAAACCATATCAGATTGTGACAGCGTTTGAGATTGCAAGTACGCTATTATTCCAATACCTATAAAAGAACCGAGAAAAGCCCAGAAATGTTCTTTGAAATCAACCAAAGTTTCTTTGTACAGAATGTATTTGGTTTTACGGTAATTCCTTTTTATTTTTTGAACTTTCATCGAAAATTATTTTGCTAAACTTGGGGAATACGAATAAACTGTGAACGGATAGATGATTTTAGCTGTATATTTTGAAATTAAACAAACCAGTAAACTAGGAAGAATCAGTGTATAATCATTGGTTAAGCCACAAACTAGAAATATAGCGGTAAAAGGCGCATGAATACTGGCGCTCAAAACCGCTGCCATACCAATAATAATGAAGTTTATCGGAATCACATTTGCATTGAAATACTTGTTCAGAATTAAGGCAACTAATAGTCCTAAAAACGCACCAATAAACAGGCTTGGGGCAAAAACACCGCCATCTCCTCCTGCCGCTAAAGTAACTGAAGTAACAATAGGTTTCAAAATTATAATCCCGATAAAAGTTAACACCAATGATAGCGACAGCACCATATCATTTGGATTTATAAAAATAGTTTTGATGGCATGATATCCTTCGCCGTAAAGCTGTGGAAATACAAAAAGGGAAATACTTAAAATCACAGATCCAAGGATGATTTTGAAATAAGGTACTTTTATTTTAGAAAATTGTTCTTTAAAAAATAACACGCAGCGCGTTAAATAAACCGAATTTATTCCTGCTATAATTCCCAAAATGATGAAGTAGGGAATTGCTCTTACGTGCCAAGTGATATTGTGTACTGCAAACAAAGGTTTTTCGTCCAACAAATAAATGAGTCCAAAAGCGATTGAAACAGCTATTAGGTTAGTCAATATAAATGCCCGAGTTACTTTTCTCGAGATTACTTCCAGCGAAAATAAAATTCCGGCAATTGGGCTGCTGAATAATGCGGTAATTCCCGCCGCAACTCCCGCACAAATTAATT
The DNA here is from genome assembly GCF_049896585.1 of Flavobacterium sp. DSR2-3-3. Classification (NCBI taxonomy): domain Bacteria; kingdom Pseudomonadati; phylum Bacteroidota; class Flavobacteriia; order Flavobacteriales; family Flavobacteriaceae; genus Flavobacterium; species Flavobacterium sp. DSR2-3-3. The sequence continues at coordinate 38,407 of NZ_JAFCUP010000003.1, forward strand.
CGGTTTTATATTGTCTAAAAACGTTTTGCTTGCGTTGTGCAACGGAACCAATAGTAGCCGAAGCGACAACTGTCGAAACTTCTATTCCTGTAGAGCCACCAAAAACTACGGTTAACAACCCGTTAATGAAATGAGATGGAATTTTGTAGCTGGGTAAATTCTTCGAAATGGAATTAGTACTTTCAAAAACTTCTTTTATTCCCTTATTTTCCTTTTTCTTGAATAAATATTCCCGTAAAAAATAAATAACTGACAAGCCAAAAACTGGAAAAACAACAAAAAATATTGGATTTACAATCGTTTGATGAAAAAAGATTTCTTCGTAATACTCTGTTGTGTTTTTTAAAATAACACCTAAAAAAGCAGAAAGAAAACCAATTAGAATGGATACAATAACTAGTTTTTGAAATTTAATGAAATGATAATTCTTTTTAATTTTTGCGGTATTGTTCATTTAAAATTGTTTGCGATCTTTATATACTCTAAATAAAAGAGCAATCATTTAAAGTAATGTATCTGATTATTACAAAATTAAAGAAACAAAATCAGATTTGAAATGAAAAAAGAGTTTGACAATTTCCTTTTATGATATTGATACTATTTTTACTTTTTTGTGAATAAAAATGATTTATTTTTCATAAAATTCTATCGGTAATTCATCGGGATCTGCAATGAAGAAAAAACGTTTTTTAGTGTGCTCATCAACACGAATTTCCTCTGAACTGATATTTTTATGGACTAAAAAATCGCGAGTTAATTGAATATCGTTCACTTCAAAAGCTAAATGGCGCATTCCAGCCGCTTCAGGAAAAGAAGGACGTTTTGGTGGATTTGGAAATGAGAATAATTCTATTACATATTCACCGTCAAGTGCCAAATCAAGTTTATACGATTGTCTTTCCTCACGGTAAATTTCCTGAATAATTGTAAGCCCTAAAATTCTTGTGTAGAACGTTTTAGATTTCTGATAATCCGAACAAATAACGGCAATATGATGAATTTTATTAAGTTGAAGCATGTTGTTTTAAAAAAGTTATTACAGGAATATTTGCGTTGGGATCTCGGGTCAAAGAGTCAGAATTCAGTTTATGAATCAGCGCTTTGGTTTCATCAATATCTTTGATACGTAAAAGAAATAACTCTTCATTGTCATCATCTGCATTTTGCTAATTATCTTCCGAAAACATATTATTTTCAACTTGAAAAGGTTTATCTTTTTCCAAGAATTTCCTAACGATTGCAATGGGAACGTTCTGAAGTTTAGATACTAATTACGACATATTTTTTGAATGGATTAGGTGTAAAATGTAAAAAGCCTAGTCGGTTGATTAGGCTTTAGGTTTTTATTTTTTTGCATCGGAACAAAGTCCTATAATTTGATGGAAAGTGTCGTGTAAGTCCGTAATTGATTTTACAATTGCGGCATCAGTTCCACTAGACTTTACTAATTTGTGAAGCGCTTTGCTTTTAAGTTGTAATCGTTCCGCTAAAACTAATATAGCGTCCGTTCTAAATTCTGTTGGGATATCAGATTTTAATAACATCGTTGCTTTGTTCATCATTTCTTCCGAACGTGCTTTTATTGGCGCTAAATTCCCTTCTTCTGCCGGATGGAATGTTTGCGACATAACTTCGTGAAATTCTTTTATGGCGGGCCATTTGTCAAAAGTGGATTGTGCCGAAACAGAGCTTGCGACAATAAGAATTGCCAAGACTAGAAATACTTTTAGAGGTTTCATTATGAGTTATTTAAGGTTAATTTGTGATAACAAATATAATAAAATTTAGTTTTGAATAATTCCTATTTTGCTTTTGAAATTCATTACTCATTCAATTTCCGAATCACTTTTGCCGGATTTCCCACTGCCAAAGAATTGTCTGGAATATCTTTTGTAACCACAGAGCCCGCGCCAATTACACATCCATTGCCAATGGTAATACCGGGACAAATAACTGAATTTCCGCCAATCCAGCAGTCATCGCCAATGGTTATTGGTAATGCATTTTCCAACGTTTTTCTCAGTTCGGCATCCAGCGGATGTGTGGCGGTGTACAATTGAACTCCCGGTGCAAAAAAGACATTCGAACCAATAGTGACTTTGGCACAATCTAAGACAACACAGTTTACATTGAAATATACATTTTCACCACAACTGATATTGTAGCCGTAATCGCAAAAAAATGGAGGTTCAATATAAAGATTTCCTCCTGCAGTAGGAATCAACTCTTTTAGTATTTCCCGCGCTTTTTTGGTCACTCTGTACTCAATAACATTTAATCGGTGGAGTAAATTTTTAGATTTTCGTCGGTCTTTTACTAAAACAGGATCACCTGCCAAGTAATATTCTCCGGCAATCATTTTTTCTTTTTCGGTTTTTATTTCCATACTTAGTTTTTTTATTTTTGGGCATGCCCTGCGCAAAAGCTCCGGTCGGGCTATTCGTTACAATCTTTCTTGGCTCGCTTGAACAGCGAGCCAAGAAAGGATTTTCACTACTATCCCTCATGCTAATCCTGCTACTGAAGCGCAATAGTGCGTTGTAAATATAATCTAAAATTAAAATTATTACAACTCATCCTCGTATTTCAACAGTTCAGTATAGTATTGTTCTGCAACCTTATTTTCTAAAATATATTTACTTCATCAAAAATTCAAATACGATGAAACTAACATTTACGAAACAGCCAAATCATTCCAAGAAAAGTCTTAATTCAATTTTTTTATTTGCCTTTTTATTATTCAGCTTGACTATTTTTTCACAAAATATGATTTCGGGAAAAGTGGTGGATGAGAAAGGAAAACCGGTTTCTGGAGCTAATATTTTTATCGAAGGAACTTATGACGGCGCTTCCAGCGGTGAAACGGGTGATTTTAGTTTTACGACTACAACAACTGGAAATAAAACTTTAGTAGTGAGTTTCCTGATTTATGAAACTTCAAAAATCATAATTGATGTCGCTAATTTCAGAAATGAAACCATCAAATTAAGAGAAAGCGTGACGTCGCTAGATGCAGTTGTGATTACGGCAGGAACATTAGAAGCGGGCGATAAAGCTAGAGTTTCGGTCTTGAAACCATTAGACATCGTAACTACAGCGGGTTCAGCGGGAAATATTATTGCGGCTTTGCAAACGTTGCCGGGAACACAAACGGTAGGCGAGGACGGGCGATTGTTTGTTCGTGGCGGAGAGGCTAATGAAACACAAACTTTTGTTGACGGGATTCGGGTGGCGCAACCCTACGGCGCAACCACGAATAATCTGCCTACACGAGGAAGGTTTTCTCCTTTTTTATTCAGCGGAATATCATTTTCTACTGGCGGGTATTCAGCGGAATTCGGCGAAGCATTATCCAGTGTTTTACTTTTGAATACACAAGATGACCCAGACCAAAATAAAACTGAAATAGCATTGATGACTGTGGGTTTAGGAATTGGAAATACCCAAAAATGGAAAAAAACTTCTTTTAGCGCAAATGCGAATTACATCAATTTAGCGCCGTATCAGGCTTTGATTCCACAAAATGTGGCTTGGAACAGTCCTTTTCAATCTTTGTCTGGAGAAACGGTGTACCGTTATAATTTTAATAATGGGATTTTGAAAGTATACGCTGCTTTTGACTCTTCAAAATTCGATAGTAATCAGGAAAATATCAATTCGCCGGAAAAAATCAGAGTTGATTTAAACAACAATAATTTCTATTTGAATTCATCTTACAAAGGCGTTTTTGGGAATAATTGGCAAATTACTTCCGGGTTGAGTTATGGCTACAGCAATAATAAAATAAACATTGATTCAGATAAAGTGGCAAATGATGAAAATGCGGCTCATTTAAAATTAAAATTGAAAAAAAGTTTTTCTGAAAGAGTAAAAATTTCCTTTGGAGCCGATTATTTTATTACCCAGTTCAATGAAAATTTCAAGCAAAATTCAGGGTCGGTTTTTACCAATGGTTACGATGCAAACATTGCGGCTGTTTACACGGAAGCTGATATTTTCTTCTCTAAAAAATGGGCTGCAAAAGTAGGCTTAAGAGCTTCAAATAACGATTTGCTGAATGAAAATGTTATTTCCCCCCGAATTTCATTTGCTTATAAAATGGCGAAGAACAGTCAGTTTTCATTTGCTTATGGCGATTTCACCCAAACTCCAAACGCGGAATATATCAAGTATTCCAACAACAATCAGTTTGAAAGCGAAAAAGCGTCGCATTACATTTTGAATTTTCAATACAATAAAAACGGGAAAACATTTCGTGCAGAAACCTATTATAAAGACTATCGCGATTTAGTAAAATTCGACACCCAAATGGCCGCATATAATTCGGTTTACAATAATACCGGTTCTGGTTATGCCAAAGGGTTGGATTTGTTTTGGAGAGATGGAAAATCAATCAAAAATTTAGAATATTGGGTTTCCTATTCCTACATCGATACCGAAAGAGATTATAAAAATTTCAGTTCTCAAGTGACACCAAGTTTTGTGGCGGATCACAGTTTGTCGGTAGTTACGAAATACTGGATAAATGAATGGAAATCGCAAATAGGTTTCACGAATTCATACAGTTCCGGACGGCCATACAACAATCCAAATGAAGCGAAATTTATGAATGGAAAAACCAAATCGTACAACAGTTTGAGCTTCAATTGGGCGTATTTGCTATCACAGCAAAAGATTTTATACTTCTCGGTTTCAAATGTTCTAGGAAGTCAAAATGTTTTTGGATACGAATATGCAAACAATCCTGATAATTCCGGCTTTTACAAAAGAAAAGAAATTATTCCTGTGGCAGATCGTTTTTTCTTTGTCGGATTCTTTTGGACGATAAGCAACGATAAAAAAGACAATCAGTTGAGGAATCTTTAAAAATGGTCGTAATGTCAAAAGTATAAAGTCCTATTAAACGGAAATTTATTTCACTTTATGACTTTTAACTTTATGACTTTCGACTAAATTACAATTCATCCATCAAAATTGACAGTTCAGTATTTATAAATTTTAATCTAATGAAAACTGAGATACTTTTGAAGTATAAATAACACAATGTTTCAATCATCAAAATAACAACCCTTAAAAAAACAAGAAATCATGACTAAAATTATCACAACAATCGCATTTTTTATCTGTAGTTTATTATCGGCTCAAGGGCAATTTGAACAAGGTATGGGAAAAGCGTTCCAATTATGGGGCGAAGGAAAAAACACGGAAGCTTCTGATTTGTTCGAAAGAATTTCTGGTGCTGAAAAAACAAGTTGGTTGCCAAATTATTATGTTGCATTGGTGAATACGACAACTGCTTTTAGAACAAAAGATAAAGAGCAAATGGATTTATTACTTTTGAAAGCGCAAAAATCATTAGATATAGAACTGGATAAAAATCCAAATAATGCCGAATTATTGGTCATTCAAGCAATGATTTACACGGCTTGGATTGTTTTTGACCCAATGACAAACGGACAAAAATTATCTAGAACGGTTATGGAATTGTACGGAAAAGCGCAGGCAATTGCTCCGGAAAACCCAAGAGTAGTTTTTGGTAAAGCTGAATTTGAAATAGGTGGTGCAAGTTGGACAGGGGTTGATACTAAACCTTTATGCCTTCAAATTGAAAAAGCAATCGGACTTTTTGCTACTTTTAAACCTGAAACACCTTTTTCTCCAAAATGGGGATTGGACCGAGCATTAGCAGCACAGAAAAATTGTAAATAGGAAAATGAAACGATAGAGAGTAAAACTTTCAAAGCCTTTTCGTGATTGCAGCTTCTAAATTAAAAGCATAATAAAATGAGTAGAATATATAAAGAACTTCAAAGAGCAATAAAACTGACCCTACTAATTTTTGCAGTGATTCAATTAGTCAATGTGATAATGGGAAGTGAAATCTATTTTGGTAAGAGACTGCTGATCAATTTTTTTTTCACAATGATGTATACTTTCTCTTTATATGCTGCAAACATGTTTCTTTTTTGGAAATTAGACTCTTATTTTGAAGAACGTTTTTCAGTAAAAAGAATAGCATTTGGTTTTATAGGTTCGTTTTTGGTTTCATTGTTGGTCATTTTTTTAATGCACGTTTTTGAGGAAGTGGTGTACAATAAAAACTCTTTTGACTACTTCTTGACTAACGAAAAGCCCTCTAGCTATTTAGGATCAATAATAATCACTTTTTTTGTCACATTATCCATTTACACTATTACATTTTACAAAGCGTATAATGAAAACAAAGTCAAAGAACAGAAAATTATCGCAGGAACAGCAAATGCGAAGTTTGAAAGTTTAAAGAACCAAATTGATCCTCATTTTCTTTTCAACAGTTTGAATGTATTAAGTTCTTTAATCGAAGAAAATCCAGACAATGCGCAACGATTTACGACTTCCTTGTCCAAAATTTACAGGTATGTATTAGAACAAAAAGATAAAGAATTAATTTCTGTAGAAGAAGAATTGGCTTTCGCTAAAACTTATATGAACCTGCTCAAAATGCGTTTTGAGAACAGTTTATTTTACGAATTACCTGCAGCAGACATCAATCCTGAGGCCAAGGTAGTTCCACTTTCTTTACAGCTTTTATTGGAGAATACCGTAAAACATAATGTCGTGAGTGAACAAAGGCCTTTACACATTCGCATTACTATTGAAGGAGATTATCTTGCTATTCAAAATGATTATCAAAAGAAAGAAGTTTTGCAGGAGCGTCAAGGAGTTGGTTTGCAAAATATCATCAATCGTTATGGAATTATTACCAATAGAAAAGTTTTGATTGCTCAAAACGAAAAAACATTTACGGTTAAAATACCTATTTTAACCAAACAAATTTCGGTTATGGAAACAACGACAACCACCAATGAAAATAGCGCCTATTATAGAGCCAAAAAGCGAGTGGAAGCGCTAAAAGGATTTTACGGAAACTTGATTTCTTACTGTTGTGTAATTCCATTTTTAATCTACATAAATTTAACGTTTTCACCACAGTTTCAATGGTTTTGGTTTTCTGCAGCCGGATGGGGATTTGGATTGACGATGCATGCATTCAAGGTTTTTGGTTACAGTTCCAATTGGGAAGAAAGAAAAATTCAGGAAATTTTGCGCAAAGAAGAGCATAAGCAAACTTGGAGATAAGAATCAGATGCGTTTTAAACATAGAAAAATTTAAATAAAGAATCATGAAAAATACATATCAAAATGAAGAGCGCTATTTTGAAGCGAAAAAACAAGTGGAAGAAATTAAAGGTTTCTATGGGAATTTGACTGCCTATGTGGTCGTTAATATTGCTCTCCTAATCATAAATTTAGTGACATCTCCCGAGCATTTATGGTTTTTTTGGCCTCTGTTAGGGTGGGGAATTGGAGTGATTTTTCATGGTATGAAAGTCTTTAATTATATGCCATTTTTTGGTAAAGATTGGGAAGACCAAAAAATTAAGGAGTTGATGGATAAAGAAAATGGGAGAAAAGATACTTGGACGTAAGATCCCATTTTTGCACTAAAATAGAATTGCTTTTTTTTTTAATTCAAATGACACTTAATAATATCAAAATGAAAAGAAATTATAATTTTGAGTTTGGAGAATTCCAACCGGAAGATAAGTACGCAGCCGCCAAACAGGAAGTGAAGCGATTGAAAGGTTTTTATACGCATTTAATAGTGTATATAGCCGTAAATACAATGATTGTATTCATCAATATTAGAGATTTGGATCCAGGAGAAAGTTATTTCAAAATAGAAAATTTCTTTACGGCATTTGTGTGGGGAGTAGGAATAGTGGCACATGGATTTTCTGTTTTCTTGCCAAACTGGATTTTTGGAAGAAACTGGGAAGATAGAAAAATCAGGGAGTTGATGGATAAAGAAAAAAGCGAAAAATGGGAGTAATAAATAGGTGTCTGGACCGTAGTATTGTAACCCAAAGCTTAAAACCCAAAATCCAAATATGACTACAATAATAATAGAAGACGAAAAACCAGCTGCGAGATTGCTTCAGAGAAAACTAGGAAAGCTAAATATTGGAGTAGGAGTGATGCTTCATTCCGTGGAAGAATCTATAGAATGGTTTTCTAAAAATGGGCACCCGGATTTGATCTTTCTTGACATTCAATTGTCGGATGGGTTGTCATTTGAAATATTTGAAAAAGTTGAAATTAAGAGTGCCGTAATTTTCACAACGGCTTATGATGAATATGCCCTTCGCGCTTTCAAATTGAACAGTATCGATTATCTTTTGAAACCCATTGATGAGGACGATTTAAAAATTGCTGTCGCGAAATTCAAATCGCTTTTGCCAAAAGAGGAAATACAATCACAGAGCCTTGGAATCGATTTTGAGCAAATCAAAAAGATGTTAATCAATCCATTTGAGAAAAATTATAAAAAACGGTTTACGGTAAAAATAGGCCAACATTTGAAAGTGATTTCAATAGATGAAATCGAATGTTTTTTTAGTGAAAATAAAGGAACTTACATTCACACTTTTGATAAAAGGGATTATTTAATTGAATGTACTTTGGAACTTTTAGAAAAGGAATTAGATCCCGCCAATTTCTTTCGGATTAACCGAAAATTTATAGTTCCTCTTAAAGCAATAAAAGAAATTGTAGTCTACAGTAACTCCCGATTAAAAGTTATTTTGCCTTCCTTTTCAGAAGAAGATGTGATTGTAAGCAGGGAAAAAGTATCCGATTTTAAAACCTGGATTGGGTAGTTTTAGAGCGTAAAAAAAACTGTTTCAAATGCGGTTAAAAAAATCCTGAAAAGGAAAAATTTTGACCCTTGCAATCGAAACAGTTTAAGTAAGTTTAGGATTTAAAAATTAATCAAGTAATGATTTAATTTCTTTTTGTGTCTTGCCTAATTTTTGTTGTAATTTACCCCACATTTCATCTTCTTTACCCTCATCGTATAATAAATCATCATCCGTCAAATCGGCAAATTTTTGTTTAAGTTTTCCTTTTAACTCATTCCAGTTTCCTTCAATCTCTTTTGAATTGGGCATAATATACAAGTTTTAAATTACTATTTGTTCTTGACAAATTTTGCAATTTTAAACCATAAAATTGTTATACAATTAAATGGAACTATTATATAATTCCGATAAATGACATTTTACTATTTTGTTGCAATGTATGGAACTTGATTAAAACAAGTATTAAATTATTAGTGTAGGTTTAATTATCTAAAATACTGGTAATGTAGTTTTTATGCTTGTGATATAGATTATGTCTATGATGAGCTTAAACCTTAAAAAATACTTTTCGAATACCAATAATAACAAAAATTAATGTGGTATAAAATATAAAAAACGGAATGATATATTCTATTAAATTCATAGGTAACATTACAGCTATAATCAATAATTGAAAGCCTAATCCGTAGATAGAAACCAGAGTCATAAACCAGTTTGGAAACGTTTTTACTTTGTAAGCATCTTTATCAAGTGTGTGAATTATTTTATCAAAAGCACCATATACAATAGTATAAATTAGGAATAAAATATCAACTGATTTTTGGGTTTCTCCGGGTAAAGCTTCAGGAGATTTATTTTCGAAAATTTTGCTGGTTGTATCTCCGCCAACCGATTTGTTTCTCAAAATGACATAGTAATAATTGTATAAAGTGCCTTGTAATTGAATGCCGATAAAGGCCAAAATTGTCATCCAGATATTCGTTTTTGAAACGTAACAAATTGTCATCAAAAAGAGAAAATTTAGGATGATATCAAATACACTGTCTAAATATCTTCCGGTGTAAGAGGGCGTTTTTTTTAGTCTTGCCAGTTCGCCATCTGCAGCATCAATTCCTGATTTCAACAAAATGAAAAAACCGGCTAAAAAGTAAGATCCGTCCAGAATAAAATAAATGGCTATCAAACCGCAAATACCAAAAAGCAACGTAACATGTATGGGAGTAAAGCGGGTGTTTTTTAATTGATTGGCTAGGAACTTTCCGAAGGTTCTTCCATAATCTGATAAATCCAGAAATTTATCTTGAGCGGCAAGTTTAGACATTTACGTTAATAAACAATGAAATGCGACAATATAGTCAGGTGTAACAGTTGTTATGCTTTTATTTTGATAATCGATGTAAAGTGAATGTCATTGCCGCTAGTAAAAAGAAGGCCATTACTTGATGTAACAATCCCAGCCAAAGTGGAACACCATAAAGTAAAGTAAACACGCCTAATAGGAACTGCAAAAATACAATCAACACTAAGATATTGATTCCTTTTTTCTGAAGTGAGGAAACAACATGTTTTTTACTGATGAAATAAAGTGCGAGAATTAATCCTACCACAACATACGCCATGGTTCGGTGTACGAATTGAACGCCGCTTTTTCCTTCGATAAAATTTAAAAACAAGTTGCTTTTCTCAATGAACACACTGTCGTGAATGAATTGTCCGTCGCTCATTAAAGGCCAATGATTGTGAATTAATCCGGCGTTCAAACCGGCAACAAAACCGCCATAAATGATTTGGATAATCAGAAAAACTAATGTGACACGCGCAAGATTTCGCAATGGCTGGATAACTGCAGTTTTGTTTGGGTAAATTAAATCTAAAGCTACCCAAAGTGTGTAAGCAAACGTTAAAAAGGCAAATGTGAGATGTAATGCCAATCTAAAATGGCTAACATCCGGATTGTCGATTAATCCGCTACGCACCATGAACCAACCCAGGAAGCCCTGAAAACCGCCCATAAATAGCAGTACAATGCATTTTTTGATTGTTTCTGGTGAAAGACGTTTTTTGAACAAGAAATAGACAAAAGGAATAATAAATGCCAAACCAATAATTCGTCCTATTAAGCGGTGAAACCACTCCCAGAAGTAGATAAATTTATAATCACTGAGCGTAAAATCATTGTGAACATTGATTTTTTGATACTCTGGAAATTTTTTATATTCGGCAAAAGCTTGTGACCATTTTTCCTCTGTCAAAGGCGGAAAAGTATCGGTTACTAAATGCCAGTCGGTCATGGATAAACCGGAATTGGTCAATCGGGTGATTCCCCCTACTACAACCATCATAAACAATAATAAGCATCCTGAAAGCAGCCAGATAATTACGGATTTATTTTTATTTTTCATTTATTGAATTGGAAAATTTTGAGGATTTTGTCTTGTGTCCCAAATGTCTAAAACAAAAATTTGAGTATCTGAAATAGTGTAGATAATTTCGAAATGACTTGCAATTTTGAGTCGTACATTTTCGTTGTTAGATTTTATAGAGCTTTCAGGAAAAACCGTAAGTTGTTGTATTGAATCTTGAAATAAGACATGAAGTTTTTTACTGTAATTCGTAGATTTATTTCTCTTCTTCCAATATAAAAAAATTGCAGTTCTTGATTCTCTTGCAAATGTAGTCCAAACTACTTTTCTTGTTCTTCGAACCATTTTTCTATTTCAATTTGGGCTTCTTCATTAGAAATAAATTCGCCATTTTCAACTTGTTTTAAGGCGATGTTTATTTTTCGCTGTTCTTCTGCTGAAAAAATTCTGACACTTTCATATTTTAATTCAGGTTCATGAACTGAAGACATATTTTTTTCTGATTCATTTTCGTTTTTTTCGTTCAATAAAGTATTGATTTGTAGCAACAAAACACTGTCCTCAGTTTCAGATATTTTTTTAATCAGATCTCGTTTTAAATCGGAAATATTCATGTTTCTAATTTTTAGTAAATTTAAATAAAATCTTTAAAAATTTAAACTAAACACTAGTTAAACTTTATTTAGCCCTAATTTCTCTCCTCTTTTTAGAACAAAATCATAAGCCGCTTGATATTCATTTGGGATTTCACCTTCTATAATGGCTTCTTTTACCGCTTCTTTTAATATCCCAATTTCTTTGGATGGTTTCAAGTTGAATATTTCCATGATTTCTTCTCCCGAGATCGGCGGTTGAAAATTTCGCACTTGATCACGTTCTTCGACTTCCACAATTTTCTTACGGACGATTTCGAAGTTGCTGTGATACTTTTTGAATTTATTTGGGTTTTTGGTAGTGATATCTGCTTCGCACAACGTCATTAAATTTTCAACATCTTCACCAGCATCAAAAACTAAACGGCGCACCGCTGAATCTGTAACCGTGTCTTGAGATAAAACAATCGGACGTGAACTCATCATTACCATTTTCTGTACAAATTTCATTTTGTGATTCAATGGCATGTGCAATCGCTCAAATATCTTTTTCGCCATTTTTCCACCAAGAAATTCATGTCCATGAAAAGTCCAGCCTTGTTTTTTATTAAAGCGTTTCGTTGGTGCTTTTCCAATATCGTGCAATAATGCTGACCAGCGCAACCAAACATCATCCGTATGCGGACAAATATTATCTACAACTTCCAGCGTGTGATAGAAATTATTTTTATGTGTATGGCCTTCAATTTCTTCAACTTGATTCAGAGCAGTCAATTCAGGAAGAATAATATCTAAAAGTCCGGTTTTAAACAACAACAAGAATCCTACAGAAGGTTTGTCTGTCGAGAGAATTTTATTTAATTCATCGACGATTCGTTCTCCGGAAATGATTTTGATTCGGTCTGTGTTTTTGGTTATTGAGTTCAACGAATTTCCTTCGATTTCAAACCCCAATTGGTTCGCAAAACGAATCCCTCTCAACATGCGTAACGGATCATCAGAAAAAGTAATATCAGGATCTAAAGGTGTTCTGATTATTTTGTGTTTTAAATCTTCCAGTCCATTAAAAGGATCGGATAATTCTCCGAAATTCTTTACGTTTAAGGATAAAGCCAAAGCGTTAATAGTGAAATCGCGGCGATTTTGGTCGTCTTCTAATGTTCCGTTTTCTACAACGGGGTTTCGGCTATCGAGATTATAGGACTCTTTTCTGGCGCCTACAAATTCAATTTCGGTGTCTTCAAAACGCAACATCGCTGTTCTGTAGGTTTTGAAAACCTGAACTTTTGGTTTGTTAGGGAGTAGTTGAGAAACTTTTAAAGCCAGTTCGATTCCGCTGCCAACAGCAACAATGTCAATGTCTTTTTTAAAGTCTCTGTTCAAAAGTAAATCTCTTACGAAACCACCAATCACATAACTATCAACGTTAAGTTCTTGGGAAGCTTGAGAGATGACCTCGAAAATTTTATTGTTTAAAAACTCTTTATAGCAAGTTTTAATATTCATTCTTATGTGTTTAAAGTTTGAAGTTTAAGGTTTTAAGTCCTGAAAACTGAAAACTGCGACTGAAAACTCATTACTATTTACGGATCACTTTTACCTGAGAATCGTTCGTTAATTTTATAATTGTAGAAGGTTTTCCGGCAATTTTTTCGCGATGCAAATTTACAACATAGTCCACGCCTTTTATAATTTCAGGACTGATTTCTTTAAAACTTTTTGGAGTAGGTTGTCCGGAGATATTTGCCGATGTTGAAACTAACGGTTTTTTCATTTTTTCCATTAACTTGAAGCAAAAAGGCTCTTTCACGATTCGAATTCCCAACGTATTATCTGATGCAATTAAATTTGGGGCTACGTTTCTTGGTTTGTCCAGAACTAAAGTGGTTGGATTTTCAGCTAAATCCATTATTTGCCAGGCCACTTCTGGTATGTCTTTAAAGACATTGTACATCATTTTTTCACCATTCATCAAAACAATCATGCTTTGAGTTTCAATTCTTTTCTTGAGCTTGTATATTTTGGCTACAGCTTCAGGATTTGTGGCGTCACAACCAATTCCCCAAACGGTGTCAGTAGGATACAGGATGATTCCGCCTTCTTTTATAACTTCGTAAGCTTTATGTATTTCGTCGTTAATTTCCATTTAATGTAGTTTTATATTCTTGTAAAGTTTTTTGAGCCATAACTGAAGCGGTATAATTTGAAATTAATTTTTCGTAAGAAAGCGTTACAAATTTTTCCTTAAGCTCTTTATTGTTAAACAAATAAATTATTTTTTCTGACAGCATCTCAAAATCTTCTTTGGGGGTTAAAAGACCGTTAATACCTTCTTGTATAATTTCAGGAATTCCTCCGACATTAGTGCTTATTACAGGTTTTTTATGATAAAAACTTTCAAAAATTACTTCGGGTATGCCTTCGCTTTGAGACGTCATTAATAATGCATCAAATTGTGGGATGAAATTAGAAGCATTTGGTACATATCCTAAAAAATGGATGTAGTTTTCTAATTTTAATTCTTTAATTTTTATTAATAAATCTTCTGTGCGCTCCGTAAAAGAGCCAATTTGCACAAATATCATATCTGTTCTTTTTTTTACATTCACAATTAGATTAACTGTTTCTATGAATGTCTCAAGATTTTTAGCCCTAATGTGATTTCCTATTGTCCCTACTATTTTTTTAGAGTCATCAATAGCAAATTTCTCGCGTAATAAAAAATCTGTTGCAGTACTTTTATTGGTAATAGAGGTGCCTTGGTAAACTGTAATTACTTTATCTCGATCTTTAATTGACTGTAAAGTAATTCTTCTAGTCTCGTCTGAAACACATAAATATTTTTTAATCTTAGAATAATTGTATTTGTAGAGTGTCAACTTTTTGTTTTTTATTGGGAATGATGTTTTCTTGCTAAAAATAAAAGGTGGCAAATTAACGAATTTATCCGCAATAATAGTCAACGCAATTGCAGATGGATCATGAATGTGAATAATGTCAACTTTTTTGGTTTTACATAAATTAATGATTTTTAATGAAAAACGTAGATCTAAATTATAAGCCAAAGGTGCAGTTTGAAATTCTATTAGGGTTTCATTTAGACGTTCGTGAAATAGAGTGTTTTCAACACATAAGACAATATTTTTTATTTCAGGATTGGATTGTTTCAATTCATAACATAAGGTTTCAATATGGTTTTCGCCACCTCCCCAACTTTTTACTGCAGATATATGTAGAATGGTCATATATTGATTTTATTGTTTAAATTTCTTTAATAATTTTTGGTTTTTATTAGAAAGTTTATTCATAATTCTAACATTTATTTAATTCGATCCTCCTAAACGTTCTCATACATGTGATACTACAGCATGATTTAGGCATAATTTCAGGTAAAATTACATTAATTATTTTAAGTCTTATATTCAATACCTACTTTTGTCAATCAATTCTACATTTTATGAAATATATTTTTAACCCTTCTTTTAAATCTTTTGAGATACAAATTCGGAACTGTGTAAATAATTTTGATAAGCAGGGAACTTTATTTGGTGACGGTCAAAGAAATAAAATTAAACTCTTTGATTTAGAAAACAAAATGATTAATATCAAATCGTTTAAAATTCCCAACGTTATAAATCAAGTAGCTTATAAATATTTTAGAAAATCAAAAGCCAGACGTTCTTTCGAGTATGCAAATAAATTAATCACGAACGGTATAAGAACTCCGCAGCCCATTGCTTATGCTGAAAATTTTAAAGTGTCAGGACTGGAAAACAGTTTTTACATTAGTGAACACCTTCTGGCGGAATTGACTTTTAGAGAATTGGTACAAAATCCGGATTGCCCTGACCATGAGAATATATTGCGTCAGTTTACCCAATTTACATTTGATTTACATCAAAAAGGAATTGAATTTTTAGATCATTCTCCGGGAAACACCTTGATAGAAAAAGGAATCGAAGGCAACTATAATTTCTATTTAGTGGATTTAAACCGAATGAATTTTGATAGTGTAATGGATTTTGATTCCCGAATGAAAAATTTCAATAGGCTTACGCCAAAAACTGAAATGCTAGCTGTGATGAGTGATGAGTATGCAAAATTGTACGGTAAGAAATACGATGAAGTTTTTGCTAAAATGTGCTTTTATACTAATGATTTTCAAACGAAATTTCATCGAAAAATGGCACGCAAAAAGAAATTATTGTTTTGGCGATAGCTATAGTTGATTCCAAAGTCGTTGTAATTCTTGATATCGGATATAAATGGAATTTGCATTTAAATAGCAAATAACCAGTCCTTTTTTGCCGTCAAGAAATCCTAATCTAACAATGTAATTAAACAAAAAATTATAGGCAGGATGCAAAAAATGTAATAATACGGAAGGCTTTTGCTTCTTTATAAACTTTTCTTGAGCCTTTAATTTTCCGTAACGAATGGTTTTTGATTTATAAGCTTGAAAATTCGAGTAGGAGTAATGAATCAGTTTGTTTTTTAAAACACCTACTTTTCCATTCACTTTTAATTTTTCATGTACGAGCCTGTCTGTGGTATATTTAGCTTTATTTTTTTTAAAAAGTCTAAATATTTTATCATTTTGATTCCCGCTGAAACGTAGTACTTCGCTTTCATACATAAAAGTTCTACAAAATAGAAAAGCGGCGTAGTTTTCATTATTTTTTACAGTGTCTACAATTTCTTTTTTTAATTCAGGAGTTAATCTTTCATCGGCATCGAGAAATAAAATCCAATCATTTTTTGCCTGAGCAATTGCAAAATTTCTTTGTAAAGAATAATTTTCGAACTGATTTTGAATGAATTTTACGTTTTTGAAAGCTTTACAAATAACTTCAGTTCTATCTGTGCTGAATGAATCAACAACAATAATTTCGGAAGCAAAATCCAAGTCAGCTAAAAGTGCTTTCATTTGATTCTCTTCATTTAATGTAATTATTAAAACTGAAATGTTCGTGTTGTGATCGTATTTCATTAATTTTTGGATGTTTTACAAAAATAGAGCATTATTCTATATGTGTTTTCAAGAAAGTATGTAAAGCAGGAAAAATCAACTCGGGAGTAAACTCTTTATAAAACGCAATGGTTTCTTTTTTTATTATTTTAGCCGTTTTGCGTTCAAATAAATCAGGTTTAAACTCTTGTAAATGAAGTGAAACATGATTAATTCCATCTTCAAATGTAGCCCATCCTTTTTTGTCAATCCATGGCGAAAAAATAATAAAAGAGGATTTTTCTAAAGCTTTTGCCATATTTATTGCCCCGCCATCGTTGCCAATTATCATATCACAATGATTCATAATGGCGATAAATTCTCGGATGCTTTTGCCTAAAATGGAAAAATAAATCTTGTGTTTTGTGCTTTCTTTACATCCATCATAGATTTTTTTCGCATCTTCAATTTGCTTTGGAAAATAATTAAAAAGAATATTTACATCTCGTTTGTCTGCAATAAAATCAACTAATTGCGACATGTATTTCCGAGGATATGTTTTGTCTGTACTGCTTCCAATGATGCTGACCATTATCGTTTTTTTAGACTGGTTTATTCCGTGCGATTTAAAAAGTGAAGTGGCAAAATCATTTTCTTCTTTCGTGACATAAATTCTGGGAAATGTTTCTAATTCAATATCCAGATGCAAAGGATTTAGTAATGCTAATCGTTGTTCAATTATTAAACCCAAATTAGTAGTAGCTATTTTTTTTCGTTTCACGGTATCCGTATAAAGAAAATCTCTTCCTTTTTTCCAATACGATATTTTTTGTTTGGCAGCAGAAAATAATACTACCAGCCAGCTTTCTAATTTGGAATAGGCATCAATGACAATATCATATTTTTCTGCACGAATGGATTTTAATAATTTAAAATATTCCCACTTGCTTTTTTGATGTTTTTCTCTAAAAAGGATAAGATTATCAAAACTTGTATTTCCTTGTAAAACAGCAATTGTTGATTCGTACACCATATAATCAATTTGCGCTTTTGGATATGCTTTGCGCAAATTGTCACATAATATGGAGCTTACTAAAACATCTCCAATCATTTTTTGTTGAATTACAAGTATTTTCATTTGAAGTAAATTTGAAAAAATTATGCTTTTGTTTTCAAGTAATTCATTGCACGGGGACTAATCCAGGTTTGTTTTTGGAGCGCATTAAAATAGTAAACGGATAAGTTTTTAAGCATTAATCGGTTTACTTTTAATTTTGGATTAAAAAATAAAAGTACGCTTAAAAGCGACAAAAATAGTTTTTCACTAAGGACTCCTAAAATTAATAATGAATGCAAATAGAGTTGTATTGCTGTTGAAAATTGATTGCTAATGTACACATGTTTAGAGATAATCACTTCTGTTTTTGTGAGTGCTTTTGTCTTGACATTTAATCGAGATGCTCCACCGTGTTGATGAAAAATAGTAGCTTTTCTGGTTACGGCAACTTTTCCTCCAAGATTACAAACTTTTTTGCAAAGGTCAACATCTTCGAAATACAGCCAATAATCTTCGTTCCAGCCTTTAATTTTGTTAAACCATTCTCGGCTTATGAAAATGACCGCTCCGGTAACCCAATCTGGGTAAAACAAATCTTTGTTGTTATTAAAACGTTTTTCTAATTTTGCCTTATTTAGTTTTCTGTAAATAGATCTTGAGATTCCAAAAAAGCGTCCTAAAACCGGAAATAAATTATTCTGTTTGTAAAAAACTTCGTTTTCGTTTATTTGCAAACAGGATAAAATTCCAATTTCTGGATGGGAAGCGGTTGTTTTTAAAAGGGTTTCAAGGGCTTCAAGAGTAAGTTTTGTATCGGGATTTAAAAAAAGGAAATGGTTTCCCGTAGCAATGCCTGCACCAAAGTTGCAACCATTTGAGAAACCATTATTACCATTATTTTCTATAAATGTAAACTTGGAATATTTTTGTTTAAAAACAGGAAATTGCCGGTCATTAGAAAAATTATCAACAATGATGACTTCGAATGTGAAAGCACTTGAAATTATTACTTCAATAGATTCTAAACATTCATTTAAGGCTTTCCAGCCCCGGTAATTGACAATAATTATTGAAATATCCAATAGTTTTTTGTTTAAAGATTTTAAAAACGCACTATACCGCTACGTCATATTCACGTAAAGCGTTATTCAATGAAGTTTTCAAATCTGTTGAAGGCTTGCGTGTTCCAATGATTAAAGCACAAGGCACCTGAAAATCTCCTGCTGGAAACGTTTTTGTATAACTTCCTGGAATTACTACCGAACGAGCAGGAACAAAACCTTTCATTTCAATAGGAGTTTCACCTGTAACATCAATAATTTTTGTAGATGCAGTCAAACAAACATTGGCACCAAGAACGGCTTCTTTCCCAACGTGAACTCCTTCAACTACGATGCAACGTGAACCAATAAAAGCACCATCTTCTATAATTACCGGAGCAGCTTGCAATGGTTCCAGAACACCACCAATACCAACACCACCACTTAAGTGTACGTTTTTACCAATTTGAGCACAACTACCCACGGTTGCCCAAGTGTCTACCATTGTTCCTTCGTCAACATACGCACCAATATTTACATAACTAGGCATCAAAATAACCCCACTTGAAATGTAAGCGCCGTAACGTGCTACTGCATTGGGAACCACACGAATTCCTTTTTCAGCATAGCCTCTTTTTAATAACATTTTGTCATGGTATTCAAAAATTCCTGATTCCCATGTTTCCATTTTTTGAATTGGGAAATACATAACCACGGCTTTCTTAACCCATTCGTTTACTTGCCAAGAGTCTCCTTTTGGTTCAGCTACGCGTAGTTTTCCGGTGTCTAATAATTCGATAACTTCTCTGATCGCGTCAGTAGTTGTAGTTTCTTGTAACAAAGCGCGGTTTTCCCAAGCTTGTTCTATAATCGGTTGTAATGGATTCATTTTTTTTAAAATTTTTGACAAAGATAGGATTTTTAGCCAAAAGCAAAAAAGCAAAATGATTAGAAAATGTTAAAGACTTAACTTCTTGTTTTAATATTTAATTTAAAATGATAATTGTTCTTTGTATTTTAATGGGGAACAAATAAATTTTAAAAAAAAATGATAGCGAAGTTACATTTCTGTTACTGCTAAGAATTGAGATATTAAAATAGTTACCTTTGAAAAAAAATTAAATGCCAAGAATTCTCGCCATAGATTACGGACAAAAACGAACCGGAATAGCGGTTACCGATGAAATGCAAATTATAGCTTCAGGATTGACAACCATTCCATCAGCAACTGCAATTGCTTTCTTGAAGGACTATTTTTCCAAAGAGAAAGTTGAAGCTGTCCTTATTGGTGAGCCCAAACAAATGAATGGCGAGCCCTCAGAAAGCGCTCCCATTATAAAAGGTTTTGTAACGCATTTTACAAATCATTTTCCGGAGATGAAAGTTATTCGGGTTGATGAACGCTTTACTTCAAAAATGGCGTTCCAATCGATGATTGATAGCGGAATGAGTAAGAAACAACGCCTTAACAAAGCACTGATTGACGAAATTTCGGCAACGATAATGCTTCAGGACTATTTGACACGAAAAAGATTTTAAAACCGATGTAAAAAAGCAGTGTTTTCACTAAAAGAGAGTAATAAAGGTAACTTTTGAGGCAAAATTTATGCTTTTTTTTGCACTTATATAATTTATCTTTGCACTTTAAAATGTAGTTATGCCTGATAAAACCATACGTACAAATAGTGAAGTAGTTCTTATAGGAGCTGGAATTATGAGCGCCACTCTTGGTTTAATCCTAAAAGAGTTGCAGCCTGACATAAAAATTGAAATTTATGAGCGATTAGATATTGCTGCTGCCGAAAGTTCTGACGCTTGGAATAATGCTGGAACTGGACATTCTGCTTTTTGCGAGCTCAATTATACTCCTGAAGATGAAGATGGTAGCATCAATCCAAAAAAAGCAATCAGTATCGCAGAATCTTTTGAGATTTCCCGACAGTTTTGGGCGTATCTCGTTCAAGAATGTAAAGTTTCGTCTCCTGAGAATTTCATAAAAAGCATTCCACACCTGAGTTTTGTTTGGGGCGAAAAAAATGTAGCCTACCTAAAAACAAGATTTGAGGCTTTGCATTTGAATCCTTTATTTAAGGACATGATTTTTAGCACTGATTTTGATGAGTTGAAAAAATGGATGCCTCTGGTTATGGAAGGCAGAAAGGAGTCAGACAAAGTTGCAGCTACGTCAATGGCAATTGGTACCGATGTGAATTTTGGAGAGTTAACCCGCAGTATTTTTGGTTATTTGACAAAATTAGAAGGTGTTACGATTCATTTTAACCATGAAGTTCAAAAATTAAAACAAAGAGAAGATAAGTCCTGGAGAATAAAAATTACTGACTTGGCTACAGGCCAAACAAAAAAAGCGTACACTAAGTTTGTTTTTATTGGTGCTGGTGGCGGTTCATTGCCGCTGTTAGAGAAAGCAAATGTTCCAGAAGGAAAAGGATATGGCGGTTTCCCAGTCAGTGGACAATGGTTGAAATGTACTAATGCGGAAGTGATTGCAAAACATCAGGCAAAAGTATATGGTAAAGCTAGTGTTGGTGCGCCGCCAATGTCAGTTCCGCATATTGATTCCCGAATGATAAATGGCGAGAAAGCATTACTGTTTGGACCTTTTGCTGGTTTTTCGACTCGATTTTTAAAAAACGGCTCTTATTCTGATTTGCCTTTATCCATAAAAACGGATAATATTATTCCTATGGTTGCCGCAGGTATTAAGAATATACCACTTACTAGATATTTAATTCAGCAAGTGGTTCAGTCTCCTAAAGACAGAATTAATGCATTAAAAGAATATGTGCCAGGTGCGAAATCCAAAGACTGGGTTTTAGAACGAGCTGGGCAACGTGTTCAAGTGATAAAAAAAGATGAAAAAGGTGGTGGAATTCTGGAATTTGGTACCGAAGTAATCACTACTGCCGATGGTACGTTATCTGTTTTGTTAGGTGCCTCTCCGGGTGCTTCAACAGCTGTTTCTATTATGGTTGATTTGATCGGAAGGTGTTTTAAGGATCAATTTGAAACGCCGGAATGGCAGGAAAAATTAAAAACGATAATTCCTTCTTTTGGCCAGAAATTAAACGATAATCCTGATTTATTATCGAAAGTCAGACAAGAAACTGCTACTGTTTTAAAACTAAACAATTAAAATTTAATAAAAATAAATAAAAGGCGCTGAATTTTAGATTGTATCTAATTTTAGCGCCTTTTTCTTTACGAATCTTTCAGTATTTTTATCGTTTTTAATATATTTTCGGATAAATTAGTCAACCAAATTAATTGTTCAATTACTAATTGCGCTTCCTGCATTTTCAGTTTAAACGCATCTTCATCGATAGGAATTCCTTCTTTTAATTCTTTTTCCCGGATGTTCTTCAGCTCTGTAAATCGCATCGCTAAATCTTCTTGCGGAAGGTTTACTTTTAGTTCTAAATTGTTTTCTTTGAGGACTGCAATGGCATTATGCAAGTTTTTAATGGCAGTATCTACCACGACATTAAACGCTTCTGAAGCCGTTGTAGTTTTGTGAGATTGGATGTAAGTGCCCAAAGAAGCTAACGAGGACAATAACGAATGGTTTAAAACGGCCAGTTTATACACTTGTGGCAATTGTTTTTGCTTCGATTTAGGTTCTTGAACCATTCTTTGAAACGAAGCCATAAGATTTCCAATTTCAATAAAAGCATTTTTCCGAGCCAAACGATATGAAGTAGAAATGTTTCCCTTTTTATTGTAAAAGATAGAAATCTCTTTTAAATAATCTTGGTTTGCCTTAATCGATTTTTCTAAGTAAACTGGAATATTTAAAAACTCCCAGGAAGGCCATAAAAAATGATTTGCCAAAAAAGCTAAAGCGGCGCCAACAACAGTATCAAGTATTCGATATTGAACTAAATCACCAATGTTAGGCGTCACTAATCCATAAATAAAAACGACATACATGGTGACAAAAATGGCACTTACTTTATAATTTATTTGGGTAAAAGAAAATCCCAACAGTATACAAAGAATCGAAAGAATGCTGATAACAATGTTATCTTTTACGATGAAAAGAATTCCAAAAGCAATTAATCCGCCTATCACCGTACCAATTATTCGGTGAAAAGAACGTTCTTTCGTCAAGCCATAACCAGGTCTCATGATTACAATTATGGTCAGTAAAATCCAATATACATTGTGGAACGGCAGAAATTTTCCAATAATAAATCCAAGCATTAATATTATGGTTAATCGTAGTGAATGTCTGAAAATAGTAGAGGAGAAACTCAGGTTTTGGGTCAGCGTGCTTAACGGATAATATTGAGGCGTCAGGAATTTTTCTAAATCCTTGTCGATTCCTTTCAAATCCTGAGAATTAAAATCAAGGGTAAAAGCACGTTCGACGATTTTTATTTTTTCGACCTGTTTTTCAGCATATTGGAGCATCGTTGTTAACATAAAAACCCCTTCGGACGCAGTATTTTTCTCCAAATCATTTTCATACTCGGCAATGGCAAGTTGTAAGGAATTTAAATCACTCGATAAAGTGTGTTTCGAAATGTATTTAGTATGTTTTTTGACACTTTTGGATAATTGCTTCAAACTAGCCGCCAAATTGTAAGCTAAACGTTGATAAGTAAGTAAAACCGTAGGGTGATTATCGAATTTTTGATGCAATTTATCATGATCGAATGCTGTGGATAATGCCAGTTCAAGAATTTCTACCAAAGTAATAAAAACCAGCAGCATTTTGCGATTTTGATGAGAAGAACCTGAAGTCGTGTGGCTGCTAATCAACACTTCTCTTAAGTTTTGGTGAATGGTATTGAGTTCAACCTGTAAGTGCAATTGTTTTTCAATGATGGATTTTTTATTAGCATTCAAAGTCCATAAATCGCCTCGTAGTTTCAAATATTTTGCAGTAAGTTTAATGCATTCTGCAATTTGTAATTCGATATAACGGTGCGGTCTGATGACATGAAAAATAAGCGAAATCAACAGATAGAATAAGCCGCCGGCAAGTATTAATTCGGAATGTAGCACCATTGCCCAGCCAGAATTGAGGCTTGCAAAAGCTAATGAAACGGCAATGAGACCAGAGAAAGAAACCATATTAGCTCTTTGACCATAAACTGAAAGCATCGATATTAGGAAAATTAATACCGCTAAAAAAGGATAGAAAATCCAAGAATAGGGGTACACGATATTAACAATCAAATTGGTGCCTGCAACCAGAAACGCCGTTACAAGAATACCGTAAATTTTATGTTTAAGACTGCTTGGAATATCGCTGGGAAACGTAAAAAAAGCACCGAGAGCCATTGCGAAACCCATTTCAAATTTACCCAAAAACGAAAATATCACAACGGGAATGACTGCCGCTATAGTAACTTTTATAGCATTGGTAAAATGAGTGCTGTCGGTAAATTTTCGGATTTTGTAAATCATATCATTGTATTGGCGCAAAGGTAAAATTTGTATGAATATTACAAACAATAAAAGCAGCTGATTTGTTTTAAATTGTAAATATTAGCTAATATTTAACGGCAGATTATTCATTGTCTATTTTTTTACTATTTTTGCAAACTGAATGAAAAGGAAACATACTCCAATTTCAGTAGACAATACTTAATACAACACGAATGATTTTACCAATTATAGGATATGGCGATCCAGTTTTAAGAAAAACAGGAGAAGTTCTTTCACCGGAAGATCCAAATTTGAAAGCAACGATTGTTAACATGTACGAGACAATGTATAATGCCTATGGTGTTGGACTTGCTGCTCCACAAGTAGGATTAGCACTTCGATTATTTGTGATCGACACGACTCCTTTTAGCGATGATGAAGAATTAGAAGATGCGGAACAAAAAGAATTAAAAGGATTCAAAAAAACGTTTATCAATGCAAAAATGATAAAAGAAGAAGGTGAAGAGTGGAGTTTTAATGAAGGCTGTTTAAGTATTCCAGATGTTAGAGAGGATGTGTACAGAAATCCAACGATAACAATTGAATATTGCGAAGAGGATTTTGTAATGAAAACGGAAGTTTTTGAAGGATTAATTGCGAGAGTGATTCAACATGAATACGATCATATTGAAGGAATTTTATTCACCGATAAAATATCCTCATTAAAAAAACGATTGATTCAAAAGAAACTTAAAAACATCTTAGAAGGAAAAACATTTCAAGATTACCGAATGAAATTTTTTGCCAAAAAGGGAAGGTAGAGCATATTTATAGCTTTGCTTGGTATGGTTTTTGGTTTTAAATAAAAATTAAATAAGTCAAATTCTTAATAATAATTACACAAAACATGAATTTAGAAAAAATATTAGCCATTTCTGGGAAACCGGGTTTATATGTATTAAAAGTGCAAACAAGAACTGGATTTGTAGCGGAATCATTGGCAGACGGAAAAAAAATCACAGTAAACTTGAAAAGTAATGTGAGTTTATTGTCTGAAATTTCAATTTATACTTATGAAGGCGAAAAACCATTAGCTGAAATCATGCAAAAAATTGCTGACAAAGAAAACAAAGGTGTCGCAATATCTCATAAAGAAGACAATGCTGCATTGATCGCTTATTTTAAGGAAATTTTACCAGATTATGATGAAGAAAGAGTGTATCCTTCTGATATCAAAAAAGTATTAAACTGGTATAATATGCTTCAGGTAAAGGGATTAGTTACTGATGAAGCTCCGGCTGCTGCAGTGACAGAAGAGGTTGCTGCCGTTGCAGAAGAAACTCCTGAAGCTGAAGTAAAAGCTTCTGCTAAAAAAGTAAAAGCTAAAAAAAAATAATTTTTCACTACAATAATATTTAATCCTGTTCAGCTATTTTTCTGAACAGGATTTTTTTATTTTTACCAAAAACAATTTCTGATGAATTCAAGACAAAACCAATTGCAAGCGTTCGAAAGATTATTAGACATTATGGATGATTTGCGCGAAAAATGTCCTTGGGATAAAAAGCAAACCATGCAAACGCTGCGTCATCTGACCATTGAAGAAACCTACGAATTAGGAGATGCCATTTTAGATAACGATTTAATCGAAGTCAAAAAAGAATTAGGGGATTTATTATTGCATATTGTTTTTTATGCCAAAATAGGAAGCGAGACTAACGATTTTGACATGGCCGATGTGTGCAACGAAATTTGTGAAAAGCTAATTCATCGTCATCCGCATGTTTATGGTGATGTGGTTGTGAACAATGAAGAAGAAGTAAAGCAAAATTGGGAAAAACTAAAACTGAAAGAAGGTAAAAAGTCCGTTCTTGAAGGTGTCCCTAAAAGTTTACCTGCATTAGTCAAAGCAAGCAGAATTCAGGATAAAGTAAAAGGAGTTGGATTTGACTGGGAGGAATCGCATCAGGTGTGGGATAAGGTTCAAGAAGAATTAGAGGAGTTACAAGTTGAAGTTGCAGCGGGTGATCAGGATAAAATTGAAGCCGAATTTGGAGATGTTTTATTTTCGATGATCAATTACGCCCGATTTCTGAATGTAAATCCTGAAGATGCTTTGGAACGTACCAATAAAAAATTCATCAAACGATTTCAATATTTAGAAAGTAAAGCCGGTGAATTAGGAAAACCCTTAATGGACATGACACTTGCTGAAATGGATATTTTTTGGGAAGAAGCGAAGAAGTTGTAGTAAAGTTTAGTCCCGATGCTTCGGGATTAGGGTTCTTTTTTAAATAATTAAATTACCAATGTCAGAAAATAAAACCGAGTTAAAACGTTCTTTAGGATTAATAGATGCCACCAGTTTAGTTGCGGGTTCAATGATAGGATCCGGAATTTTCATTGTAACATCAGCCATGGCGAGAGATATTGGCTCAGCTGCCTGGTTATTGGTAATTTGGTTGGTAACGGGATTAATCACAGTTGCCGCGGCATTGAGTTATGGAGAATTAGCAGGAATGATGCCCAACGCGGGCGGTCAATTCGTTTACATACAACGCGCTTACGGAAGATTAGTTTCTTTCCTTTACGGTTGGACTGTTTTTACGGTGATTCAAACTGGAGTTATTGCTGCCATTGCCGTTACTTTCGCTAATTATGCCGCTATCTTCTTTCCCGTTTTAGATCAAACTCTTTTTACGGTTGGTACTGGATTTGTTTTTTCGTACCAAAAAGTGTTGGCTATTTTTAGTATAATTCTGCTTACTTACATTAATACTAAAGGTGTCGAAAGTGGAAAAACAGTTCAGTTAATTTTTACTTCGGCTAAATTAATTGCGCTTTTTGCCCTGATTATTTTAGGATTGTATGTTGGTTTACAAACGGATGTTTTATCTAATAATTTTGAAAACATGTGGGAAGCCAGTAAAACAGTGGTCAATCCTGACGGAACAATTACGGTGACAAAATTAGTAGGAATGGCTATTTTGGGCGCCGCCGGTGCAACTATTATTAACTCGTTATTTTCTAGTGATGCATGGAATAATGTGACTTTCATTGCAGGTGAAATTAAAGAACCTAAAAAGAATATTCCCCGAAGTTTGTTTCTTGGAACTCTAATTGTTACCGTTATTTATGTTTTGGCAAATCTCGCTTATTTGGCTTTGTTGCCAATGTCGGGAACTCCAAATGCTGCTGATAGTTTGAGTAGCGGAATCATGTTTGCTAACAATGACAGAGTAGGAGCGGCCGCGGCAAGTGTAATTATGGGGAATGTAGGCGTTTTTGTGATGGCTGCATTAATTATGGTTTCCACTTTTGGTTGCAACAGCGGCTTGATTCTTTCGGGAGGAAGATTATTTTTTGCAATGGCAAAAGACGGATTGTTTTTTAAACAAGCAACTGAATTAAATAAAAATCAGGTTCCGGCCAAAGCATTATGGGTACAATGTATTTGGGCTTGTGTGCTTTGTATTTCGGGAAAATTTGGAGATTTGTTAACTTATGCTACTTTTGCATCATTGTTGTTTTACATCCTGACGATTCTGGGAGTTTTTATCCTGAGAAAAAAAGAACCCAATGCCGAGAGGCCGTATAAAGCGTTTGGATATCCGGTTGTACCAGCCATTTATATTGTAGTTACAGCAGCTATTTGTCTCACGTTACTTATTTATGATACCTTTAATACAGGATTGGGATTGTGTATTGTGGCGCTGGGAATTCCGGTGTATTATTTTATAATGAATAAGAAGGACTAATATAAATTGAATTAATCCGCTAATTTTTTCAGGTTCTGGATATTTTTTAAAACTATTTTTTTTCCTATTAATTCAATCAATCCCAATTTTTTAAAATCAGATAGCAAACGGATACAGCTTTCAGTGGCAGTGCCAATCATACTGGCTAATTCATCTCTTGAAAGTTGTACTTTTAAGGAATTATCCTCATTTTCTCCAAAGGTGTCGTGCAAATAAAGAAGTGTTTCTGCTAATCTTTCTTTGACAGTTTTCTGTGCTAAATTAACCATATGGTCATCAGCTTCTTTTAAATCCCCACAAATAGTTTTCATAACATTCATAGAAAACTGATTGTTCTTGTCAAAATATCCCATCACTTCTGATTTTGGAATAAAACAAACCTGCATATCTTCAAGAGCGATGGCGCTTAAATTTACCGGTTCATCACTAATCATCGAGCGTTGGCCCAGTAATTCTCCTTTGGTAACCAATTTTACAATGTGATCTTTACCATTTGCGCTAAGTTTAGTCAGTTTGCAAATACCATCTTTTATACAATAAATACCATTTACATTCTCACCTTCTTCAAATATAACCTCCCCCTTTTTAATAATATGGGATGTTTTACAGTCAGAAAGGTTTACTAGTTCATCTTTAGTAAGTGCTTTTAAAGAGCTAAATTCTCTGACGATACATTGTTCGCATTTGCTCATATTGTTTGGGATTTATTTGTAATGCAAAAGTAACTTTTTAATATGACAAATATCATATTTTTAACGTTCTCAATTGATCACCTTTGTTCCAGGTAAAATGAGCAAAGTTATGGACACACAAAACTGTTTCCATTGTGGTTTGGATATTATAAAAGAAGAAGAAATTATTTTTGACGCGAGAAATTTTTGTTGCAACGGTTGTAAAACGGTGTACGAAATTTTTAGTCTCAATGATTTGACTTGTTATTATGATTTTGAAAAATCCCCTGGAGCAACCCCGCAAGACATTAATGGTAAATATGATTTTTTAGACAATGAAAGTATTGTATCCAAACTTTTGGAATTTCAAGAAAATTCAACCGCAATTATTTCACTTAACATTCCTCATATACATTGTAGCTCGTGTATTTGGATTTTGGAAAATCTACAGCGTCTTCAAAAAGGAATAAGTACTTCGCAGGTGAACTTTCCTGAAAAGAGAGTCCGAATCACTTTTAATCCGGAAGTAGTTTCTATTAAAACGATTGTTTATTTATTGAGTTCTATTGGTTACGAACCCTACATTAGTCTAGAAAACTATGAAACGGGGAGTAATAATGTAGACAGAAGTTTAACGTATAAACTTGGCGTTGCTTTCTTTTGTTTCGGAAATATCATGTTGCTTTCGTTTCCGGAATATTTTGAGGTGAAAGAATATTGGCTGGATCAATACCGTGGATTCTTTCGCTGGTTGATTTTTGTTCTAGCTTTACCGAGTTTCTTTTATTCGGCTAGTGGTTATTATGTTTCGGCCTATAAAAGTATCAAAACCAAAATGCTCAACATCGATATCCCTATTGCTTTAGGAATTATTGTGATGTTTGTGCGAAGTACGTTTGATATTTTAATGGATTACGGATCTGGTTTTTTTGACAGCTTAACCGGATTGATTTTCTTTATGCTTTTGGGGAAAATGTTCCAGATCAAAACCTATAGTTTTTTGAGTTTTGAAAGGGATTTTAAATCTTATTTTCCAATAGCAATTACCAAAATTAATGCGGATGCCTCCGAAGAAAGCGTAGCGATCTATGAAGTTGAAAAAGGCGACAGACTTCTCATTAGAAATCAAGAGCTTATTCCGGTTGATGGGATTTTAATTTCGGAAAAAGCAGAAATCGATTATAGTTTTGTAACTGGAGAAGCAATTCCTATAACAAAACAATCTGGGGATAAAGTATTTGCAGGCGGAAAACAAATAGGGAAAGTAATCGAAATGGAAGTCTTACATTCTGTTTCCCAAAGTTACTTAACGCAATTATGGAGTAATGATGTATTTCAAAAAAACGTAGAGCAAAAACACAAAACGATTACTGATAGCATCAGTCGTTATTTTACACCTATTTTATTACTGATTGCTTTTGCGGGGTTTGGCTACTGGATTTTTATTGATGCCAATATCGCTTTCAATGTGTTTACCGCAGTGCTAATTGTTGCTTGTCCTTGTGCTCTGGCATTGACGGCTCCATTTACCTTTGGGAACGTGTTGCGAATTTTAGGAAAGCAGAAATTCTATCTTAAAAATGCTTTGGTTATCGAACAATTGGCGAAGGTAGATACTATTGTTTTTGATAAAACGGGAACGATTACCACCAATAAAAAATCGAATATATCCTATGAAGGATCTGTTCTTTCCGATGAAAATTTGTTGCTAATAAAAAATGTTTTACGAGCTTCAAATCATCCATTGAGCCGCATGTTGTATGATTATTTGCCTATACCAATTTTACAAAACAAGTCAGTAAATGACTCCAAAAAGTTGAAAGTGGATGCTTTTGAAGAAATTACCGGAAAAGGAATTTTAGCTCAGATTTTTGGTCACCAAATTCAAATTGGTTCCGAAGAATTTTGTACTCCGCCATTATCGCTTTCGTCGCTCTCGCCTTTGGAGAGGGTTGGCGAGAGGACATCGGTTCACATCAAGATAAATGAAGTTTATTATGGAAAATTTGTTTTTAATAATCAATACAGAGAAGGATTGGAGGCGCTTTTTAAGAACTTAAGTACTAATTATCAAATCATGGTTTTGTCGGGTGACAATGAAGGCGAACGTACTACTCTTGAACAACTTTTGCCGAAAGGCACAGAATTGATTTTCAATCAGAAACCGGAACAAAAGCTCGAATTCATTAAAAATTTGCAGGAAAATGGCAAAAATGTAATGATGGTCGGTGATGGATTAAATGATGCCGGAGCTTTGGCGCAAAGCAATGTTGGAATTTCGATTTCTGAAAATGTGAATGTTTTTTCGCCAGCTTGTGACGCTATTTTGGATGCTGGCGAATTTCAAAAACTGAATTATTTCTTGAAATTATCTAAAAATTCCATTATTACAATCAAAATGAGTTTCGCATTATCCTTATTATATAATGTAGTGGGATTATCATTTGCCATTACCGGAAATCTATTGCCGTTGGTAGCGGCTATTATAATGCCATTGAGCACGATAACAATAGTGAGTTTTGTGACGGTGATGAGCAGTTACTATGCAAATAAAAAGTAAAAAAAATAAAAATTTTCTGATTTTTTTCACATATATTTAACAAAAGTAATAAGTATGATAAATGTCATATTTTACTCGAAAACGTCAGAGTAACTTTGTAAACACAAATTAAGGTATGAGTGTCATTTATTTATTAATCTCCATCAGTATCATTGTCGCCATTGGGTTTTTTATTGCTTTTATAACAGCAGTAAAGACTGGGCAGTACGATGACGATTATACGCCATCGGTCAGAATGCTATTTGACGATGAGTTAGTACAGCCAAAAGTTGAAAAGCCAAAGATCGAAAGTCAGGAGACTTTATGATATTCAACACTAATTTTTTAAATTTTTCAATCATTTAATTTTTTTATTTATGGAAATGCAGCAGTTTTATTACGATAACAATATTGTAAAGAAATTCATTTACGCCACTATTCTTTTCGGTGTGGTAGGAATGTTAGTTGGACTCACATTAGCTTTTATGTTTCTTTTCCCAAATATGACCGATGGAATTTCATGGTTAAGTTACGGCAGATTGAGACCTTTGCACACTAATGCCGTTATTTTTGCTTTTGTGGGTAACGCTTTTTTTGCGGGAATGTATTATTCCTTGCAAAGATTACTGAAAGCGAGAATGTTTAGTGATTTTTTAAGTAATGTTCATTTTTGGGGTTGGCAATTAATTATAGTTGCTGCAGCCATTACTTTGCCTTTAGGGTATAGTTCTTCAAAAGAATATGCCGAATTAGAATGGCCAATAGACATTGCAATTACTTTAATTTGGGTTGTAATGGGTATCAATATGATTGGAACCATGATAAAACGAAGAGAGCGACATTTATATGTTGCGATTTGGTTTTATTTGGCAACATTTGTTACTGTAGCAGTTTTACATATTTTTAACAATTTAGAATTACCAGTTTCAGCATTCAAAAGTTATTCTGTTTATGCAGGAGTTCAAGATGCCTTGGTTCAATGGTGGTACGGTCATAATGCAGTGGCATTTTTCTTGACGACCCCGTTCTTAGGATTAATGTATTATTTTGTTCCAAAGGCAGCTAATCGTCCGGTATATTCTTATAGATTATCAATTGTTCACTTTTGGTCGTTAATTTTTATCTATATCTGGGCAGGACCACACCATTTATTATATTCAGCATTGCCTAACTGGGCACAGAATTTAGGTGTTGCTTTTTCTATAATGTTGCTTGCGCCATCTTGGGGTGGTATGATAAACGGACTTTTAACTTTAAGAGGGGTTTGGGATAAAGTACGTGTAGATCCTGTTTTGAAATTCTTTGTAGTAGCGATTACGGGTTACGGAATGGCCACTTTTGAAGGACCAATGTTGTCGCTGAAAAATGTAAATGCTATTGCACATTACACGGACTGGATTATTGCTCACGTTCACGTAGGCGCATTAGCTTGGAATGGATTCATGGCTTTCGGTATGATTTATTGGCTAATTCCAAGAATGACCAAAAGTAATTTATACTCACTAAAATTGGCTAATTTTCACTTTTGGATTGGTACTTTAGGAGTTATATTATATACAATTCCAATGTATGTAGCTGGTTTTTTACAAGCTTCTATGTGGAAACAATTTAATCCAGACGGAACTTTAACATATGGTAACTTCCTTGAAACAGTAACTCAAATTATGCCAATGTACTGGATGAGAGCTATTGGTGGAACGCTTTATTTGATTGGAATGCTAACTTTAGTTTATAACATTGTTCAAACTTTAAGAGCAGGTTCTACTATTGAAGATGAATTAGCCGAAGCTCCCGCTTTAGTAAGAATTAGTTCTGGAAGAGTGAAAGGAGAAAAATTTCACCCTTGGTTAGAAAGAAAACCTATTCAATTGACAATATTAGCAACTGTAGCAATTTTAATTGGAGGCGTTATTCAAATTGTGCCAACGATAATGGTTAAATCTAATATTCCAACAATTGCAAGCGTGAAACCGTACTCTCCATTAGAATTAGAAGGACGTGATTTATACATTCGTGAAGGTTGTGTAGGGTGTCACTCGCAGTCTGTTCGTCCGTTCCGTAGTGAGGTAGAACGATATGGACCACAATCGAAAGCGGGTGAGTTTGTATATGATCATCCTTTCCTTTGGGGATCAAAACGTACTGGTCCGGATTTATTGAGAGTTGGTGCAAAATACAATGACAATTGGCATTTTAACCACTTTTGGAGTCCACAAAGTATATCTGCAGGATCAATTATGCCAGGTTATAAATGGTTGTTTGATAATAAACCAATGGATATTTCTTTGACTCAAAAGAAAATGCAGGCAATGGTTACACTTGGTGTTCCATATACTAAAGCTCAAGTTGCAAGTGGTTTAGATGATTTAAGAAAACAAGCAATTGCAATTGAAGAAAGCTTGAAAAATGATCCTGATTTTGTAAAAAGCTATGATGAAAGCAAGAAAAAAGCAGAAGCTAGAGGAGAAAAATTTGTTCCAATGAACGAAAGAGAAATTGTAGCCATGATTGCTTATATGCAAAGACTTGGTACAGATATAAAAGTTAAAAATACTGCTAAAAATTAAAAGTTATGTTTGAACAAGTAAAACACAATTTAGAAACAATTGATGGTGTGACAATATATCCCATCTTATCTCTATTAATTTTCTTTGTCTTTTTCGTAGGACTTGGTTTATGGGTATTCTCATATAAGAAAGAAAAAATCAATGAGTTAAGTCAAATTCCATTGAGAGATAATTAAATAGTATAATCTTTTAAAATTTAGAAAATGAAAAAATTAATTCCAGCATATGTTAGGGTTCCTGTTATTTTCTTTGCCGTGTTTATGGCAATGGAATATTTCATAGACTCAGGGGACAGTCCCGCTTTTATAAAATTCCCTATGGTTTCTGTATTTTTATTTGTATTTCTTTTCCTTTTGATAGCGATAGAAATTACGATGAGTGCAGTGGATAATATAATGTATCAGTTGTTAACTGAGGAGCAAAAAAGTAAACTAAATGAAGTGAATGATTTGAGTTTTAAGGATAGCGAGTGGTATCAAAAAATAATGAAAAGATTAACTAAAACTGAACCTTTAGAAAGTGAAGGCCAGCTGTTATTGGATCATGATTATGACGGAATCAAAGAGCTTGACAATAATTTGCCACCATGGTGGGTCTATTTGTTTTATGCGTCAATTGTTTTTGGTATTGTATATATGGTTCGATTTGAAGTTTTAGGAGCTGACAATCAGGAGATGGAACTTAAAAAAGAAGTTGCTCAGGCCAAAATTGATATTGCTGAATACATGAAAACTGCACCGGACATGATGGATGAAAAAACGGTGACTTTGTTAACAGATCCTGCAGATTTAGCAGCTGGTAAAGAAATTTATACAACCAATTGTGCAGCTTGTCACAGAGCAGATGCCGGAGGACAAATTGGACCAAACCTAACCGATGACAAATGGATTTTGGGTGGCGGAATAAAAAATGTATTTCATACTTTGGTGAATGGTGGGCGTGACGGGAAAGGAATGATTTCTTGGAAAGGAACATTGAAACCGAAAGAAATGCAGAAAGTAGCCAGCTACATTCTTTCTTTAAAAGGAAGTAATCCGCCAGATGCAAAAGCTGCGGAAGGGGAAGTTTGGGTAGAAGAAAATGTTGCTGTTGCGGTTAAATAACAATTACAAACACACGTTTTTATTTAGCTTAAGAATTTTAGTGATTATTTTGAACTTGTGTTTTAAATAAAAAAAAATGTCAAAATTACCAGACGAAGCTTTCAGAGATACCATTGGGACAATTGATGAAGAAGGAAACAGAAAATTTATTTTCCCCAAAAAACCTTCAGGAAAGTTTTATGATTACAGGAAATGGGTGAGTTATTTTTTACTTATTGTACTTGTTGCCAATCCATTTATAAAGATAAATGGCAATCAGTTCATGATGTTTAACATATTGGAGCGACGATTTAATATTTTTGGATTTCCTTTTTGGCCGCAGGATATTTATCTTTTTGTTCTTATTATTATTGTTGGAGTTGTTTTCGTAATACTTTTTACAGTGATCTTTGGTCGAATATTTTGTGGTTGGATTTGCCCACAAACCATTTTTTTAGAAATGGTTTTCCGCAGGATTGAATATTGGATTGAAGGCGATCGCGGTGCTCAAATCCGCTTAGAAAAACAAGAGTGGAATGGGGATAAAATTAGAAAGAAAGCAATTAAATGGACTATTTTTCTAATCATCTCTTTTTTTATTGCCAATGTATTTCTAGCGTATCTTATCAGTAGTGACAAGTTACTTCTGATGATTGAAGAAGGGCTTGAAAATCATGTCAGTACTCTAGTTTCCTTATTAATTTTTACCGGGGTTTTTTATTTTATTTTTGCTTGGTTTAGAGAACAAGTTTGTATCATTGCTTGTCCCTACGGCAGATTGCAAGGTGTTTTATTAGATGATAAATCGATAAATGTAGCCTATGATTTTGTTCGTGGCGAAAAAGAAGTGGGTAGGGCCAAATTTAATAAACAGGAAGATAGAGTTGCTTCTGGGAAAGGCGACTGTATTGATTGCAAACAATGCGTAAATGTTTGCCCAACCGGAATTGACATTCGTAACGGAACGCAAATGGAATGTGTTAATTGTACGGCCTGCATCGATGAATGTGATACCATTATGGATGGTATTGGATTGCCAAAAGGACTGATTCGCTATGCTTCTGAAGATGAAATTGAGAAAAATATCAAGTTCAAATTTACACCAAGAATGAAAGGCTATTCAGCCGTGTTATTCATTTTGACGGGTATTTTGATTGGATTATTGTTTTTACGTTCGGATGTAGAGGCCATTATTTTGAGACTTCCAGGTCAGTTATTCGAACACAAAGGTGAAAATATAAGTAACATTTATACTTTTAAAATCATCAATAAAACCAACAATGATTTTGATGATATTCATTTTAAATTGGTAAATGTCAAAGGAACTTTAAAAATGGTCGGGAAACAAGACATGAAAATACCAAAACAAGGAATGAATGGTGGTACACTTTTTATTGAAATTAACCAAATTTTATTGGATAGTGACAAAACAAAACTGAAAATTGAAGTTTATAACGGGAATGAAAAAATTGAAACAACAACTACTAACTTTTTGAGTCCGCGAAGTTTTGATTAAAAGGATCCAATTAGGGTTCAAATTATAAATATATGACCATGAAAATTAACTGGGGAACAGGAATTGTAATCGCTTTTGGTTTGTTTATAACCTTCATTTTGTATTTTGTTTTTACAGTACAATCCGATTCAAAATATGATAATGAGTTAGTTGTAGAAGAATATTACAAGCATGATGCGCATTTTGGTGATGAAATGGCTCGAGTGCAAAACGTAGCAGATTTGGCTCAAAAGCCGACAATAGTTAATGTTTCAAACGGAATTGAAATATCATTCCCAAAAGTTTTTGATTTAAAAAACATCAAAGGTAAAGTGTCCCTTTACAGACCGTCTAACAAAAAATTAGATTTTGAAATTCCAATTTCACTATCTGATGCTGCTACTTTGCTCATACCTAAAAAAAGTTTGGCAGGCGGTCGATGGGACATTAATATGGAATGGCAATATAATAGAAAATCGTATTTGTCAAAAGAAACAATTTATATCAATTAGTCTTAAATTCAAGAGTCAGAAAGCTCATCAATTGGCTTTAAGACTTTTGGTTTTATGACATTAAACTAAAAAAATGCTTTACACTGCCTTTATTTTCGGTTTAA
Organism: Flavobacterium sp. DSR2-3-3; assembly: GCF_049896585.1. Classification (NCBI taxonomy): domain Bacteria; kingdom Pseudomonadati; phylum Bacteroidota; class Flavobacteriia; order Flavobacteriales; family Flavobacteriaceae; genus Flavobacterium; species Flavobacterium sp. DSR2-3-3. The sequence goes on from NZ_JAFCUP010000003.1 coordinate 75,211, forward strand.
TAAGTAGTTTTCACTGTATTGGAATGTGCGGTCCCATTGCTATGATGTTGCCCGTAGACAGAACAAATCAGACCAAAAAAGCAACTCAAATTATCACGTATCATTTAGGAAGATTAACGGCTTACGCGACAATAGGCTTTGTCTTCGGGCTGCTTGGAAAAGGTTTTTTCATGGCCGGCTTACAACAAAACTTATCTATATTCATTGGTGTAGCTATGATTATCGTAGTTTTGGCTCCGGAGAAATTTTTTGCTAAATATAATTTTTCAAAACCTGTTTTTAAACTAATTTCTAAAATCAAAACGGCTTTAGGAAGTCAGTTCAGAAACAAGAGTTATAAATCCCTTTTTACTATTGGTTTACTTAATGGTTTTTTGCCTTGCGGAATGGTTTATGTCGCCTTGTTTGGCGCCATTGCTATGCAAAGTGAAAGTCTTGGTGTTTTGTATATGATTTTATTCGGATTAGGAACCGTTCCTATGATGAGTAGCGTTGTATATATCAATTCATATCTCACAATTCCTATTCGAAATAAAATTCAGAAGGTGATTCCTTATGTCGCGGTGTGCATTGGTTGCTTATTTATCTTGAGAGGATTGGGATTGGGAATTCCTTATATTTCACCATCCAATATGAGTTTGTTTATTCAAGCTGATCCAAACTGTCACTAATTTTCTACTTAACAAGTATAAAAAAGCACGCCAATCAGCGTGCTTTTTTATGTTGTAAAATTTCCAAAACGTTAGATTGTCATTGAAAACAATGCGGTTTCCGGTGCTTTTCTTTTCAAACGTAAATCGAATGCCATGCAAATATTTCGAACATAAGGTTTCCCTTTTTCTGTAACCTTAATGGAATTGTCTTTAATGATTAGTAATCCATCATTTTCCATTTCTTTCAACTGAAGTATAACGTCTGGAATTTCATTGAAATAACTCTCCTTATTTTCCCACGAAGTTTCAAATTGGCACATTAAATTCAGAATGTGTTTTCGGATGATAAGGTCTTCATTAGTTAATAAATGTCCTCTGAAAACCGGTAATTTATTCCATTCTAATATTTGATAATAATCTTCCAAATTTTTTACATTCTGTGCAAAACTGTACCAACTGTCACTGATTGAAGAAACTCCCAAACCAATCATCAATTGTGTTTTTGATGAACTGTAGCCCATGAAATTACGATGCAATGTCCCATTTTGAAAAGCCTCATATAAACTATCTGTTTTCAACGCAAAATGATCCATTCCTATTTCATGATATCCGTTTTCATATAATAATTTTTTACCGGTTTCATAGAGCATTCTTTTTTTATCATCTTTTGGAATGTCCTCATCATTAAAACCGCGTTGTCCATTGCCTTTAATCCAAGGAACGTGCGCATAACTATAAAATGCCAATCGGTCGGGTTGTAATGATTTTGTTTTTTCAATGGTATCAATAACATCTTCAATTTCCTGAAATGGCAAGCCAAAAATAATATCATGGCCAATGGAAGTATACCCAATTTCTCTAGCCCAAAACGTAACTTTTGCCACGTTATGAAAAGGCTGCAAACGGTGGATTGCTTTTTGTACTTTCTCGGAATAATCCTGAACACCAAAACTCACCCTTCTAAAACCTAAATCGTAAAGCTTCTGCAAATGTTCGTGCGATGTGTTATTTGGATGACCTTCAAAACTAAACTCATGATCTTTGGCTTTTTTGGCATGAACAAAAATTCCATTTATTAAATCCTCTAAGTTTTTAGTGGAAAAAAATGTGGGAGTTCCACCACCTAAATGAATCTCTTTGATTGTTGGTTTTTCTCCAAGAATTTTACAATATAATGTCCATTCTTTTAAAACTGCTTCTATGTATGGATTCTCAACGCTATGATTTTTAGTAATCCGCTTGTTACATCCACAAAAAGTACATAAGCTTTCGCAAAAAGGCAAATGGATATACAAACTAATGCCTTCTGAAGAATTACTTTTTATAAATGATTTCTTTAACGTTTCGGACCAAATTTCATCCGAAAAATCAGTTTCATCCCAATAGGGAACTGTTGGATAACTGGTATATCTGGGACCGGGAACATTGTATTTTTGAATTAAAGAATTTTTCATGGCAAAATCATTTATCGTTGTTCAAAAGTAAAACGACTGCTGGTATATTAAAATGATAATTATCATATCAATAGCATTTTGCAAAAAAAACCTCGAACTATTGAAGATCGAGGTTTGTGATTTCTATTACTATTGAAAATTATTCTATTTTCAAATTTCTCAATTGTTTTAGTTTTTCTTTCCAAACATCAAGAGTTTCTTTATGAATAGCAATGTTTTTACGAACTTCTAACACGATTGAATTTTCTTTTTTCGCATTTCTGGTATTGGTAAAAAACTGAATGTTGTTTTCCAATTGGAAAATTTCATTTTGTACTTCATCAATTTTACGCATGATAAAAATCTTTTCGCTGTCTAGTTTTCGCGAATCGTGACTTTCTGATAATTGATCCATTCTGTTAGCAAAACGGATCATGTCTGTATCTTTTTTACTCAAACTCAATTTTTCAAAAAGAGCATCCAGAATTTTATTGAATTTTCCTTCGATATGTCTTCTTGGGAAAGGCACTTTTCCAAAACCTTTCCAGGTTTCGATATGTAACTTTATCGCATCTAAATCCGTTTTATGATCTCCAGTTAATTGGAATTCTCTCAACGTTTCTAAATACGCTTTTTTATTGTCAAACGCTTCTACTTCTTCACCGTTTTCCTCATTTTTTTGCTCTTTTAATTTGTCAAAATAATGGTTGCAGGCATTTTTAAATTCCTGCCAGATTTTATCAGAATGTTTTCTCGGTACATGACCAATCTGTTTCCATTCCTCTTGAATTTGTTTCATTATAGGTGTTGCTACTGCAAAATCAGTGCTTTCCTGTAACTCTTTAGCCTTGGCAACCAGAGCTGTTTTCATGCTTAAATTGTCGTTTTGATCTTTTTTAATGTCTTTATAAAAAGAGTTTTTAAAAGAATTAAAATTTCTCACCGCAGTTTTAAAACTAGCCCAAGTTTCTTCATTCACTTCCGAAGGTACTTTTCCGGCAGAGAAGAACGCAGTTCGTAACGCTTCTACTTTTTCTATTTGAGCCATCCATTGTGCGTGAGCATTGACTTTCTCCGTAGCCAAAATTTCAATCTTAGCAATGATTTCTTTTTTCTTCTCTAAATTTTCAAGTTCTGTTCCTCTCTGATTTTCAAACAAAACTTCCCTTTTGTCATGCATTTGCTTCGTCAAATCACTGAATTTATTCCAAATATCATCACGATGTTCTCTGGAAACGGGACCAATATCTTCTTTCCAAATTCTATGTAAATCTTGCAATTCGCGAAACGCCTTATTGATGTCAGCTTCCTTCACCAATTCTTCAACACGTGCTACAATTTTTTGTTTTTGCTCTAAATTGTGCTTGAAATCTAAATCTCTCGCTTCTCTGTCTAAGTGCAAATAGTCGTAAAAATTTTCAACATGAAAATGGAAGTTGTTCCAAACGTGGTTGTATTTATCTTTAGGAATTGATCCGGCATTTTTCCATCGTTCCCTTAAATCATTAAAATGTTTTAAAGTGTCTTTGATGTTTGCCTGAGGATTAATCAGTTCCTTTAACTCTTCAACGATCGCCAAACGGTTTTCTAAATTTGTTTTTAAATTCGTTTGTAAACTTTTGAAATGGGTATTTTTAGTATCTCTAAAGTGAGAATAATATTTATCAAAATTGGTTTTCAGTGGAGAATGATATTGAAATTCTTCGTTAGGGTCTTGATTTTCTGTTAAAAACTCCTCTTTTTTCTCCTCAAGAAGGTGGTTGTATTTTGCCAAAAATGCTTTTTTGATTTCCTCAATATGATCTTTGAACGACATTGCTTTTTCACTTGAAACCAAAGCTTTCAGTTCCTCCACAAGATCTTCTAGAGACAATGCATCATAATCCCGCATTGGAATATCATGGCGTTCTTTCAACGTTTCATCCTCACTTTCCTCAGCGTTGGTTGTTGCAATCGCATCAATAGCCGTTTGATTGTTCGTCTCGGAAACTGTTTCTTCTGAAGAAGGCGTTACCACATTATCTTCCGCGGGAAAATCGCTTGGTTCACCTGGTTCCAAAACTTTCGCAGTAGTAGTGGTACCGTCAACCGAGTTATTTTCAACATTTCCATCTGCTGCAAGCAGGTTGTCGTTCTTTTCTTCTAACATTTTTTCAATGTGTAAGGTTCGTAATTAGATTTAACACGAAAGATACTAAAGCAGTATGAAAGTACAAAATAAAACCCCTTATTTATTGTAATTTTAGGATACAAAAGTTTTCTTCTTGGAGCAATTTCCTGCTGTCCGCTGTATCTTTTTGTTCGCCAAAAAGGCTCTCAAAATAGGATGCCGCTACTATCAGGGCTAGGTTTTTAGTGGTTTTATTGTGAGTTTTTCTCCGAATTTAATTTTTGTTAATGCAAAACACCACTCAAAAAAAAGTGGTGTTTTGTACTTACGCAAATATAGGAAAGATAGAGGACTGTAATTTTCCTATTTATTCCAAATCTTCCAGGCTTTCTCTGCTTGAAAAATGAGCATATCCAATCCATTTTTGATTTGTGCGCCTTGATGTTTGGCTTTTTTAAGGAATTGCGTTTCAGCAGGATTGTAAATCAAATCATAAGCAATGTGCTTTTCCGTGAAAAATTCATACGGAAGTAACGGGAACGCATCTACGTTAGGGCTTGTTCCTACTGGTGTAGCGTTTATTATAATTTGGTAATTATCAAATGTTGTGGCATTGATTCGGTCATAATCAATTCCATTTTTTTTTGCTTCTCGCGAAACAAAAGTGTAGGTGATATCTAATTCATCCAAAGCAAAAGCGACTCCTTTTGAAGCGCCGCCTGTGCCTAAAATCAACGCTTTTTTATGGTGCGGTTGCAGTAAAGGTTCTAATGATTTTTTGAAACCATAACAGTCCGTATTATAGCCTTTCAACTTCCCTTTTTTGGTGATTTTAATGGTATTTACCGCACCAATTAATTCTGCTTTTTTCGACAATTTATCCAAAAACGGAATTACTGTTTCTTTGTAAGGAATAGTTACATTTAATCCTTTCAAATCCGAAGTATTTTTAAATATCTGGGGAAAAGCAATTATTTCCGGAATATCAAAATTTTCATAAGTGCAACCTACAAAGTTTTCGTTGTTAAATTTGTCGGTGAAATATTTTTTGGAAAATGAATAACTGATGTTGCGTCCTAATAATCCAAAGCGTTTTATAACTGTGTCAATCATTATTGTTTTTTATGTTTTGCAATATAATTTTGCACTGTTTTTTTTGTCCAAACAACAGGGAATAAGTCTTCCAATAGAATGTAATTATCAAAATTCAATCGTAAGGCATTGCTCAAATGGAATTTTGCTTTCGTAGTATCCGTCAGCATAAAATACAATCCTGCCAAGCGGTATTCTACTTCATTTTCTTCGGAAAAATACTCTGAGGCTTGTAATAACGTTTGAATCGCACTTTCGAATTCTCCTAAAAATTGCAGAATATCAACCCAAAATAACCAAGTTTCCAATCCGGTTTCACCAAATTCAACTGCTTTTCTATATCCAAATTCAGCTTCCTCATAGAAGTTCATTTGCTTGTTGATACTAGCATAACGTTTCCAATATAAGCGATTTTGGTTGTCTATTGCTAATGCTTTATTTACAAAAAACAACGCTTTTTGGTAGTTTTTTAAACGAACATAAAAGTCTGTGATGGCAATCCAGCCTTTGTCCAAAAGCGGATCTTCATGCACGGTTTGATTGAAATACTTTAAGGCTAAAGCTTTGTTGCCTAATTTTTCATGACATTTTCCCATTCGCAATAGTGCATACGAAGTCGCATCATCTAATTCAATGGTTCTGCTGTAACTTTCAATGGCTTCGGCATATTTTTTTAATCGTTCGTAGGCTTTTGCTTTTTCCATAAAAGCACCAAGGAATTCATCATCGATTAAAGTGGCATAATCAAAGGCGCGAATGGCACTTTCATATTCTTTTACGCCGTAATGCAAACGACCCAGTTGATGCCAGGCAATTTCACTGTATGGATTTTTGTCGATGTAATTTTGTAAATAGCTAATCGCGTCTTGGTTTTGATCTAAAAATTCAAAACAATACACCACGTTATAAAGTGCGGATTGATCTTCTAAATCCTCTTCTAAACACTTTATAAAGCTTTCTTTTGCCATTTCAAGATTGTCCATGAAAAGGTATTCCATGCCTATTAAATTATAAACATCAGCATAATCATCAGTGTATTTCAACGCTATTTTTAATAATTCAACTGCCTTTTCGTGTTGGTCTCTTTTGGAGCAGATATTGGCTTTTTGAATGTAGATTTCTTCATTAGTTGGTTCGATGGCATATAGCTCATTCAATAGCTTTTCGGCTAATTCGAGTTTGTCGTCATAAACTAACATTTCCACTTGAACTAATTTTAGTCCTGTAGATTTTGGATGTTGTTCCAATGCTAGTTTTAGTGCTTTTTTTGCCAACGCGGCTTTACCCATATCTAGATAATGAAGAATAATTTCTTCAAATTCTTCGGAATCAAAAAAGAGTACTTTGTTGGTTTTCAACATGGACTCAAATTTCGACAGGGATAAGTTATAGTCTTCTTCTTCGTTGCTTAATTGCATACTGTGTGTTTTTAATTTGGCCTAAATAAATTTAGGTAATCGTGCTTGTACTGTGAGGGAAAGTTAGAATTGTTGTCAACAATTTAATTAACAAAAAAAGCTTTGGTTTAAACGGATGCCATAGCCCTGATAAGAGTGGAAATCCTTTTACTTTTTTCTTTAAAAAGTAAAAGATTATAACGGATAGCAGGAAATAGCTCCCAATATTTTTAATTATTTTGAATAACTATTTCTGCAATCAAAAATCGTTACTCATCATTCTTTAATCATCATTTCATCCATTACTTGCAGTATGATGCTGCAACCTTCTCGTATTTCTTCTTCAGAAATGGTAAGCGGAGGTGTTATTCTTATGGCGCATGTTTCAAAAAGCAACCAGAATAAAATGAGTCCTTTGTCTTGACATTTTAGGATCACATCGTTAGTTATATCGGTACTTTTGGTCATTACGGCAAGCATCAATCCTTTTCCTCTAATTTCTTCTATCAAAGGATGTACCAAAAGTGATCGGAATAGCTTTTCTTTCTTCATGGCTTCAGCCATCAGGTTGGTTTCAGTTATTTCCTGCAAAGTGGCCAAACACGCTGCCGCAATGACAGGATGACCTCCAAAAGTGGTGATATGACCCAGTTTTGGATCATGACTCAAAAGTTCCATCATGGCAGATGAAGCTGTAAAAGCGCCTACAGGCATACCGCCGCCCATTCCTTTTCCCATTACTACGATATCAGGAACGACATCGTAATTTTGAAATCCGAAAAGTTTTCCGGTTCTCCCGAAGCCCGGTTGGATTTCGTCAAGAATCATCATTGCGCCTACTTCGGTGCAACGTTGACGTACTTTTTTAAGAAAATCATTATGAGGCTGGATAAATCCGGCGCCACCTTGAATGGTTTCCAGAATTATTCCAGCAGTTTTATTGGTTATTTTTTGTAAATCGGCTTCATTGTTAAACGTAATAAAATCGACATCAGGAATCAACGGGCGAAAGATTTGTTTGCGTTCTTCAAATCCCATAACGCTCATAGCTCCCATGGTATTTCCGTGATAGGCGTTGTGACACGAAATTAATTGGCTTCTTCCGGTAGTTCTTCTGGCGAGTTTTAAGGCGCCTTCGATGGCCTCTGTTCCTGAATTGACCAAATAGGTTTTGTCTAAAGGAGCGGGCAGGAGTGAGGCTAGCAATTTGCAATATTCTACAGCCGGGCTTTGAGAATATTCGCCATATACCATGACGTGAGAATATTTGTCTAACTGATCTTTGATGGCCTGATTGACTCTTGGATGTTGGTGTCCCAATGCACAAGCCGAAACTCCAGCCACAAAATCCAAGTATTTTGTAGAACCGGTATCATATATATAAGAACCTACAGCATGTGAAACTTCCATTCCAAGTGGATAGGGTGAGGTTTGTGCTTGGTATTTTAGGAAATCGGTATTCACGGTTATTTGTTTAATCGTTTATTTGTTTATTCGAAAGAACTGTAATCTGAAAACTGTCACTGACCCCTGATTACTTTACCTTCCCCTTCTTCTTATCATAATTTAACGTTTCTTTTCGGATTTTCATAGGAACATCCTCTTTTGCTTCAGCTGATTTAGTTGCTTTTGCGATTTTATCATTGTCTTCATTTTCCTCGGGAGGAAAAATATCGTCCTTGGATTTTATTCGTTCATCGCCACGCCAGGCTAATCCACGTAATTTTCGTGCGTTTTCAGGCAAGTCTTTTTCCGGGAAAATATCACCATCCACTTGCTCAAAAAAGGTAATGGTTTCAATTTCATTTTTTTCTAAAATAAGATTGATTTTACTACTTTTATTTTTATTGATACCAATGAGTTCTTGCGCTTCGTTCCGCATATAATAAATAACTTCGGCATTTTTCACAATATCTACATCGTGGAGTTTTCCTTCCTCAAATTTGCCGTAGAGATTTTGTCCCTTGACTTGATTGTAACCGGTTCCTACGGTATCTTTCGAGACTATAAACGTGTTTCCGAGTACTTTCAGTGAATCTAATTTCTGAGTAGTGTTATTGCCAATGAGATGCATAACATCACCTGTAATTTGGCTTTCACCGTTCCAAAGTATCGGATTTCCAATCATTTTTGTCAATGCTGTTTTGGAACTGGAATGAATGGAATCACATTTACCACTCATATCTGTTTTGAAAAATCGGACATTATTAAAAGCTCGGATGATCCGATTTCCCTCTTTTCCGGTAACCATTAATTTTTTTCCGTGGATGTATACTGAGTCATTTTCGACAAAATTCACGGCAACAGCTCTTTTGGTCACGTACATCGAATCCAGTTTTTTATACACTTCAGCATAATGACCTTTTACAATTCCGCGATTGATGGAATCCGTTATTTTTACATTTCGTGTTGCCGACGCAAATTCACGGTTTCGGTCATAATACAAACTGTCGCCTTTTATTATCCGATCATCGTATTTGATGTACGATTTATTCAGGAAATGTGCTAGGTTTTTTTTGGTATCATAAAATCCTTTTTCGGTGTAAATATAGTTGGCTTTACTGGTGATTGTGGAAGGTCCAAAAAGGTACGAATGCCCGGAATTACTAAAATAATCCAAGTGATTTGATTTAATTACATATGTTGGATTTGTGATGGTAACCGCAGTCAGGAATTGGAATTTTTTTTGCGTAACATAATATCTTCCTGAATTGCTCTTTAACGTATTGTCTTTATTGGTAATTGTTCCTGGCGTATCGTAAAATACTTCTTGTGTGTTTCGGTCAAAATTAATAATCTCTGTTACCAAAGTCGCATCTGGAGAACTCATTACGGCATCTCCGGAAGCATACGCTTTTTTTACATTCCCGTTGTATTCCGCATATTTACTGTTGAGGAATAAAGTATCACCTTGCACCATTTGTACATTTCCAAAAGCCTTGATGTAATTTTCCTTTTGGAAATAATACGCTTTATTACATGTCATTACTACGCCATCGTGATTGACACGTACATTGCCGATAAGCAACAATGCATCCGGTATTTCAACCTGATTTACATCGGCAAAATCGGAGTTTTCTACAATAATTTTTTTTGGGGCTTGCGCCAAAGTCAAATTAGTGACAAGCAGTATCAAACAATAACGAAGGAAAAATAGCGATTTCTTCAATGAATTTAATTTTTGTCAAATTTATGAAAAAGGAAACGATCCTTATCCATATTAAGATTTATTTATAATTAGTCAAAACGGTAGTTGAAGCTATCGTTTTTGCTGCTAAAAGTTATCAACAAATGCTGTAACTCCTTCGTTGTAGTTTATTCTGACGAGTAGAGAATTATTTAATTTCAAACGATATCGACTTCTTTTATTTAAAAAATATTAAATTTAAAAATTGATATTCATTTGTTTACAAAAACAATTGAAATCGGCACTAATAATTAATAGTATGAAAAAAATAACTATTGTTGCGGGAATAAGCGCAGTACTTTTGGCAACAGCCTGTAAAACGAAAGATTTAAAAATGAATACAGAACAGAAAGAGTCAGTCTCTAATAAAAAAGAAGTTGTATATCAGGTTTTTACCCGATTATTTGGGAATAAAAACACCAACAACAAGCCTTGGGGAACCATTGAGGAAAATGGAGTAGGGAAGTTTAATGATTTTACAAATACTGCCTTAAAAGAAATAAAGGATTTGGGAGTGACTTATATTTGGTACACCGGTGTTCCACATCATGCTTTGATACGGGATTATTCAGCTATTGGTATTTCCAATGATGATCCTGAAGTGGTCAAAGGACGCGCCGGTTCTCCCTATGCCGTAAAAGATTATTACAATGTAAATCCAGATTTAGCCATAAACCCTGCTAATCGGTTACAAGAATTTGAAGCTTTGATTGCGCGAACACACGAAGCAGGATTAAAGGTAATTATTGATATTGTTCCCAATCACATTGCCCGAAAGTACGAGGGAAAAAGCAATCCGGTTGGGGTTAGCGATTTTGGAGCTAATGATGACACAACTGTTGAATACAAAAGAGACAATAACTTTTATTATGTTCCAAATACACGATTTGAAATTCCTGATACAGACAAACCATTAAATGGAGAAAAGAATCCGTTAGTAGATGGTAAATTTGAAGAGAGTCCAGCAAAATGGACTGGTAATGGTTCCCGAATGGCAAAACCAGACCGTAACGATTGGTATGAAACCGTAAAAATAAATTATGGTATTCGTCCGGATGGTTCCAAAGATTTTACGGAACTTCCCGCTGGTTTTGACAACAAATCCTATCAGGAACATTTTGATTTTTGGAAGGGAAAAGATGTTCCGGATTCCTGGGACAAATTTAAAGACATTGCATTATATTGGACTGCAAAAGGAGTGGATGGTTTTAGATTTGACATGGCCGAAATGGTACCGTATGAATTTTGGAGTTACATGAATTCAGCCATTAAAGTAAATAATCCGGATGCTTTTTTATTAGCCGAAGTCTACAATCCTAAAGAATACAGAAATTACATTCATTTGGGTAAAATGGATTATTTGTATGACAAAGTGGAAACCTATGATAAATTGAAAGATATCATTCAAGGAAGAGCGCTACCGGATGGATTATCAGACATTCAAAATGGAATGGCAGATATTGAACATCACATGTTGCATTTTTTGGACAATCATGATGAACAACGTTTAGCCAGTCCGGAATTTGCGGGAACCCCACAAAAAGGAAAGCCTTTGATGGTGGTTTCTACAACCATAAGCACTTCGCCTACGATGGTTTATTTTGGACAGGAAGTAGGAGAAGCCGGAAATGAAAATGCAGGATTTGGAACTCATTCCAGAACGTCAATCTTTGACTATATTGGAGTTCCGAATCACCAACGCTGGATGAACGGAGGAAAATTTGATGGCGGTAAATTAACACAAGATGAAAAAGAGTTGCGTGATTTTTATAAAAAATTGCTGAATTTTTCTTTGAATAGTTCCGCTTTAATGGGGAAATTTCAAGAAATTCAAACGGTGAATCGCCAAACAACACGAGGATATGATTCGGGAATTTATGCATTCACACGCTGGTCTGATACTCAAAAACTAATAGTTGTCACCAATTTTTCTTGGCTAACCGCCAGCAATTTTGAATTAAAAATTTCTTCAGATATCATTAAAAAATGGAATTTAAAAGACGGAAATTATACATTAACAGACCAGTTATTCAATAAAAGTTCTGTCCCGTTACAGGTCGTGAATGGTGAAGGAAAAGCACAAATTACAATTGCACCTTCGGAATCATTTATTTATCAATTATAAAAAATATTTTTTTTGTACTGACAAAGGGATAAAAAAAATGCTGATATAAATTTATATCAGCATTTTTTTATGAATTGACCGAAAGCTATTTCTTTATAGTGGCATCGTAATTCTCCTGAACTTTTTTCCAGTTGATTACATTAAAAAAACCATCGATATAATTTTTCCTTCTGTATTGGTAATCTAAGTAATAAGCGTGTTCCCAAAGATCTAAACCTAATATTGGTGTTCCGGGAACAAGTGCATTTCGCATTAAAGGATTGTCTTGATTTGATGTATTAGTTACCTGAAGTTTTCCAGTTTTGTCTACTATAAGCCAAGCCCAACCGGAACCAAATTGTTTTGTTGCCTCGTCTTTAAATAATGAAGTAAAGTTTTCAAAGGAACCGAAATCTCTGGTTATTGCTTCAGCCAATGCATTTGTTGGTTCGCCTCCAGCTTTTGGAGCCATACATTTCCAGTACAGGGAATGATTGTAAAAACCGCCAGCATTATTACGTAGAGCAGCATCATTAGGATCTAATTGTGCCAAGACTTCCTCTATTGTCAGATTTTCTAATGGTGTTCCTAATACGGCTTTGTTCAAATTGTTTGTATAAGTCAGATAATGCTTGGAATAATGCATTTCTAAAGTGGTAGATGATATACTTGGTGCCAATGCATCGTAGGCATACGGTAACTTATCCAGTTGAAATGATCCTTCGTCAGCTTTTACATCATCAGGTGATCCCAAAATAGGTTGTTGTTCTGTTGTGGATGGTAATGGTACTTCGACTACTTCTATTAATTTTTTATCGTTGCAGGATTGTAAAATCGTGAAGAGAAATAAAAAGGGACTTAAAAAATATAATTTTTTCATGAGTTGACTATTTTTTTAATAAAGAATCAATTATTTCGATGTATTGTTGTTTGGCCTCGTCTGCGGTCAGATGGCTTATTTGCATCCACGCATTAGTTTTAAAGGCATCTCTTAAATGGTAATAAGAATTTTGTTTTAGATCTAAAGTTCCCAAAGTTGATTGTTTGTAAAAAGCATAAAGTCGCAATTGCACATCTTGAGGTAAAGAAGCTTGCGTCATCTCAGAGGCTATTTCAACCGCTTTTAAAAATCGGGTATCTAGATCTTTTTCAATCATTCCGCTTTGGTCGCAATTATTGTTTTCCCTCCAATTGCTTTTTGATTCAATACAACATTTATTGGTGTACCCAGAGGTAAAAAAATATCAACTCTTGAACCAAATTTTATAAATCCAGCATCAGTTCCTTGAATTACCTGCATTCCTTCTTCGGCGTAATTTACAATCCTCCTTGCTAAAGCACCGGCAATTTGACGGTACAACACTTCACCAAAAGTTTTGTTTTCGATTACGATTGTTGTTCTTTCGTTTTCTTCACTTGCTTTTGGATGCCAAGCCACCAAGAATTTCCCAGGATGGTATTTACTGAATTTTACGATTCCACTCAGTCCATAACGCGTCACATGTACGTTGATTGGCGACATGAAGATAGATATTTGCAAGCGCTTATCCTTAAAATATTCGCTTTCATAGACTTCTTCAATAACCACAACTTTTCCATCAACGGGAGCCAGAATGTGATTTTCATTGATTACAACAGTTCTTTTCGGATTTCTGAAAAATTGTAAGATGATGATCAAAAGCAGCAACGCTGCTATTTGAATGGCCATTTTAAGCCAGTTGGTGTCTATTAAATTGTCAGACAATAAAAGGACAACAGCTGTGAAAATGGTGCCTAATAAAATAGATTGGGTTCCTTCTTTATGAAACATAGTTTAAAATTTGATAAAATAAAAATATAATTGGTGCTACAAATATAACACTATCTAAACGATCTAAAATGCCTCCATGACCAGGCATTATACTTCCGCTATCTTTTACGCCCGCAATACGCTTAAATTTGGATTCAATTAAGTCGCCTATCGTGCCTGCAATTCCAACAATTAAAGCTATGGAAGTCCAGATGAGTATTGATTTTTCACTAAATTCAGGATTGGCTTCAATGTAATATTTAGATATTAAATATCCCGCTAAAACGGCAAAAAGTATTCCGCCTAAAAACCCTTCAATCGTTTTTTTAGGCGATATTTTCTCAAATAATTTGGTTCGGCCTACAGATTTACCTACAATGTACGCAAAAGTATCGTTAGTCCAGATTAAGATAAATAACCCAATTATGATTTTAGGATTATAATCATTTACACCAAAAGAAATTTTTGTGATAAATACAAAAGGTAGAATGATGTAGCCTAACAAATACAAGTATTTTGATGAAGTACTTATTATTTGAATGTTATCATAAAATAAAAAAAGGATGCATTTTATGGAGACTACTAAAGCGATTACCAATAAAATAATATCGAGCTGTTGTATGTTAATTAAAATTTCTAAATCAGTATCGAGAATTTGATTTAAAGTGTCCGTAGTAATTGTATTGTAATGGCTGACTAAAGTTATTACAGCGTACAAAGTGATCGCAAAAACAATTGGAAAAACTTTATGTATTTGAACCAAATTACAAAATTCATAAACTGCAATAATAAGAAATATACCAAAAAGGATAAAAAAGCTTTCCGTTGAATATAAAATAGAAGCAAGTAATAATATAATATAAACAGCTCCAGATATAGCTCGTTTTAGAGTTTCATTCATTTTAAAGATCTTCTAAAAGCAGTAAATAAAGATTTTTGGCTGAACTTCCGTATTGTGTGAAGTCTTCTTCTTTGGCTTTCTCGAAATATTTTATTGTAGTAATGTTGGTAGGATAATCTCTTTCGTATTTCTTTTTTATGGCACTTAATCCGTCACTTTTGGCGCCTAGGATTTGGCTTGTTTTAGATAAAACAATAATGTTCGCTGGTAATTCGTTTGGTTTATGTTGTTTGATTTGTTTAGATGAAAATAAGATAGAACCTTCATCTGCAATCAAATTTTCACAACTAGCAAGAAGAAATTTTGGATTAGAAGGTCTGTCATACACAAGTTTATTGTCATCGAGCATAGTAAAAAGAGTAGGGTCATAACATAAAGCTTCACTCTCAAACCAGTCGTTTTCTTCTAATATATTTTCAAACTGTTCTTTTACTTCATCTGTATTTTCACAATACAGAAATTTACCTCCATTTTTTTTAAAATTAAAGATAAATTGTTCATCTATTGAAGTTGCGTTTTCACCATGAGATTTACTAAATTCACTTTCTTTACCCTCCTCCGAAGGCGGATTAATAGAACCAAAAATTTTTCTAAAAAGACTCATATTTCTGTAAACTGCTATAATTTGTTATTTGAAGACCACCAAAGATAAAAAAATCTTAATTCAAAAGTAGTTTTTGAATTAAGATTTTAAAAATAATTAAATAATAATGTATTTTTCTAAGATACTACTTCTTCCAAATTTTTGTCAAAAGTTCGTTTTCCAAAAATAGCTTCTAAATCATCCTTGAAGATCACTTCTTTTTCAATTAAAATATTTGCCAGTTGATTCAGTTTGTCTTTATTCTCTTCTAATATTTGAATGGCTCTTTGGTATTGGCTTTCAATAAGTAACGAAATTTCTTCGTCAATAACTCTGGCTGTTTCCTCTGAATATGGTTTAGAAAAATTGTATTCGCTTTGTCCTGTCGAATCATAATAGGTAACATTACCAATTTTTTCATTCAATCCGTAAATAGTTACCATTGCACGAGCTTGTTTGGTTACTTTTTCTAAATCACTCAACGCACCAGTCGAAATTCTGTTGAAAGTTACTTTCTCAGCAGCTCTTCCACCCATTGTGGCACACATTTCGTCTAGCATTTGATCTGGACGAACAATTAAACGTTCTTCCGGTAGGTACCAAGCAGCACCTAGGCTTTGACCTCTTGGAACAATCGTTACTTTGATTAATGGTGCAGCATGTTCCAGCATCCAACTTACGGTTGCGTGACCTGCTTCATGTATTGCAATCGCTTTCTTTTCATCAGGTGTAACAATCTTGTTTTTCTTTTCAAGACCACCAACAATTCTGTCTACAGCATCAAGAAAATCTTGTTTATCTACAGCAGTTTTGTTGTTTCTGGCAGCTATCAAGGCAGCTTCGTTACACACATTTGCAATGTCAGCACCAGAAAAACCGGGAGTTTGTTTGGCTAAAAAATCAGTATCCAGTCCTTCAATTTTTTTCAGAGGAGCAAGATGCACTTTAAAAATTTCTGCTCTTTCGCGAATATCTGGTAAGTCTACAAAAATTTGTCGGTCAAAACGACCTGCACGCATTAACGCTTTGTCCAATACATCAGCTCTATTTGTTGCAGCCAGAACAATCACGTTAGAATTAGTTCCAAAACCATCCATTTCTGTCAATAATTGATTCAGCGTGTTTTCACGTTCGTCATTTCCGCCTGACATATTGCTTTTTCCTCTTGCTCTACCAACGGCATCAATCTCGTCAATAAAAATAATTGCAGGAGATTTTTCTTTGGCTTGTTTAAATAAATCACGCACACGTGAAGCTCCAACACCAACAAACATTTCCACAAAATCAGATCCTGATAAAGAGAAAAATGGAACTTGAGCTTCGCCTGCTACAGCTTTTGCTAATAATGTTTTACCCGTTCCTGGAGGACCTACCAGTAAAGCTCCTTTTGGGATTTTACCACCCAGATTAGTATATTTTTCAGGGTTTTTAAGGAATTCTACAATTTCTTGTATTTCTTCTTTTGCGCCTTCCAAACCAGCAACATCTTTAAAAGTAGTTTTGATATCTGTTTTTTCATCAAAAAGTTTAGCTTTTGATTTTCCAATATTAAAAATTTGTCCACCACCGCCAGCACCACCGCCAGACATTTTTCTCATGATAAAAATCCAAACAGCGATAATGATTATAATAGGTAACAAGCTAATTAAAATATCCGACCAGTTGTTTTTTGGTAAGAAATTAAAATCCTTTAGTTTACCTTCCGCAACTGCTTTTTCGAGTTTGTTTTGAAAAATTTGATCGTTACCGATGTCAAAGGTATAATGAGGTCCTTTATTAGGTCTGTCAAAAACATCTTTTGAAACTTTCTTGTGCGCAGCATCTTTCATAGCTGCGGCGTTTAGAAAAACTTCTGCTTCAGTTTTGTTGTAAACGATAACTTTTTCAATTTGTCCTTTTTCTAAATAGTCGTTAAACTTAGATGAAGTCAATTGCCCCGGTTCATTCAGACTTGAACCATTCGTTATAAAACTTATAAATAAGAAAATTAATAATATTGCAGCGTAAATCAGCCAAGGGCTTACTTTAAACTTATTCGGATTTGGATTATTTTCTTTAGCCATTACTACGGATATATGTCTTTAGTATTTGTTTTCTATGGTTGTTATTTTAGCATCGCCCCATAAACTTTCGATGTTGTAATATTCTCTAATATGTTTTTGAAATACGTGCACTACAATATTCACATAATCCATTAAAACCCATTCTGCATTATCTGTTCCTTCAACATGCCAAGGCTTGTCTTTTAATTCTTTAGATACTGTTTTTTGGATTGAGTTTACAATGGCGTTAACCTGCGTATTTGAATTTCCGTTGCAAATAATAAAATAGTCGCAAACTGCAGTGTCTATTTCTCTTAAATCAAGGATAGTGATATCATTCCCTTTTACTTCTTCTATTCCCTTAATGATGTTCGCTAACAGGTCGTCATTATTTATAGTCTTTTTCGCCATGAATTATTTTTATATAAGTTTGTAAAGTTACCATTTTTTGTGATTATTTTTGAACCTTAACACAATATTAAATTCTGTTTCACAAAAAAACACATATGAAAGTAATCAAACTCGATGCCATAGATTCAACTAATGATTTTCTTAAAGGGCTATCGAGCAAACAAGAGCTTGAAAACTTCACGGTTGTTACCGCTGAATCTCAAACGAAAGGTAAAGGTCAAATGGGTGCTGTTTGGGCTTCTGAGCCAAGTAAAAACTTAATAATGAGTATTTTGGTCAAGGATTTTTTATCCGATATTTGTCAGATTTTCGATCTGAATATAGCCGTTTCACTTGCTGTAATTAAGGTTTTAGAATCCAGTATGATTCCCAGTCTAAGTATTAAATGGCCTAACGACATAATGTCATATAATAAAAAAATAGGTGGCATTTTGATAGAAAACAGTATCAAAAGTGACGGAACTATCATTTCCATTGTTGGTTTAGGACTCAATGTGAATCAAACTAATTTTGAAAATTTGCCAAAAGCGTCCTCTTTGACTGTTATTTGTGGCAAAGAATTCGAAAAAGAAGCGCTTCTTCTTTCAATTAGAACTGCGATAAAAAAAAATATAACGTTATGGCAGCAACATCCAATTATTTTATGGGATCAATACACAAATAATTTGTACAAAAAAGGATTACCAATTGCTTTTTCGGATCAAAATGACAATAATTTTATGGGAATAATTCAAGGTGTTTCTGCTATTGGTAAACTCGAAGTTCTTCTGGAAGATGATAGTATTTCAGAATTTGACATTAAGGAAATCCAAATGTTGTATTAAGTGCGGAATTTTACAATCGAATAAAAAAAACTTTAAGAGCATACAAAAAGCCTTCAAAATTTTATAAAGTTGGACTTAATTTTAAAACTAAGAAGAAAGCCGCTGCAATACATAATTTGAGAAGGTTGTTATTTATGTGTAATTAATGAGATGAGTAGAGTAGAGTACAAATGTCTGTACACAGCGCAGTGATAATTTATTGAATTTTCAATAGGTTGAAAATTTTTCAGTGGCAAATCTTCTAACCGATTTTGAGGCTGGAAGTGAAATAATCAAATAGCAAGGTGTTTTTCGTTTATGGTATTTTAAAATAAGAGTTGTATTGACATTGAGTTGTATCTAAGATTGTGAATATCTATTTTGTGAATTATGATTTTTTTTTTCCTTTTAAATCTATCTTTGACATCCTTAAAAAAAAAGAGATGAGCACAATTTGGTACGAATGCAAAGTAAAATATAGCAAAACAGATGAAACTGGGGCACAAAAGATTACGACAGAACCGTACTTGGTAGATGCGTTATCTTACACAGAGGCAGAAAGCAGAATCAATGAAGAGATGTCGGCGTATATCAGTGAAGAATTTAAAATCACGAATATAAAAGTTGCCAATTATGCTGAAATTCATCCTTTCGAAAATGCAGATCGTTGGTTTCGATCTAAAGTTTCATTATTAGCCTATGACGAAGAAAGCGGCAAAGAACGCAAGACCAATATGTATTTATTAGTCCAAGCCAATGATGTCAAAGAAGCTTATGATAACACCATTAGCGTAATGAAAGGTACGATGGGAGACTACACCATACCTGCTATTTCGGAATCTCCAATTATGGATATTTTTCCTTATTTCAGCGGTGAAGAAGGGGAACTGGAACAATTAGAAAGATTTAATGCGCTCAAAAGTTCTAAACCGGAAGTTGCAGTAGAAATAGTGGATCACATGGAATTTGAAGCGATTACTGAAGAAGAAGCTGTAGTCTAGGACATTTTGTTTTTAAAAAAAAACTGCAAATTCGCTAATAAAAACAGTTGCTTACTATTTTTATTAGCGAATTTGCAGTTTTTTTATTCTAAAATTTTTACAATTACAATTACTCCTGTTTAATTAAGACTTTTTCATATGCTTTTCTGGAACTTCCTCTGAAATAGACCTCGCCACAATACGTATAACCCGAACCTTCAAAAATTTTCATCATTGCGATGTTGTCAAAATTGGTGTCTGCTTTTATGCTGTAAATGCTGTTTCTTACCGCAAAATCTTCGATGTTTTTGAGTATCATTTTAGCGAAGCCTTTACCCAAATACTTTTCGGAAATGGCTACGCGGTGCACTACTATAAAATCACCATTCGTTAGCCAGTTTCCTTCAATTTTTTCATAGGCTGGTTCATCATTGATTAGCACCGCACTATAACCGATGATTATTTCTCCTTCAACCAAAACAAATCCTTCTCCTTTTTCAATATCTTTTTGCACGACATCTGGATTTGGATAGCCGTCTTGCCATTGCTTACTGCCGTCTTCTTTTCTTCGCAGTATAGCTTGTTGTAAAATTTCCCATATTGGAGTTATTTCAGACAGTTCCGCTTTTCTAAAGTGATAATTCATTATAGTAATTTGAGTTTTTCAGTTAATGAAAATTTTTTAAAAGTACAAAACAAACTTTAAATTTTGTATTATCCGAATTGTAGAATGTATTTATTTTTTAGAAGAACAGTTTGTGGAGTGGAAGTGTTTGTCATGAATGCTGAGCAAATGTCTCTGACTTTGAGTGATTTTCAGCCTCTGTTTAAATTAGTATCATCATAAAAGTCTCTGACTTTTGAATGCTATTTTTAATCTTGCATTCTAAATTATATATTGTCTATGCTGCGTAAATGTCTCTGACTTTGCGCAATTTTCAGTATCTATTTTAAATTATTTGCGACATAAAAGCCTCTGACTTTTGAATGCTATTTTAATCTTGTTTTCTAAATTATATGTTGAGTATGCTGCGCAAATGTCTCTGACTTTGCGCAATTTTCAATATCTGTTTAAATTAGGTAGCGTCATAAAAGTTTCTGACTTTTAGCTAATTATAAATAATATTAAATCTTGTAAACCTTAATAAGTCTCCAGACTTGTGTCTATTTCATTGCCGAATGTATTTCACAAAAGCATTCGAATCTAAAACGTTAATTATAGGATTATCTGCTTTTTCTATTTGTAGCAGTCCATTATCATTTATGTAATTGCTTGCGCTGGAATAAATATAGTGTGAAGCCTTTTCAACTAAACCAGCTCTTACTGGATTCAGATGAATGTAATCTAATTTTGACCACATGAATTTATCGGTATAAATTTCTTCTGCATGATTTCCGTATTGCCAAAATTGATAATTTTGGTTTCTTGTATGCTTTTCTGCTGCCAATTTGAAACGTTCCAGCATCCATTCTTTTCGGCTTTCCGGTACGGCTTGGATTTTATCCAAAATGTTTTTCGCAGTGAATTTTTTGAAATCTCTTATCAAATCTGATAATTTCCCGTCCTCCGATTGAATAATTAAATGAATTTGATTGCTCATAATAACATAGCCATACAAGATCATTGCTTTGTTTTTTATGCAGTAATCCAAAGATTCTATTACACTGTCTCTGTAAGTTTGCCTAGTAAAAATATCTATCCAGTCCACAACTGTTGCCGTTATATAATGTGGTAAAGTCTGATCTCGAACTACATAACCTTCTTTCGTCTTGACGTATTTTTAATATAAAAATAACGATTTTAAATACTTGTTTGTGTTTTTAAAATTTAAGTTGATGAAAGTCAGAGATTTTATGGCGTTTAAGTTTTTCTATCAAGTTTAGGAAATTGCGCAAAGTCAGAGACATTTGTGCAGCATTAACGAGAAATTTATTTTATTAGAAGAACACTTTGCGGAGCTGGAGTTCTACTTTTTTAATATCCACGTCGAGTTTTTCCCACGTTTATTAGGAGCAGGATTCATTTCAATCAGTCCATTATCTCTTAATCTATAAAAATGAGTTTTAATAATATCTGCCGACTTTACACCTGTTAATTCTCTAGCAGTACTATTATGAATTTCTTCATTTTTACTTAAGTATTCCATTATTATCTTTTCGGGCGAAGCAAGAGCTTCATGTTTTATGATAACCAGTACTCCATGATCTAATTCGATTATTTCTGGTCGTTTAAGTCTTAATGAGGCAATCTCATTAAAAGCGGTATTTAAACCTTCTCCAACATCTTGATTAGGAGGATTTGGGAATTTATTAATAAGTCTAACCATATTTCCGTTTCTTGCAAACTGCTCTTCGAGAATATTAGCAACTGTCACATGACCCGGCAAAGACCCCGGGCTCAAAACTTCAACTCTATTGTCAAATATTCTTATATGAATATCAGAGGCAATACTATAATCCCTATGCAGTACGGCATTGGTAATGATTTCATGGAGTGCCTTTTCGGGATATTCCAAATCCTCCAATCCTGTTTCTTTTAGAATTTTTCCTTTTTCGATGATTTCCTTAGTGGCTTTGACAGCTTCGTATATTTGAGTGTATGCAGGACCTTCAATTGAAATAGGAACAAAATCGAGTGTTTCTCTAGTTCCTTCTTCTGCTTTAGTTTTATATCTATAAATTTTTATTCCACTTTGCTTTGGAAGAGCTGCTTGCGGAGTGTCTGAATAAAGCATTACAGATGCCACTGTTGGAAGGTTATTTCGGATGAGTAATTGTTTGCGTAACCATGACTCTGGTTCAGCAGTAGGAATTACCTCCGCCATAAATTCGAAAATTGAGAAAGAGTCAGTAACAAAATCAAGTGGAACGTTTACTGTGTTAACTTCAAAAGAAGAAATTCCTTTGTCAAGTTCGAGTCTTTTTAATGCCTCTTCTGTTGTTACTGGAATATTTTGAGCGGATCTTCTTTTGTAAACTACACTATTAGAAGCTTTAACAATTGCTAAATTCTTTTTGACTGCTATGTGCAGAATGAGTCCACTTTCCTTCGAATTTGAGAGAAAGTTATATGAATACTGATCTCCCAATGGAAACAAATCTTCAAATACCTGAATATGTCCGTTGGCTTCTTCTTCATCAGTAAATCCTATCCATTGCCTATGTTGTACTCCGTTATGATCATCTTCTCGTATTCCAAGATATAAGTCTCCGCCAACGGAATTTGCAAAAGCCGAAAGGGTGCGTGTCAACTTCGCAGGTGCGATTTCTTTCGACTTCAAATCATTAAAATGATTTTCAACTATTTCAAGTATTTTATCTCTCTGGATATCAGTAATTTCTATTGTTTCAATCATTTATTTAATTTTTGCTAACTTAATATGTATTACAAAATCCGACTAATCATCCCAAATTGAGGTGGCTTTGTCTGACAAACGTCATCTTTTTTGTTTTCGCTAATATATGAATAAAAGCTTACAAACTATTTCGGTATTTTATAAACTGTTAACATAAAAAACGGTGTTTAAATTAACTTTAAACGCCGTTTGATAATACTGTAAAGAAATTTTTATCGAATCGCTTTTACGAACTCTTCGATTTTTCCGGTTCCGTTTTCGGTTAGGTGCTGAATGAAGGCACTTCCTATAATCGCACCTTTGGCAAATTGTGTGGCTTGGTTGAAGGTTTCCTTGTTGTTGATACCAAAACCAATTACTTGAGGATTTTTCAGATTCATGTCGGCAATGCGTTTGAAATAGTCTTCTTGAGCGCTTCCAAAACCAGATTGCGATCCCGTAACACTCGCGGAACTTACCATATAGATGAAACCATCAGATACGCTGTCAATAAAGTGGATTCGTTCTACGGATGTTTGTGGCGTAATCAAGAATATGTTTTTCAAGCCATATTTTTCGAAAGTGGACTTGTATTCATCGGCGTATACATCAACGGGAAGATCAGGAATAATTAATCCATCGATGCCAATCTCCGCACATTTCTGACAGAAATTTTCTATTCCGAATTGCAACATTGGGTTGAAATATCCCATAATTATTAGAGGAATTGAAACTGTTTTGCGAATATCTTTTAGTTGCTCAAACAAAACTTGTGTTGTCATTCCGTTATGCAATGCTTGTGTTGAACTGGCCTGAATCGTTGGTCCATCGGCCAATGGATCGCTGAACGGCAACCCGATTTCAATCATATCGATACCGCTTTTTTCTAAATCCTGAATGATTTGTACCGTATCATTTAAGTTAGGATATCCAGCCGAAAAGTAGATGGAAAGTATCTTTTTAGTTTCTTGTAATTTCTGATTTATTCTGTTCATTGTTGTGTTTTTTATTCTATTTTCAATTTTTTTTGCCTTCTAGTTTTAATTTGAAAGTTTAGATAGCGGCACTGTATGCCCACGCTTTTTGGTTGGATTGCAACTGTACTTCAACGCGTCTGTAATGCAATCCTTCATATAAATCTGTTTGGCGAAGTTCTTGTGGCGAAACATTGTAGACCATTCCGTTGATGGTATCCTCCGATTTTTGGGTTTCCGTAATAATGGGATAATGGACTATTCCAAATTCTTCTTCAATTTGGATTTCTTTCACGATGTAACCAATCAATGTTTCAGGAGTTCCCTCAAGAATACGTCCAAAAAGATCTTTTTGTATGTCCTCATTTTGTAAACTGCCGTAAGCGAATAATTTTTCCATAGTTTCTATTTTGAAAAATGTGAATTGAACGTTATTTTTTATTGCAGGATTTGCGTTAAGGATTAAAGTGGAAATCCTTTTTTATCTCGTTTTTTAACGAGATAAAAAAGATTGTAACGGAAAGCCTGACCTCGCTGAAACGCTAGTGAAAACGAGGTAACGTCCCGAAATAAATACGGGATAAACCCTGAAATTAATACGGGATAAACTCTGAAATAAATACGGGGTAAACCCAACTTATAATTTAAAATAATCGATGTAGGTATTCAAATCTTTGTCGCCACGACCGGAAAGATTGATGACTACGATATCTTCTGGCTTGAATTTCATTTCGTCGAGAACGGCAAAAGCATGCGCACTTTCGATGGCGGGAATAAGCCCTTCCATTTTAGATAATTTTAATCCCCATTGCATGGCTTGTTCATCCGTAATCGAGATGAATTGTGCTCTTCCAGTAACGAATAAATTAGCGTGCATTGGCCCAACACCAGGATAATCAAGTCCTGCCGAAATGGAATACGGTTCGGTGATTTGGCCATCAGTAGTTTGCATCAACAGTGTTTTACTTCCGTGAATAACCCCTACTTTTCCTAAGGCTGAAGTTGCGGCACTTTCGCCAGAATCAACACCTAAGCCTGCGGCTTCGACGGCAATAATATTCACGTCTTCATTTTCTAAAAAATGGTAATAAGTTCCGGCTGCGTTGCTTCCGCCACCTACACAAGCAATTACATAATCCGGGTTTTCACGTCCTTCTTTTTCCAGTAATTGTTCCTTAATTTCCTTCGAAATAACACTTTGAAAACGTGCCACCATATCCGGATAAGGGTGCGGTCCCACGACAGAGCCGATAATGTAATAGGTGTCAACGGGATTGTTAATCCAGTCCCTAATAGCTTCGTTTGTGGCATCTTTTAAGGTTTTTGAACCGGAAAGCGCAGGACGAACTTCGGCACCCAACATTTTCATACGAGCCACATTTGGAGCCTGACGTTTAATATCGATTTCTCCCATATAAACGATGCATTCTAATCCCATAAGCGCACAGACAGTTGCTGTAGCTACGCCATGTTGACCAGCACCTGTTTCGGCAATGATTCTGGTTTTGCCTAAACGTTTTGCCAAAAGAATTTGTCCGATCGTATTGTTAATTTTATGCGCACCTGTGTGACACAAATCTTCTCTTTTCAGATAGATTTTGGTATTGTATTGTTCAGAGAGCCGTTTTGCAAAATAAAGCGGCGTAGGACGACCTGCATAATCTTTTAGCAAAGCGTCAAATTCAGCTTGAAATTCTGGTTCAGCTGTGATTTTTAAATAATTTTGACGTAATTCTTCGACATTGGGATATAACATTTCAGGAATGAACGCACCTCCAAATTCTCCGTAATAGCCTTTTTCGTTGACGTTGTATGACATAATTTTATTTTTTTATTTTTTTGGTTAGAGACGTTGCATTGCAATTTCTCTACATAATTGTATGTTTTTTAATCCGGGTTCTATTTCAAATTTACTGTTTACATCAATCGCGTAAAGGGGTAAATTGGTTTTTGCTATTTCTTTCACCGCTTCCATTTCATTAATTCCGATTCCGCCACTTAGGAAGAACGGTTTGCTTGAAGGATACTTTTCTAATACTTTCCAGTCGAATGTGGTTCCGTTTCCGCCGGGTAATTTTCCTTTAGTATCAAAAAGATAATAATCGCAAATGGATTCAAATGGTTTCAATACCTCAAAATCAAAAGAATCGTCTACCGAAAAAACTTTTATAATTTCAATTTGAATTTTTTTCACATTCTCTTTTAATTCTTGGCAAAATTCAACCGATTCGTCGCCATGCAGTTGAATAGCTTGCAAATCATATTTTGCAATTTTTTCAAGAATTTCATCTTGTGTAGCATTGACAAAAACACCTACTTTTTTAATCGATTTTGGTAAATTTGGAATTACACCATTAAAATATCGAGATGATTTCTCCCAGAATATAAATCCCATATAATCGGGTAGGAGCGACCCTATTTCGATTATATTATCGGGATATTTCATGCCGCAGATTTTAATCCCCATCCCAGCCCTCCCCGAAAGGAAGGGAGCCGAAACTGGATTAGTTTTTGTGGAAATGTTTACTGAAGATGCTTGCATAATAACTAAATATATTTATTGGTTGCTAGTTCCCCCTTTGGGGGTTAGGGGGTTAATTGTTGAATAAATTCGGTTGCTGCTTTACCGGCATTATCCGTTTTCATAAAGTTTTCTCCAATTAAAAATCCTTTGTAACCAAAAGGTTTTAATTCATTTATCGCTTCAATAGATGAAATCCCACTTTCAGAAACTTTTACAAAGTCATTTGGAATTTTATCTGCTAATTGCTTGCTGAAATCCAAACTCACTTCGAATGTTTTTAGATTTCTGTTGTTTACACCAATCATATCCAATGTGGGCATAATCGATTTTTCCAGTTCTTCCTGATTGTGAATTTCCAGTAAAACTTCCAATCCCAAACTTATAGCAAATTCAGATAAAGATTTAATTTCGTCCCTTGTTAAAACCGCAGCAATTAGTAAAATTAAATCAGCTCCATGTGCTTTAGCTTCCAAAATTTGGTATTCATCAACAATGAATTCTTTTCGTAATAATGGAATTTTCACTGTGGCTCTTGCCAAAAGTAAATCGTCCAACGAACCACCGAAATACTTACCATCCGTCAGTACTGAAATTCCACAAGCACCAGCATTTTCATAGCCTTTTGTCACTTCTTCCACTGTAAAATTATAATTTATTTCTGCTTTGGATGGCGAACGACGTTTGTGTTCAGCAATAATTCCTGATGTGCTGTTTTTTAAATTATCGCTCAAAGAAATAGTCTTTTTTTCAAAGAAAACAGAAGCTTCCAATTGCGAAACGGGAATAATGGATTTCTTGAGAATGACTTCTCTTTTTTTGTCAACTATGATTTTATCTAGGATGTTCATTTTTTTTAATTTAACGTTTTCTAAAGCCATTAGAAATTCCAACAACTTTAAATCTTGAATTTTAAACTATTTTATTTACTTAAATCTTTCAATTTTTTCAAAGCTACAAGTCCTTTTCCGGATAATAAACTTTCCTTTGCTATTTGAAATCCTTCTAAGGGAGAACATTTTGTAACCGTTGCAATGGCCATGGCCGCATTGGCACAAACCACATTATTTTGCGCTTCATTTCCTTTTCCAGAAATGATATTAGTAAACATTTGAGCTGATTCCTCGATGGTTGTTCCGCCTTCTATTTCGCTTTGCAGCAAAAGACGAACACCAAAATCTTCTGGGTTTAGCATTCCTTCCATGGTACTGGTGATTGTTTTTGTAGGGCCAGTCAACGAAACTTCGTCATAGCCGTCAAGCGAATGTAAGATGGTGAAATTAGTATCTGTATTTTGGTACAAATACGCATACATTCTGGCCAGTTCTAAATTGAAAACTCCTACCAATTGGTTTTTCGGAAACGATGGATTTACCATTGGTCCTAACATATTGAAGAATGTTTTTACTGCCAATTCTTTGCGTATTGGTCCCACATTTTTCATAGCGGGGTGAAATAACGGAGCGTGTAATATACAAATTCCTGCTTTATCGATACATTTTTCCAGGAAATCAGTATCATTACTGAATTTGATTCCAAGTTTCTCCATCACATTACTGGAACCTGAAATGGAGGAAACTCCGTAATTTCCGTGTTTGGCTACTTTAATTCCCGCTCCAGCAGCTACAAATGAAGCCAAGGTTGAAATATTAAAAGTATCTTTTCCATCACCGCCAGTTCCACACAAATCGATGGTATTGTAAGCGGATAAATCGACACGAATACACAATTCCAGCAGCGCTTCACGAAATCCCGCAAGCTCATCAATACTGATGCTTCGCATCATGTAAACTGTTAGAAAAGAAGCAATCTGACTGGTGTTATAATTTCCGTTGGAGATATTAATCAATACATTTTTTGCTTCCTCCTTTGAAAGTATTTCGTGATTGATTAATCTGTTTAATATATTTTTCATTTTTTAAATATGTCTTAAAGTTGAAAGTCCGAGGTCTTAAAGTCTTTCGACATTATGACATTTGACTTAATGGCTAATGCTTCACCCAATTCTCTAATATTTTTTTCCCATTTGGGGTTAACACACTTTCCGGATGAAATTGTACACCGCGCACATCGTATATTTTGTGACGCAACGACATCACTTGACCATTTTCGTCGAATGAAGTTGCTTCCAATATATCAGGTATATTGGTGTCAACTACCCAAGAATGATAGCGTCCTACTTCAAATTCATTTCCTAATCCTTCGAATAAAAGCTCGTCATCAACCACAGTTTTTACCATTGTTGCTACACCATGGTACACCTTATCTAAGTTGGAGAGTGTTCCGCCGTAAACTTCACCAATTGCTTGTTGACCCAAACAAACACCAAAAATACTTTTGGTTGGTCCGTATTTCCGAATCACGTCTTTCAATAATCCTGCTTCATCCGGAATTCCTGGTCCCGGAGAAAGAAGAATTTTATCGAAAACTGCAATTTCGTCAATATCAAATTCATCATTTCTGTAAACGGTTACTTCACAATCTAAATCTTCCAGATAATGCACTAAATTATAAGTGAAGCTATCGTAATTGTCTATGACTAGTATTTTTTTCATGTTCCTCCCCCAACCCCTCCGAAGGAGGGGAGCACCTATTGGGGTAAATAGGTTTTTTAATTGTTATTTTTAGTTACAACTTCATAAGTTGCTTATTTTTTAGATTTGGCTCCCTTCCCTTTGGGGAGGGTCGGGGAGGGGATTTATATTGTTTCCGCTAAATCCAAAGCCGCATTCAACGCTCTCAATTTATTGTATACTTCCTGCATTTCACTTTCTTCATCGGAATTAGCGACAATTCCTGCTCCAGCTTGAGAATGTAACTGGTGATTTTTGCTCAGGAACGTCCGAATCATAATCGCGTGATTAAAATTACCTTCAAAATCCATAAAACCAATGGCACCGCCATAAAAGTTTCTATTTGTTTTTTCATACTCCTCAATCAGTTGCATCGCCCGGTGTTTTGGCGCACCGCTTAATGTTCCTGCGGGAAAAGTATCGGCTACAACCTGCATCGTAGAAGCTTTTTCATGTAAATGTCCAGTTACTTTTGAAACCAAGTGTATTACGTGTGAAAAGAACTGTACTTCTCTGTATTTTTCTACATTTACATTGTGGCCGTTTCTACTCAAATCATTTCTGGCTAAATCCACTAACATCACATGTTCACTATTTTCTTTTTTGTCCTCGGATAATTGTTTGGCAAGAATAGCATCTTTTTCATCATCACCCGTACGTTTGAAAGTTCCTGCAATAGGATGAATTTCAGCTTTACGGTCTTTTACAATAATTTGGGCTTCGGGTGAAGAACCAAATATTTTAAAATCACCGTAATCAAAAAAGAATAAATATGGCGAAGGATTAATGCTTCTCAACGCTCTGTAAACATTGAATTCATCGCCTTTGAAACCTTGTGTAAATCTTCTGGATAAAACCAATTGGAATACATCACCTCTAAAACAATGTTTTTTGGCCAAAACCACATTATGCTTGAATTCTTCGTCAGTTAGATTGGAAAATCCTTTTCCTTCTTTAGAAAATTTATAAGAAGCAATATTTCGAGATTGTAATAATTGTTCGATTTCAGAAATGTTGTTTCTTCCGTCTAAACTGTGACAGAAAATATAGGCTTCATTTTTGAAATGATTAATGGCAATTATATTTTGGTAAACAGCATAGTACACATCCGGAATGGTGTTACTGTTTTCTTTTTTGGCAATATTCACTTTTTCAAAATACCGAACAGCATCGTACGAAATATATCCAAAAAGTCCATTGTTGATGAATTTAAAATTGTTTTTCTCCGATTTGAACTGACTTGAAAATTCTTGAATCACGTCAGGTATATCGATACTGGCGTCAATATTTATTTTCTCAACGCTTCCGTCGGGAAAAGTCTTATAAATGATTTCATTTTCTATTTTGATGGAAGCAATCGGATTGCAGCAAATGTAGGAGAAACTATTGTCATTACCATGATAATCGCTGCTTTCCAGCAGAAGACTATTTGGAAATTTATCCCTAATTTTGAAATACACACTCACAGGAGTTATTGTATCAGCCAAAATTTGTTTGTAATTGGTATTAAAGGTAAATGATTTCAATTTCTATGTTTTTTATGTTGTGTGTAAAGGTAAAATGGGCACAAAAAAAAGGCCTGTCGTGATGACAAGCCTTTTATATATGTAGTTTTAATAATACTATAGGAGCTTAGTTCACGACGACTGACGTAAATTGTTCCACCACCAAGCGTTGTTAAAAATTGTTTTCATGTTTTATTTTGTTACAGCAAATATAGAAATGAAATTTGATTATTCAAAAATATAATTCGTTAAAAAATTTAAAAATGGAAGATTTTTTGTTAAATAAATATTTTTAGCTGAAAACCTTCAAAAACAAAACCCCAACAATTTCTTGTTGGAGCTGATATTTTTATTTTAGAATCAAATTAGAATTTCAAAGCTACTGCTAAATTGAAATCGTCATTGATAGCTTTGTCTCCTAAGCTGTCGAAGAAACTTCCAGAACCATATTTAATATCGTATTTTGTTCTGTCAATTTTTACATTGGTAGTAGCTGTATTTGCAGTTGTTGCAAGATCGAAAATAACTGGTTTAGTAATTCCTTTGATTGTTAAATCACTAGTTACAGTATATAAGTTTTTTGTTTTAGCAACTATTTTTTTGAAAACTAAAGTTGCAGTGGCAAATTTATCTGTTCCAAAAAAATCATCAGCTTTCAAGTGACCTTCTAATTTTTCTTTACCTTGACCTGCTTTCAAATCAGTAACTACGATAGAGTTCATGTCTACATTGAATGTACCACCCACTAATTTTTTTCCTTTGAAAACTAAAGCACCATCTTTCAGGTTTATAGTTCCTTCATGCGCTCCTGTTACTTTTTTTCCAACCCAGTTTATAGTACTTGCTGAAGTGTTAATTTTTTTAGTTTGAGCGGTTACTGACATGGCAGATAGAACTACTACTAATGCTAATGCAATAGATTTTAAATTTTTCATTTGTTTGAGTGTTAAATTGGATTACTAATTATAGTGTGATAAATAATTCTTCGTTTGATTTTCTAACTTTTTTGTAATGTTGGGTTGCATCCTCATCATGTCTGTAGCCCAGAGTTACCAGTAAGGAAGCGTTCAATCCTAATTTGTCAAGTCCTAATATTTCATTAACTTGAGCAGGAGCAAAACCTTCCATTGGCGTAGTATCTATTTTAAGTTCAGCGGCCACGTTTAATAAGTTTCCTAGGGCTAAATAAGTTTGTTTTGCTGACCAGATGTTTCTTGTTTCTTCAGAAAGAGTTATAATGTTAGATTTCATATATTCCACGTATCCTTGAATACTTTCTAAGGGAATTCCTCTTGTTTCACTCATGTTTTTGGAGAAGTTTACAATTCCTTCCTCACCAAAATTGATTTCATTAGCAAAAACAATTAAGTGAGAAGCATCAACTACTTGGGCTTGACCATAAGCAGCAGCTTGAAGTTGTGCTCTTAATTCAGGATTTTCAACAATAATGATTTTGTAAGGTTGTAATCCGTATGATGAAGCACTTAAGCGAATCGCTTCTTTCAACGTGCTTAAATCTTCATTTGTTATTTTTTTTGTTGCATCGAATTTTTTCGTTGCGTATCTCCAATTTTGATTTTCTAAAAAAGTATTCATATTATATTGACTATTTATTGGTTTCTATATTTTTCTAATAATTGATTTAATTGAACAATTTCTTCAGAACTTAAATTCTTTGAAAAAAATTCTTCGTGGGCAATCACTTTCGGATCTAATTCCTTTAGAACATGTAATCCTTTTTCAGTAATTTGCACTTCTATTTTCCTTCTATTTTCAGGACATACTTTTCTGGTGACTAATTCTTTTAACAGCAATTTATCTACTAATCGAGTAGTGTTACTTGTTTTGGCTAGCATTCGTTCTTGAATAACGCACATGTTCGCCGGATTTCCTTTTTGACCTCTTAATATTCGGAGTACATTATATTGCTCTCCTGAGATTTCATGAGGTTTTAATATTTCGTTAAAATTTTCTGTTACTACATTTTGTGTATACAAAACATTCAGAATAATTTTTTTTGAATTATTCATTTGAACAGTCGATTTTAAAATTTCTTCAATTTTCATATTTGTATATATGTAATTTGTTGGTACAAATGTAACACATTTTATAGTTGTATATACAAATGTCAATTAATGTTTTGTTAATTTTTTTTAAGCACTTTTAAATATAGATAATTAATTAGTGTAAATCAGTAATATAGATTAGTAATGGCAGTTGGTTTCAAAAAATTAAATTGTTTTCTCCTAGTTCATATTCAAAATATATACCACAATTATTTTTTGTTCATCGATGAAAACAAGAAGAGGCAGGGAAATTAATTTTTCACGAATTACATTTCTTTTAAAATTAAAGATGGTTGTGATCTTTGGATTAAAATTTATTTTAGAATATACACTGAATTGTAACTGTTAGTTTTTAGAATAATTTGTAAATTAGGTGTAAATGATTGATTAGTAATTTGTTAATTTAATAAAAACACAAATTTAACTTGGAATTGTGTAAAAGAATCATTGTTTAAAAGTGTAAATTTATAAGAATTAAAAAACCTTAAAAAACTATTGAAATGGAAAACGTAAAAAAAAATGCGCAGGATTCTGAAAATAGGAAACAACAGGATTTAGAAGTCAATAAATCCGATGCTACTGATCAGATGATGACCACAGATCAAGGACTTAAAATTAATGATGATACCAATTCCCTTAAAGCAGGGGAGCGTGGACCATCGTTATTGGAAGATTTTATCTTAAGAGAAAAAACAACTCATTTTGACCATGAAAGAATACCGGAAAGAATTGTTCATGCCAGAGGTTCAGCTGCGCATGGTTATTTTCAGGTCTATGAGTCAATGGAGAAATATACTAAAGCAGGATTTCTTCAGGATCCTGGCCTTAAAACTCCAGTTTTTACCCGGTTTTCTACCGTTGCGGGCTCAAGAGGTTCCACGGATTTAGCACGAGATATTCGAGGATTTGCAGTTAAATTTTACACAGAACAAGGCAATTATGATCTTGTTGGAAATAATGTGCCTGTGTTTTTCATTCAGGATGCCATAAAATTTCCGGATTTAATTCATGCCGTAAAACCAGAACCGAATAACGAAATGCCGCAAGCGGCCTCTGCTCACGATACTTTTTGGGATTTTATTTCCCTGATGCCAGAAACGATGCATACTATTATGTGGGTAATGTCAGACAGGGCGATTCCGAGAAGTTTGCGCATGATGGAAGGTTTTGGTGTGCATACTTTTCGTTTTATAAATGAAAAAAACGAATCGCATTTTGTAAAATTCCATTGGAAACCCAAATTAGGAACACATGCAGTCGTGTGGGATGAAGCTCAAAAAATATCCGGAAAAAATTCTGATTTTCATCGTCAGGATTTGTGGGAAGCCATCGAAAGTGAGAATTATCCGGAATGGGAATTAGGAGTACAGCTGATTCCGGAAGCTGATGAGCATAAATTTGATTTTGATTTATTAGATTCAACCAAGCTTGTTCCTGAAGAATTGGTTCCAGTTACCTTAATTGGAAAAATGGTGCTGAATCGTAATCCTGACAATTTTTTCGCTGAAACGGAGCAAGTAGCTTTTCACCCGGCTCACATCGTTCCCGGAATCGATTTTACAAATGATCCATTGTTGCAAGGGCGTTTGTTTTCTTACACGGATACCCAATTATCCCGTTTAGGAAGCCCTAATTTTCATGAAATTCCTATCAATAGAACTATTGCGCCGATGCACAATAATCAACGTGACGGCCACATGCGTCAGGAAATTAATGTGGGTCGGGTTAGTTATCACCCCAATTCACTTGGTGGAGGTTGCCCTTTTCAGGCAAAAATTGATGAAGGTGGTTTTAGCAGTTTCAATGAGAGGATAGATGCTCATAAAGTACGGGATCGCAGTGAAAGTTTTTCGGATCATTTTGGGCAAGCAACCTTATTTTTTAACAGTCAGACGCAAACAGAAAAAAATCACATTATAAATGCTTTGCGTTTTGAATTGGGTAAACTGGAAACCGAAGCAATACAAATCCGTATGCTAGGATTGTTGTCACAAATAGACACAATTTTGGCAACGAAAGTAGCCGAAGGTTTAGGGCTTAAAGTTCCTATAAGTCCAGAAAAACCTATGAATCATGGCGTTGGTGCTAATGCGGATAAACAAAAATATGAATCTAAAAAAGTAGACCAAAGCGTTACGTCTTCGGATGCTTTGAGTATGCTTAAAAACAAGACGTTGTCTAAAACGATAGCAACACGGCAGGTCGCTTTTTTATGTTCGGAAGGAGTTGACACAGCCGCTATTAATGCAATGAAAGCAGCATTAAACAAAGAAGGAGCGACTATAAAAATTATAGCACCACATTTAGGAGTTGTAAAAACTAACGACGGAAGTGAAGTTAGAGTAGATCAAAGTTTCCTGATT
The DNA here is from genome assembly GCF_049896585.1 of Flavobacterium sp. DSR2-3-3. NCBI lineage: Bacteria > Pseudomonadati > Bacteroidota > Flavobacteriia > Flavobacteriales > Flavobacteriaceae > Flavobacterium > Flavobacterium sp. DSR2-3-3. The sequence continues at coordinate 110,033 of NZ_JAFCUP010000003.1, forward strand.
GCTGCCTCAGTTTTATTTGATGCGGTATATATTCCAGGTGGAAAAAACACGGGGTTCTTAAGTTCAAAACCAGAAGTAATTGAATTTATCAATGAAGCTTTTAAACATTGTAAAGTTATTGGAGCAAACGATTCTGCGATTTTTACTGAAACAAATGTCAAATCTGTATTGAATGGCGATGAGGATGTAGAAGGAATTGTTTTAGATGCAAACAAAGAAGATGGCGACTTTACAAAATCTTTTATAGCAGCGATGGGAGAGCATCGTTTTTGGAATCGTGAAGAAAAACTTTAAAAAAAAGCGATAAATTTAAAACTTGTAATAAACAACAAAAACCGAAATAAAAGTTTCGGTTTTTGTTGTTTACGGCATCAAGGAGACACTGATTTTATTGTTGAATCTTTATATGACAGACTCGAAAATTGTATTGTCAAATTTTTCAATGCGCTTTAAAATGTTTAAGATTTTTTGTATATTCTTATAATTTACTACCTTTATTACTTATCTGAACCTAAAGAGTATGAAGAAAGCCAAACTATCTTATGAAGTTCTACTCCAAAAAACAAAAGATCAAGAATTACAAATAAAGCGATTAGTAGAAAAAGAAACTTCATTATCTAGTTTCAAATTTTTGACAGAAGAATCCAATGATTTAGTTTACATTGTTGGAACCGATGCTTTTTTCAAAGAGATTAACCCCGCTTTTTTGAAAATTTTAGGATATTCCAAAGAAGAATTATTAAACAATTCTTTAATTGATTTATTACACCCTGATGATCTTGAAAAATCATTAAAAGAAATTAAAAGTCTTTCAATAGGAAAACCTTCCATCAATTATGAAAATAGATTTCTGAAAAAAAATGGGGATTTTGTCAGTATTCAATGGACCGCAAACATAATTTATTCTGAAAATATTTATGCAACTGGAAGAGAAATTATTTCTTTTAGAGAAACTCACGAAAATTTAAAAGCGGACGATGAATTATTATGCGACGCGAAAAAAAATGATGAGATAGGAAGTTGGGAATTCAATTTTACCTATAAAAAAAGGATTAGGTCTAAGGATTTGGATGGTATTTATGAAATTGAAAAAAACCTTAAACAAAATTTACATGAGGATTATCTGAGTTGTTTCACAAAAGCGGACATTATATCATTTCATAATAAAATTGACAAGGCAATAATTGATAAAGAATCTTTTGAGTTTGAGCAATCAGCACTATTTTCAGATAATAGAATAAAGTGGTTCAAAATTATTGTTTTTCCAATGTCAGATTCCAATGGCAAAATTATAGCATTTAGGGGTACTATTCAGGATGTTACTTTTAACAAGCAAATTGAAGAAACTTTAAAAGTTAAAGAACACGTTGAACTTGTACTTAATGCTAAATTAATAGAAGAGGAAAGTAACGCTAAATTTAAAAATTATATAGAAAACGCCCCGGACGGTGTTTTTCTTGTAGGTGAAGGCGGATATTATTTAGAGGTGAATCCAGCTGCAACTTTGATAACCGGTTTCTCAAAAGAAGAGCTTTTAGCCACAAAATATGGGGATTTATTATTACCTGAAACACTAAAGCATACCGAAAAACAATTTAAAATTCTTGTAAAAAACGGTAATTTAAAAGGAGAACTTAAAGCTATTCATAAAAACGGCAGTATTATAAACCTGTCTGTTGAGGCAGTAAAAATCTCAGAGAATCGTTTTCTAGGGTTTGTAAAAGATATAACGGAGAGCAAAAAAGCAAATGAAACTTTACTAAATGAAAGGAATAAGTTTGCTTTAATTGCCGACGCTTCGCCAGGATTAATCTATTCGATGCGTCAAAATAAAGATGGAATCTTAAGTTATCCCTATGCCAGCAATGCTGTTGAGGAAATTTTTGGCTTTACTTTTAAAGAAATTGAGAACGATGCAGATAAAATTTTTAAGCTGATTCATCCATCTGATTTGGATTTCGTGATGCAAAGTATTACCGTAACAAAATCGAAATTAGTTCCTCTCAAATGCGAATACCGTTATTTTCATCCAAAAAAAGGGTTAGTATGGCATGCCGTGAATTCGTTACCGGTAATTGAAGCGGAAGGAACTGTGATTTGTCACGGAATTGTTACCGATATTACCGAACGTTTTACAGCAGATCAAAAACTCATCAAAGCTAACCGACTTTATTTATTCATCAGTCAGATTAACCAAATGATTGTTCGTACAACTGATGAAGAAACCCTTTTTCGAGAAGCGTGTAACATAGCTGTAGATTTTGGGAAGTTTAGGATGGCATGGATTGGAATTATTGATGAAGGGACTAAAAAACTAATTCCTGAAATGATTGCAGGTGAAAGCAATGACTATTTATCCATAATAAAAACCATTTACGCTGAGGACATTCCTGAGGGAAGAGGTCCGGGTGGTACGGCAATGCGAGAAGGACGATGGGTTGTTTGCAATGATGTTGAAAACGATGCAATGATGCAGCCTTGGCGAAAAGAAGCAATGGAACGCGGTTATATGTCATCGATTGCAGTGCCAATAAAAAAATTCGGAAAGGTAATTGGCGTATTTTCTTTTTATTCCAATGAAAAAAACTTTTTCGATGCGGAAGAAATTGCACTATTAGAAGAAGCAACTGAGGATGTGGCTTTTGCATTAGAAATTTTTGAAAGAGAAGCGTTACGAAAAAAGGCTGAAGAAGCAGTAGTTGAAAGCGAACAACGCTACCACATGCTTACGGAAGTATCCGCGGTCGGAATTTTTAGAACCGATGTAAACGGGCTGACCACTTACGTAAATCCACATTGGTGTCAAATTTCAGGTTTGTCTTCACAGGAAGCTTTAGGAAACGGTTGGCTTAAAGCAGTTCATGAAGAAGATAAAAATTCAATATTAAAAGGATGGGAAAATGCCACAACAAACCAACAAAATTCACTATCAGAATATCGATTTGTGCGTCAGGACGGCTCTGTTGCCTGGGTAATGGGACAGGCTGTACCTGAACATAATGTAAAAAACGAAATAGTAGGCTACATTGGCACCATAACTGATATTACGGAACGCAAAACTGCCGAATCGATAATTCTAAGAGAGAAAAAACTATCAGAATCGATCATCAATAATCTTCCAGGAATTTTTTATCTCTACGACGAATCTGGAAATTTTGTAAAATGGAATAAAAATTTTGAGGAGGTTACAGGCTATAACAATGACGAAATTTCTCAAATGAGTCCAACTGATTTTTATGATATAGCAGATAAAGAAAGAATCAGGGAAACATTACAAGAAGTTTTTGAGAAGAATTTATCAGATATAGAGGTGGATTTATTTACCAAAAATAAAAATAAAATTTCGTATTATATTAGTTATCAAGTAATTGATTATGAAGGTAAAAGGTGCTTGTTAGGAATGGGAATTGATCTTACGGAAAGAAAAAAAGTCGAAGCAAAAATAAAAAGAGCTAACGAACGATTCGAAATGATTTCTGCAGCTACCAATGACGCTGTTTTTGAAGTGGATTTGATAACAGGAGAAAGCTGGAATAATAAAACATTTGCAGATCTTATAGGGTTTCGCGGCCGTGAACCTAATGGAGTTAAGAATACCGCGTTATGGCGTTCTAAAGTTCATCCGGATGATAGAGAAAGAGTTATCAAAAAATTAGCAGATTGCTATGTGGGAACTACAAATCTATGGTCAGATGAATTTCGTTTTCAAAAAGCAGATGGCACGTACGGTATATTTTATGATAGGGGTTGGATATCGAGGGATGAATCGGGAAAAGCAATTCGTTTAAATGGTGCTCTAACTGAAATTACAGAATTAAAGAATATAAAAGAGCAATTGTTAAACAGTGAAGAAAAATACCGCAGTTTGATAGAGCAAGCTTCTGATGCTATTTTTATTAATGATGTTTCAGGATATTTATTGGAGGTCAATGAAAGTGCTTGTTTGTTGTTAGGTTATTCTAAAGAAGAACTGTGTACAAAGAACATAAATAGTTTGTATGCAATTGATGAGTTGAAGTCCAGACAAATTATGATTGAAGAATTACTTCATGGTGAAAAAACACTAATTGAGCGTAATATGTTGCATAAGGATGGGACATTAATTTCAGTTGAGATTACAGCCAAAATGATTGCTGATGGTCGTATTGTGGCGATAATTCGAGATGTAAGTAAACGTAAAAAATCAGAAGATGAATTTAGGAAAATTCACAAAAAACTGGAAGCGATTCTCGGCGCAATACCGGATTTACTGTTTGAAGTAGACATAAAAGGAGAAATTTTCAACTACCATTTCCGCAGGGATGATTTGTTAGCGTTATCTCCAGATGTATTTTTAGGAAAATCATTTTCAGACGTGTTACCACCAGATGTTTCAAATTTGTGTATATCCGCTATTCAAGAAGCGTCAGAAAAAGGGTATTCTACCGGTCGACAATATTCATTACAATTAGATAACGGCAGGCGTTGGTTTGAACTTTCGATCGCACCCATGAAGGAAAGTGATGAACATGAAACACATTTCATTTGTCTCTCACGAGATATTACGGGTGCCAAAGAATCGGATAATGCTTTATTAAAAAGTGAGCAACGATATCGGGGTTTGCTAAATAATCTGGATGCAGGTATCGTCGTTCATGCTCCTGACACCTCTGTTGTAGTCAACAATATAAAAGCAGCTGAATTATTAGGACTAAGTGACAGTCAAATAAAAGGGATTATTGCCTATGATCCTACTTGGAATTTTTTGAATGAAGATAATTCTGTTATGTCCATAGAAGAGTATCCAGTAAATCAAATTGTTTTTACAAAACAAGCACTTAAGAATCTTACAATTGGCGTGAGTCGGCCACTAACTAATGATGTTGTCTGGCTCCTTATCAATGGATATCCTGATATTGATGCTAATGGAGCGATTTACGAAATCGTAATTAGTTTTATTGACATCACGGAACAAAAAGTAATGGAAAGGGAGCTGGTAAAAGCCAAAGAACTTGCAGAATCCGCCAATAAGGCCAAAACTTATTTCCTTGCCAATATGAGCCATGAAATTAGAACACCACTTAACGGAATAATTGGATTCACACATTTATTGATAAAATCAAATCTAAAAAAGAATCAATCCGCATACATGAAAACCGTTAATGAATCTGCAATTTCATTGATGGAGATAGTGAATGATGTTTTGGATTTTTCCAAAATTGAATCTGGGAAATTAGAGTTGAATCATGAAGAAATTAATCTTTTTAAATTAACTAATCAGGTTATTGATTTGTTTAAATATCAGGCCGACCAAAAAAAGATAAATTTAATTCTAAACATCAACAAAAATACGCCACAGTATATTCATGCGGATTCAGTGCGATTGAAGCAAATATTGGTCAATCTTTTGAGCAACGCAATAAAGTTTACCAACTTTGGAGAAATTCGTTTAGATATTGATGAAATGGATACATTAAATCAGAGATGGTCTGTTCTCAAATTTTCGGTAAAAGATACAGGTGTTGGAATAAAATCAGGAAACACCGAAAAAATATTCAATTCATTTGTTCAGGAAGACAATTCAACCAATAGGAAATTTGGAGGTACTGGATTAGGTTTAGCGATTTCAAATCAGCTTTTGGCCCTGATGGACAGTAAATTAGAATTGATCAGTAAATACGGTGATGGTAGCGACTTTTATTTTATTGTAAAATTCAAAAAAACAAATCAAATCAAGAATAAACATCAACTGCTTTCTAAAAGAGATAAAAACAATGCATTACTTCTGGTTGCCAAGCTGGCGGACAAAAAGGTTTTAATTGTAGAAGACAATAAAGTCAACATGCTTTTGGCTAAAGCATTGGTTAAGAGTATTATAGCGAATTGCACCATTATTGAAGCAAAAGATGGTAATGAAGCAATAGAAATGTATAAAAAAGAGCAACCTGATATTATTTTAATGGATATCCAAATGCCCAATAAAAACGGGTACGAAGCAACTGCTGAAATTAGGCAAATAAAAAGAGCGGAACATATTCCTATAATTGCGATAACGGCAGGAATAATGGTTAGAGATAAAGAAAAATGTCTGGAAGCGGGAATGAATGATTATTTACCTAAACCTGTTATTCAATCAGATTTGGAAAAAATGCTTCATATTTGGCTGGTTGAAATTTAATTTTAGTTCAAAATTTAAAAAAGTGTTTGTTGATTCAAACACTTTTTTTGTGCAAATTCTTTACATTTTGTTTATGTTTTTTTAATCTTTAATTTACTTGTAAAAACGCATTTATTTTACTAAATTTAACTTTTATTAGTTGTTAATCAGTTAATTAAAAATGATTAACAATAATATAGAGACATTTTTTATGCAGATAATTGATTTTTAAAATTAATTTTTTTTTAAACTTTTTTAAATAAAAATTAAACAAGTGTTAAATAAAAGTAGTGGAATAGTTGCCAGAAAACCATTTTTATTCCATTTTTTATTTCGAAAAAAATCATAATGCTGTCAAAAGCATACAAAATAGTCAATTAAGAATTCAGAATAAGTATGATACGAACGTTTTACTAAACAATTATAGTTATAAAAAATTCAAATTTTGTAATGATAAAAAAGAATCAAATCAGCCTTGGGGAGGGTAAAGTTCTAGATTTGAAATCAAATTTAAGCTTATCGAAAGCCGGCACCAATGATTTTCCAATTATTGATATTGGAGCGTCAGCTGGTGGATTAGAAGCACTTGCTTTGTTTTTTAAAAATATGTCTATCGACAGCGGCTTGTCATTCACAGTAATTCAACATACTGATTCGACCCATATTGAAATAATTCCAGAATTATCACTAAGAATGACGGAAATGAAAGTCTTACAGGCAGCTCACACGCTCAAAGTAAAACGACGCAATTGTATTTATGTAATTCCACCCGATATAAGCTTATCAATAGTATACGAAAGGATACATTTATTTGTTCCAACAGAATCTAGTCGCCTTCAATTATCGGTGGCTATTTTCTTAGAGTCATTGGCCATGGACCGTATGGAAAAAAGTATTGGACTTAATCTTTCCAGAATGGGTTCAGGTGGAAGTTTAGGATTGAAAGCCATTGTGAAAAAAAATGACATTGCCGCAGTACAAGATCCAGCTTCATCGAAGCTTGATGATATGCTGCGCACTTCAATAAAATCGATTGTGCCGGATATTGTGGTTCCCGTAAAGAAATTACCTGCTAAACGGATTTATGTATTTCATTATTCACCAGAAATAAATATAGAGTCAGAGCTCCTTATCAAAACTAAAAGTAGTATTAATAAAATTAGTATGATGTCGCGGGAACAAACTCTACTTAATTTTTTGACGGACAATAAAAATACTTTAAGACGGCGGATTAAACGAAGAAAGGGGATAAATCAGATTGATAAAATACAAAGGAATGTGCATTTTTTACAGGAAAACCAGAAAGAGATTGAAGTGCTTTTTAAAGATTTATTAAAAGAGGTTTTTAATTTTTTTAGGGATACTGATGTTTGGACAAAGCTGAAAGAGGAAATTATCCCCAATATATTAAAAGAAATTTCTGACGGGCAAACCGTAAAAATTGGGTGTCCGGTATATTCCACTGGGGAAGAAGCGTATTTTTTGGCAATCGTTTTTGATGTGGTTTTGTCTAAATTAAAAAAGCCACGAAATATTAAATTACAAATTTTTGCTACTGATGTAGATATTTTATCTATTGACAAACCCAGAAAAAGATTTTTTTATTCCAGCGTAATAAATGACGTTTCTCAGGAGCGGATTGATAAATTTTTCACACCGGAAAACTACGGCTATCGCATAAATACTTCCATTTGCGAACTACGAGTTTTTGCACCCCATAACGAAATCAAAGATTCTTCATTTACAAAGTTAGACCAATTGACTAATAACAAGATGCTGATTTACATGGAGCCACAACTGCAAAATAAATTTATAATGCTACTTAATTACAGCCTGAATCAAGGCAAGTTAATGATGCTTGGAACTGCCGAAATAATCGCAAGCAGTATCAAAGGATTTGAAGTATTAGATTCTAAAGTGAAGTATTATAAACGGATTTCTAAATCAGTTTCTCGTGGATTAATGAATTTTCCAAATACCTTTTCCCAAACAAGAAGAATAAACATTTACATTATAAAGGAAACCAAGGCCGTTGAAAACTTACAGACCCTTCCGAATCAAATTATAATGACTCTTTTTTCGCCTTTAAGCATAGTTGTAAATAATGAAGTTGATATTATATACGATACTGGGAGAACCGGAAAATATTTAGAATCTGCAGCATGCAAAGCAAACTGGAATGTTCATGTAATGGAACGGAAAGGGTTAAAACAAGAATTGCGGGAAGCATTTCGTAAAGCTGTGCTAAGTTTTGAACCGGTGCATATTGATAATGTAAAAATAGCGGAAAACGAAAATTTCCATCTTTTCAATTTGACGGTACAGCAAATAGAAAGTGCCGATGCAATAAAAGGATTGATAATGATTGTCTTTAAGGATATTCCAGCTATTGCCGAAACAGTTTCAAATACTTTAATATCAAAAAACAATCAATTTTATATGTACGAATTAGCAGAACAGAACAGATTATAGTTAATAAAGGTTGCATAATTTCCAATTTTAAACAATTAAATAGTAGTATTTAAATCGATTGCGCTTATGGAAAATATTGAAAATAAAACCACAAATCATCACATTATCAGGCAGAAAGCTGAAGAATTACAGCGAATAAGTGAATCAAAATATAGACCTAAACTTTCAGAAGAGGAAACATCAAAACTTATCCATGAATTAGAAGTTCATCAGATAGAGTTGGAGATGCAAAAAGAAGAGCTCATGCTTGCTAAAGATGAGGTTGAAAATGCTTTGCAAAAATATTCAGACTTATACGATTTTGCACCTACGGGCTATTTTACGCTGACAAATTCAGGTAAAGTACTCGATTTAAATCTTGTCGGTTCCCAACTTTTGCGGAAAGAAAGATCAAAACTAAAAAACAGTGAATTTGGCTTTTTTGTTTCAGATGATTCAAAACCGGTTTTTAATCAATTTTTAGAAAATGTATTCAGATTGGATAATAAAGAATGCTGTGAAGTAAAATTACTTTTAGACGATGCAACCACAGTGCATGTATTTCTAACAGGAATTCTTTCAGGAAATAAAGAGCAAGCCTTTATTACCATTATAGATATTTCCAAACTTCAAAAGCCTGAAACTGTTTTGCGAGAAAATGAAGCTCGCTATCGGGATTTGCTTAACAATCTTGATGTTGGAATAATTGTGCATGATGGGGACAGCATAATTATTTATTCTAATCCAAAAGCTTCTGAACTAATTGGTTTGAGTGAGGAACAAATAAAAGAAGGGGATGGCTCTAAACAAAATTGGGAATTTGTTAATGATGACAACAAATCTTTATCGCCAGAAAATTACCCCGTTAACCTCATTATTCGAAATAAAAGCGCAATTAATAATTTTATTTTTGGAATAAACAAAATGGATAATAGGGATGTTAAATGGTTTTTATTGAACGGTTTTCCCATTATGAGCAGCGGCGGAGAAATCGCTGAAGTTGTCATCAGTTTTATCGAAATAACAGCATTGAAAAAGTTAGAAATTGAACTAACAAAAGCCAAAGAACATGCCGAAGCAGCTAATAAAGCAAAATCCAGTTTTTTAACAAATATGAGCCACGAGATTCGTACTCCTTTAAACGGAATTATTGGTTTTACTGATTTATTGATGAGAACAAATTTAGATGAAAGCCAAAAGGAATTCATGAATACAATTAATGAATCAGCAACTATTTTAATCGAAATTATCAATAATATTTTAGATTTTTCGAAAATTGAATCCGGAAAATTAGAACTCAATATTGAGGAAATCAACCTTTATGAATTGACGCATCACGTAATTGATATTTTCAAATACCAAGCAATAATAAACAAAATAGATCTCATTTTGAATATCGAAAATAACGTTCCTGATTTTGTGTTTGCAGATTCCATTCGCTTGAAACAGATTTTAGTAAACCTAATAGGGAACGCTCTAAAATTCACGAAAGTAGGATTTGTACAATTGGACATCACTTCTGAAATTATTTCTGAAGAAGATGATCAATGTATTATATATTTTTCGGTAAAGGATAGCGGAATTGGAATCAAGCAGGAAAATCAAGCAAAAGTGTTTCAATCCTTTATTCAGGAGGACTGTTCGGTAACACGTAAATTTGGAGGAACAGGACTTGGATTAGCCATTTCAAATCAGCTTTTAGGTTTAATGGATAGTGAATTAAAATTGAAAAGTAAATTTGGTCAAGGAAGTGAATTTTATTTTACAGTGCAATTAAAAAAATCTCATCATGAAATTGCTGCTAAAAACCAAGACGCAGAAATTACTATCGAAAACCAAACGATTTCTTCGGGTGATTTCAAGGACAAGAAAATATTAGTGGTTGAGGATAATCGAATTAATATGCTTTTGGTAAAAACGTTGCTCAAATCGATACTTCCAGGAAGCACTGTTTTAGAAGCTTCAGATGGTAAGAAAGCGATCAAAATGTACAAAAAAGAGAAGCTGGATCTCATCTTAATGGATATTCAAATGCCGCACAAAAATGGTTATCAAACGACTGCCGAAATCAAGCACCTAAAAAAATACAATAACATTCCTATAATCGCTTTAACAGCAGGAATTATGTTAGGGGAAAAAGAAAAATGTTTGGAATCCGGAATGGATGATTATGTTTCTAAACCAATTATCAGATGTGATTTAGAAGAGGTTTTATATAAATGGTTGAAAAAAACCCCGTCAAATTAAAATAATAAAATATAAGAAAATAGTTTTGTAATCCATAATTAACGGTAAAATAAGACAGTTGGTTATAACTATCGTTGATAAGTACGAATGAAAAAATATATATTTCCCAACAAGTTACTGTTTGGCTTTATATTCATATTTTTTTAATCCAAATTTTTTGATAGCATGTTTGTTGATGTGTTCTGTCACTTCTTCAACAGAGTCTGTCACAAATAAAAGCTTCATATCTTCCGGACTGATACTTTCATTGTAAATCATTCTTTGAATGTGATGACACAATTCTTTATGATAAACAGAGTCAAAAATAACAATGGGAAAATTGTTGATCATTTTATTTTGAATCAAAGTCAATGCCTCAAATAATTCATCCAAAGTCCCCAGTCCTCCGGGCATCACCACAAAGGCATAAGAATATTTTATTAAAATTACTTTTCTCACAAAGAAATAGGGAATATAAATCCATTTGTGCAGATAAGGATTTGGTTTTTGTTCTACTGAAAGAACGATATTTGTACCCACAGAATAACCGCCGGCTTCGTAAGCACCTTTATTCGCAGCTTCCATAATTCCAGGTCCGCCACCGGTCATTACGGTAAATCCTAATTTAGCTATTTCGGCACCAATACGTTCTGCATTTTTGTAATGCGCTGTTTCCGGACCAAAACGAGCGGAACCAAAAACAGTGACACAAGGACCAATAAAAGGCATTTTTTGAAACGCTCTGATGAAGTTGTAAAGTACTTTAAAAATGAAAACTAAATTTTTCACTCGGGTCAAAGGTCCTCTTACAAATAAAGATTCAGATCTTGAAAGTCTGTATTGGCGTGGCTTTTCCATAGTGATCACTAATATAGGAAAATATCAGGTTGCATTTATTTTTCTGTCCCAATAAATGAATTTAGTACTAATTTAGTTCTAGAATTTGAAGTAGTTTTCCGTTAAAATCTTTGAAAAGTCGCACGTATTCTCAAACTAAAACAAAAGTTTTTCGATTGTTATTATTTTGGCTATTTATTGCTTTTTTCCAAAATAGTTTTAATGATTTCCTCCTTACTCAAAACACCAGATTGTCTCCACAACTGTTTTCCGTTTTGAAATAAAATCATCGTAGGAACACCACGAACCTGATACTGACTCGATATTTGCTGGTTTTTATCAACATCAATTTTGATGATGGAAACGCGATCTCCCAAACTTTCTTTTACTTCTTTCAAAACGGGACCAAGCATTTTACAAGGGCCGCACCATGTGGCAAAAAAGTCTATTAAGACTGGTTTTTCGGACTGGATAATGGTATCGAAATTACTCATTTTTAGTATATTTATTGTTAGGAATACTGCAACCATTCGCGCCACAACCTAAATTGAAAATTACCTGAACGAAGAAAAATAGTCTAAGACCAATGAACATGTTTTCTTTTAGGATATAGGCTTGTGCAAATAAAAATAAGGCAAGCAACAAGCGAACCCAGCGCATAACATGCCAATTTGTAAATAATAGTGCTTTCATTTTTTTTTTTTTTTTTTCTCAAAAAGGGGTATGAATTTAGTTTTTTATTTTTTTGATGGTATACTTTTCATCGAAAGCAATTACCTGTTGTAATGTTTCGATTGTAATTTCATTTTTGCTAACAAGTAATACATCAGCAAAATTACCGTTGATGCTAACGTTTAAAACGCCGTCAATTGTCAGTAGTTTTTCAGTAAGCGTTTCCATCGATTCGCTATATAGTTCACCTTCCAGTGCATAAAGGTTTACAACAACCTGCCTGTTCTTTTTCAATTCGAAATACAATTCTGAACCGGCTCTTGGTGCAATTGAATTTTCGGATAAATCCATTTTTATAAATTGAAAAGCGGCCGTAAAAAGCGTTTCATATTCTTCTTTACTTCCGCCAAAAGGAGGTCCTGATGCAAACATTCTATTGAATAGTAATCCCGACAGAATTCCTTCTTCAGCCAAAAGTTGGTGCATTTTCCAAACGTATTTTTGACGCATTGTGGGAGCCAAAGCACAGAAAAAAGTTTGCTCAATAATCAAATCATATTTTCCCTTATGTTCAAAAAAATCACCTAAAAGAATTTGAATAGTAGGATGGTTTTTGAATTTTTCTTTTAAAAAGGAGACTGGTGTGGGTGCAATATCAATAACGGTAATATTTGAAAATCCTTGCTTCAGAAGGTATTCCGCTTCATAGCTGTTGCCACAACCGGGAATCAAAATACGGCTATTTTTATCCGCAACCGTATCAGCATACATTTGTATGGGCGGTGATACTTGGCCTAAATCCCAACCGGTAGTTTTGGCTTCATATTGCGCTTCCCAATAGGCTGCATTCAGCGGTCTATCGCAAGAAACGACACAACATTTTAAATCGGACATTTTATATTTTTTTTGCGGTTGAAATTCCAAACGGGGCATACAATGGGCAAAAGCTCACAAAACTGGTGATTATAAAAACAACTGCAAATGCTCCTAAAACAATTGCAAGCGCACCGCTGATAGTATTGGTAAAATACAATATTGCAATTATTACTGCAATGGCGATCCGGATAATTTTGTCTGTTGAACCCATGTTTTTTTTCATTGTATACTTTTTATTTGGTTATTAATTATTTCAAAACTTTACTTTGGCATACGAAATCGGTTTTTGGAATATCCGTTTTTGCAATAGCATTAAAACCGCCTTCAATTTCAGTAAAATTTCTAAAACCACGCGCTTCTAGTATTGAAGCGGCAATCATACTGCGGTATCCACCGGCACAATGCAGGTAAAAGTGTTCTTTTGGATTAATATCTTTAACCCATTCATTAATAGCCGCTAATGGCTTACTGTAGGATTCCTCAACATGCTCTGCGCAGTATTCACTTTCTTTACGAATATCAATTATTTTGCTTTCGCCAATTTTTACTTCCTCGGCAAATTGTTCGGCTGAAATTCTATTAACGGTATCAATTTCTTTTCCTGCTTTTGCCCAAGCATCAAAACCACCTGCCAGATGACCAATCAAGTTGTCAAATCCCACACGGCTCAAGCGAGTAACGGTTTCTTCCTCTTGTCCTGGTTCGCAAATAATTAGGATTGGTTGTTGCACATCGGCAATTAAAGCGCCTACCCAAGGAGCAAAATCACCATCAATTCCAATATTTACAGATTGCGGAATAAATCCTTTGGCAAATTCTCCGTTGTTACGAGTGTCCAAAAGTAAGGCTCCGGTTTCTTCAGCGGCCACTTCAAATTCTGAAGGGGAGAGAGCACGCATTCCTAAATTCAAAACGTTTTCGAAACTGTCGTATCCTTTTTTGTTCATGGCCACATTCATACCAAAATAAGCGGGCGGCGGCAATAAACCTTCCGTCACCTCTTGTACGAATTCGGATTCTGTCATATTCGCACGTAATGCATAATTAGTTGCTTTTTGGTCGCCAATGGTCGAAACGGTTTCCGTACTCATATTTTTTCCACAGGCACTTCCTGCACCGTGCGCGGGATAAACCATGACATCATCTGCCAAAGTCATGATTTTTGTTCGTAACGAATGAAATAGGGTAGCGGCCAATTGTTCTTGCGTCATGTGTATCGCTTTTTGAGCTAAATCCGGCCTTCCCACATCGCCTATAAACAAAGTGTCTCCCGAGAAAATAGCGTGATCATTTCCGTTTTCGTTAATCAATAAAAAAGTGGAGCTTTCCATGGTGTGTCCCGGAGTGTGCAGTACTTTTATTTTGATGTTTCCAATGGTGAATTCCTGTCCGTCTTTTGCAGAAATGCAATCAAATTCGCAGGTAGCATTTGGACCATAAACGATTGGAGCACCAGTTTGGCGGCTTAAATCGACATGGCCGGAAACAAAATCAGCGTGAAAATGGGTTTCGAAAATGTATTTTAATTTCACCTCATCTCTTTTTAGTCGGTCGAGATAAGGTTGGGTTTCCCGTAACGGGTCAATAATGGCAGCTTCACCATTTGAAGTAATGTAGTAAGCACCTTGTGCTAAACATCCGGTGTATATTTGTTCTATTTGCATGATTGCGTTTTTTAAATGTACAGTGCAAATGTATTTCTGTTTTTTAAGAAAAACAGTGACAATTGTTACATTACTATTATTGGAATAAGAAAAATGATTGGTTGGATTGTATGCTTCTGTTTCAAATATTAAACAAAAAAACAATATTAAAGATAATCAAAAATTAAGTTTAGTGTTCATTTTACAAAGTGAATTTTTTATAAAACAAGAATCTAAAGTATTGAAAAACAGTTACTAATTAAATGGTATAAAAAATTTGGACAAAAAAAAGGGTTTTTAAAAACGGATTATCTCAGTGAATCAGTTGAATTTATTTTAAAAGTTCAATATTATTGCGGTGTAAAGCAACTATGCCGCGCTGTTCCATTTTTTTTAACAAACGGGAAATCACTTCTCTGGAAGTATTCAATTCGGAGGCAATTTCCTGATGGGAAAGCTTCAATTCTTTACAACCACAAACATCAGCATGACGTTTTAAATAAAACTCCAATCGCTCGTCCATCGCTCTGAAAGCAATGCTGTCAATAACTTCCAAGACTTCTTCAAAACGACTTCTGTACGTGTCAATTACAAATTCATACCAACTGCGGTGTTGCATCATCCATTTATCCATCAATGGTAAGGGCACCATGATTAATTCAACATCCTCAACGACTTTGGCCATGATTTGGCTTTTTTCATTTTTGGTGGCACAAATCAAAGAAATGGCACAAGCTTGCCCCGGTTGCAAATAATACATAAAAAACTCGCCGCCATTTTCATCTTCTCGATAAACCTTTATTTTGCCGCTGATTACCAGTACCGTATTTTTTATGTACTGACCAGTTCGCATGATTACATCACCAGTTTTGAAGGATTGTATAGCCGCATTGGCATCAACATCTTTGACTAATTCAGTAGAAAAGGAAGGAAATATTTTTTTTATCGGATCAATCATTATAATTTTTTTTCACTTTTTTGTATTGTAAAAGTAGTTTAAAAAACTCAAAAAGCAGGTTGTTTATTAGACTAAAACGGCATACAAGTGCTTGATTAAGCGTCTATTATTTATATATTATCTATGGATTTAATAGACTGTTTTTCGCAAAAATAAAAGCTTAATTTATATTTTCTTGATTGTTAATGTTTTGCGAAAACGATTTCTTATTAATATTATCTAATTAACAATTGATGCATTTATTGTTTGGTAAAAACGTTGTATTTTTACAAAAAACATCATTATGAATTTAACACAAGAAGATTGGGTTTCTCAATTTGAAGCTGATGAAAATGCAGTGATTCTGGACGTGAGAACCGAAGACGAATTTAACGAAGGTTTTATAGCAAATGCTATCAATATTGATATTCACAGAGGCCAGGATTTTGTAACCGAAATAGAAGCTTTGGATAAAAATAAAAATTATTATGTGTATTGCCGCTCCGGAATGCGAAGTGCAAAAGCCTGTGAAATAATGAATCAGCTGGGTTTTATAAATGCTTATAATCTTATTGGCGGCATTACAGAATGGGACGGCGAGATCATTGAACCATAAAACGGAAAGAGACAATCGCGTCTTTTATTTATTTAAACTATAAATATAATATCCAACAGTATGAACATAATACCAGAAGAATTTCAGATAACCACATTATTAAATCAAGATACGTATTTAGTGGATGGCGAATTAAAAAAGTGGGAAGGCCAGACTACCGCAGTTTTTTCAACGATTTCATCTACGGAAACATACGGCCCAACAATCCTCGGTTCAATCCCGTTTATGGGCGAAACTGAGGCTTTGGAAGCAGTCAATGCGGCTAGTGTAGCGTATAACAATGGTCAGGGATTGTGGCCTACAATGAAAGTTTCAGACCGTATTAAATGTATGTCGAATTTTGTCACTCAAATGAAAGCGACCCGTAACGAAGTTGTTAAATTTTTGATGTGGGAAATTGGTAAATCATTGCCGGATTCCGAAAAAGAATTTGACAGAACTGTAGAATATATTTACGATACTATTGAAGATTATAAATTATTAGACCGAAATAGTTCCCGTTTTACCAAAAGCCAAGGTGTAAATGCTATGGTACGTCGTGGACCTCTTGGAGTTGTATTGTGTCTTGGACCTTACAATTATCCGCTCAACGAAACTTTTGCACTGCTAATTCCGGCATTGATTATGGGGAATACCGTTATTTTTAAACCCGCAAAACATGGCGTGCTGTTGATTTCCCCTTTGTTGGAAGCGTTCAGAAGTAGTTTTCCAAAAGGAGCCATTAATATTGTTTACGGCAGAGGGCGTGAGGTTGCTTCGCCAATTATGAAGTCCGGAAAAGTTAATATTTTGGCTTTGATAGGAAACAGCAAATCAGCGATTGCCTTGCAGGATCAACACCCAAACAAAAACAGACTACGTTTGATATTAGGTTTAGAAGCTAAGAATCCAGCTATTATTTTACCGGACGCCGATTTAGATTTGGCCATTCAGGAATGTATCGCAGGAACGCTGTCATTCAACGGGCAACGTTGTACAGCATTGAAAATTTTATACGTTCACGAGACGATTGCCGATGAATTCAACAGACGTTTTGCTGCCAAAGTAGATTCGCTTGTTTTTGGAAATCCTTGGGACCAATCAGTGATGCTAACTCCGTTACCGGAAAAAGATAAACCGGCTTATATTCAGGAATTGATTGACGATGCTGTCAAAAAAGGCGCAACCATCATCAATGAAAAAGGTGGAAATCATTCTGCTAATTATATATTTCCTGCGGTTTTGTTTCCAATAAATAAAGAAATGCGAGTGTATCATGAAGAGCAATTTGGTCCAGTGGTACCAATAATGACTTTCAAAGATATTCAGGAACCCTTAAACGATATGGCCGAATCAAATTACGGTCAACAAGTAAGTTTGTTTGGCAGCGATATCAAAACTATTGCGCCACTTATTGATACTTTGGTAAATTTAGTGTGCAGAGTAAATTTGAACAGTTCTTGCCAGAGAGGTCCCGACGTATATCCGTTTACAGGACGAAAAGATTCAGCTGTGGGAACGTTGAGTATTCACGACGCCTTGCGCTCGTTCTCTATCAGAACTTTTGTAGCTTCGAAAGACAATGACTACAACAATGCTATTTTGCAGGAATTATTAAACAGCAAAGAATCCAATTTTGTTAATACGGATTATACAATGTAAATCTATTTTAATTAGAAAAATAAAGCCGTCTCGTTTTTTTCGAGATGGTTTTTTTTTGGAGTTGAGGTTGGAGATGAGATTTTTATTCTAAAAAAGTTAAGTAATACTTTGATTTATATCTAATTAAAAAATTAAGATAGTTTTACAGGAAATGGTAAATTAATGAAAAACAAAACTTTTAGATATGCTGGTTTAGATTTTTGGTTAATTATCTATGCTTTAGCAAAAGCTATTTAGTGGCACGAAGCTTTCTTATTTGGATGGATTAGTGTGACTTTATAACTGGGATAATCTGTTTTGTACTTTAAATTATAAAAAACAAAAAAGGTGATCTGTTGCCAGACCACCTTTTTAAACAAATTAAAAATACTAAAATTAAACCAGATCGAAACGGTCAAGGTTCATCACTTTGGTCCAAGCTGCAACAAAGTCCTTAACAAATTTTTCTTGCGAATCGACACAGCCATAAACTTCAGCAATAGCTCTCAGTTCAGAGTTTGAACCAAAAATAAGATCTACGCGCGTACCAATCCATTTAATTGTACCAGTTTTACGGTCAGTACCTACAAACGCATCATCAGATTCTGAAACAGCTTTCCAAGTTGTGCCTAAATCAAGTAAGTTTACAAAGAAATCATTAGTTAAAGTTTCTGGACGTTTTGTAAAAATTCCAGTTTGAGAGTGATCAAAATTCGTATTCAACACACGCATACCACCAACAAGAGCTGTCATTTCTGGCACTGTTAATGTCAACAATTGCGCTTTATCGATGAGCATTTCCTCGGCTGAAACCGTATATTTTGTCTTAACGTAATTACGGAAACCATCTGCTTGAGGCTCAAGTACTGCAAATGAGTTCACATCGGTTTGTTCTTGTAAAGCATCTGTTCTTCCTGAAGTAAACGGAAGTTTAACATCATGATTAGCATTTTTTGCTGCTTTTTCAATTCCTGCATTTCCACCTAAAACAATTAAATCCGCAATTGATACTTGCTTGCCACCAGTATTAGCGATGTTAAACTCTTTTTGAATTTCTTCCAATGTCTCAATAACTTGTGCTAATTGAGAAGGATTGTTTACTTTCCAATCTTTTTGAGGTTCTAAACGAATACGAGCCCCGTTTGCGCCACCACGTTTATCAGAGCCACGGAAAGTAGATGCTGACGCCCATGCAGTTGATACCAGTTGAGAAACTGATAATCCTGAAGCTAATATTGTTGCTTTTAGAAAATCAATATCTTGATCGTCTATTAATTGATGATTGATTGCAGGAATAGGATCTTGCCAGATCAGATCTTCAGCAGGAATTTCTGGTCCTAAATAACGGGTTTTTGGACCTAGATCACGGTGGGTCAACTTAAACCAAGCTCGAGCAAACGCAGCATTGAATTCTGCGGGATTCGCTAAAAAACGTCTTGATATTTTTTCATAAGCAGGGTCAAATCGTAATGATAAATCGGTAGTCAACATAAAAGGTTGGTGACTTAATGATGGATTGTGAGCATCTGGCACTAAACCAGCACCTGCTCCATCTTTTGGTTTCCACTGAAACGCACCTGCTGGACTCTTGGTTAATTCCCATTCATAATTAAATAAATTTTCGAAATAATTATTACTCCATTTCGATGGCGTGGTAGTCCATGCGCCTTCTAAACCACTAGTAATTGTGTCTGCACCATTACCAGTGCCGAAGCTGTTTTTCCAACCTTGGCTTTGTTCTTCGATACTCGCTCCTGCAGGTTCTGCACCAACATAATTTTCTGGATCTGCAGCACCATGGGTTTTACCCAAAGTGTGTCCACCTGCACTTAATGCAACAGTTTCTTCGTCATTCATTGCCATTCGGGCAAATGTCTCACGAATATCATGAGCTGCCAATACTGGATCTGGGTTTCCGTTTGGTCCTTCTGGATTCACATAAATTAATCCCATTTGAACCGCAGCAAGAGGTTGTTCCAGTTCGCGTTCAGTATTGTAACGACTGTCGCCCAACCACTCATTTTCAGAACCCCAATATATATCTTCGTTTGGTTCCCATACATCTTCACGTCCACCAGCGAAACCAAAAGTTTCAAAACCAGCCGACTCTAAGGCACAGTTACCAGTTAAAATTAATAAATCAGCCCAAGAAATTTTTCTGCCGTATTTTTGTTTAATTGGCCACAACAGTAGCCTAGCTTTATCTAAGTTAGCATTGTCTGGCCAGCTGTTTAGCGGAGCAAAACGTTGTGTTCCAGCTCCAGAACCACCACGTCCGTCTGCTATACGATATGTACCTGCACTGTGCCAAGCCATTCTGATGAATAATCCACAGTAGGATCCATAATCGGCTGGCCACCAGTCTTGTGAAGTTGTCATTAAATCCGTAATGTCCTGTTTCAATGCAGCAAAATCTAACGATTTAAATTCTTCTGCGTAATTGAAAGTTTCTCCCATTGGGTTCGACGCTGCAGAGTGTTGACGCAAAATATTTAATTTCAATTGATTTGGCCACCAGTCACGGTTTGCCGGAGCAGAACCGGCGCCTTGTTTTGCGTGAGTTCCAGCGCTGGCACCATGATTAAATGGACATTTGCTTTCGCTGTTCACATTATAAGACGATGTGGTTGGATTTGAATTATTTTCCATAGTTTACTTGATTTTTATTTACTTGAATGCGAATTTACTACAAACCATCCTTATCTGATTTTATTTTCAATAGATAAAAACTATAACGAATTATAGTGTTAGTGATGCATAAACACACCAAAAACGTTTAATTAATTGATTATGAGTCGGTAATGTTATTTTTTCATCACATGAAGTTTATAAATTCGTAATAATTATACTGTTGACTTTTACTATTTTTTTTAAATAGGAATAAAATGCTGAATCATTCTTAAAGAATAAAGGGCTTGTTTTCCCAAGTTTCCTGAAAACTTAAAAATAAATCATAATTTAGTACTAAATCCTAGTAATCCAATAAGCTGTTAGCAGTAACTTTAACCAAAAAAAATATGAGTTTATTTGAAGCTAAAAACAATAATGACCAAAATTCCATAACTTCTGAAATTGAAGCTTGGGTTGGAATTTTATATTCGTGCCTTTCTGCCGATAATCAAATTACCGATTCAGAAACCGCAACATTATCGAGAATATTGCATTCTAAACAAAAATTTATCGGAATTGATATCGCTTCTCTTTATGCAAAATCATACCATTTAAGAACGGAAATGGGACAATTGAACTACATTTCAGCCTGTTGTAAATTAATTGAAAAAGCTGATAAAGAAACAGTATTTGCTCTTGCATTGGAAGTTTTACTTGCCGACGGAACATTGGAAAAAGAAGAAAAAAACGTAATAGAAGTTTTATCCAATCACTTAAAAATAGAAGCTGGAATGACCAGTAAAATAATTGAGGTGATTTTCCTGAAAAATAAAGGGAATATTAAAGGAATATAAATTGACAGTTCTACCACATTAATAACTAAAAGCCAGTCAGATCTATTTTACCGTTAGGTTAAATGAATAAGAGCATTTCAAATTTGAAATGCTCTTATTCATTTAAAAACAGATCTACATCAAATCGTTTATTATATCGGCATCCGATTAGGGTCACTACAAGTTGATGTTTTTGCTGTCAAAAGAATCCTTTCTAGGTAAATTAGTATGCGTGCATATTATTCAAAATAATTGCTTATTTTTGGGATATAACACAAAAAAAGATGCATTACGATTTTGATTACATAATAATAGGAAGCGGATTTGGAGGTTCAGTAAGTGCCTTACGACTTTCTGAAAAAGGATACAAAGTTTTAGTAATTGAAAAAGGTAAATGGTACCAATCCGAAGATTTTGCCAAAACTAATTGGAACCTACGGAAATGGTTGTGGATGCCTTCTCTACGTTTCTTTGGTATCATGAAAATGAGTATTTTCAGGCATATTGTAATTATATCGGGAACAGGGGTTGGTGGTGGTTCTTTAGTGTATGCGAATACTTTGCCCATACCAAAATCCGCATTTTATAAATCAGGAAGTTGGAGCGAATTAGAAGATTGGGAAACTGAACTAAAACCATTTTATCAAAAAGCGCTCACCATGCTTGGCGCGTCCAGAAATCCCAAATTGTTTGACGGTGATATTGCATTAAAACAATTGGCTAAAGAAATTGGGAAAGAAGATCAATTTGAACATCCTGATGTTGCGATTTTTTTTGGAAAACAAGGGGTGAAAGTAAAGGATCCCTATTTTGATGGTAAAGGTCCTGAAAGAGCTGGGTGCAATTTTTGCGGAGGGTGCATGACGGGTTGCAGACATAATGCTAAAAACACACTTGATAAAAATTATCTTTATTTAGCACAAAATAATGGTGCTGAAATCCTCGCCGAAAATGAGGTTTATGATGTTTTGCCAATTGACAATAAAGATGGGTCTACAGGTTATAAAATTGCTGTAAAATCGAGCACAAAATTTTTTGGATCTAAAAAACAATTTACTTCAAAAGGAGTAATTTTTTCAGGAGGAGTATTAGGTACTATTAAATTACTGCTTAAATTAAAGACGAAATCACTTCCGTTATTGTCAGATAAACTCGGCGCTGATATACGAACCAATAATGAAACGCTAATTAGTGTTTCCTCGTTAGACAAAACTAAAAATTTATCAAAAGGAGTAGCTATCGGCAGTATTCTGCGCACGGATGACAATAGCCATCTTGAAATTGTGAGGTATTCGGAAGGATCTGGTTTCTGGAAATTATTTCATTTGCCTTTGTCTAATGGAAAAAACACTTTGGAACGAATGGCAAACATGACGCGGCAAGTGGTAAAATATCCGTTGTCCTATTTCAAAATTTATTGGGTAAACAGTTGGTCAAAAAGTACTACTGTTTTATTATTCATGCAATCAGTAGACAGTACTTTAAAATTTAGAAACAACTATTTTGGCGGAATGTCTTCGATTATAGGTACTGGATTAAAACCGTCAGCTTACATTCCGGAGTCTATTGCTTTAACAGAAAAATACAGCAAAATAATTAATGGTAAAGCAACTTCATTTATTTTAGAATCCGTAGCAGGAATTCCGTCAACTGCTCATGTATTGGGAGGTGCTGTTATGGGGAAAGACCGCTCTGTAGGGGTAATTAATCAAAACAATGAAGTTTTTGGATACCATAATATGTTGGTCATTGACGGTTCTATGATATCTGCAAATCCGGGAGTTAATCCGTCACTTTCCATCACTGCAATTGCAGAACGAGCCATGCATCAGATTCCTTATGCTGCTGAAAGAGTGGATTTTTGAAATTTCACGCTAACTAGAGGAGTTAATAAATGAATCCCTATTATTTTTTTCTTCCAAATGTTTCATTATTAAATTAATTGCCTAATTTAGAGTGCTTAAGCAGCAACATAATTTTATTTTAATTCAGGGCCGCAAGCGTCTTTAAAACAATTCAATTATCAAAAAGAAAATCAAAATAGCGAAAGAAAATATTCACGAAAGACTGCATCGGGAGCCGATTTTGACACATCCCCGATTGAAGTTTATCCCTAACATCGTGCTAAACCTTATTAGCTTTTTTATAACATTTGCAGTGGCAGGAACGATATTTTATTTCCTCATCAATTATTTGATAATGAAATTTTATCATTTGGAATAAAAAAAAAGAAGTGTTTCAAAAATTGAAATTGAGTATAAAATTTATATTACTCATATTCGTTTTATTCAAAATGTAATTTTTGTTAGGATTGGTTTCACCCGCATTAAACTTGTGTACATACAATAATTGCGCATCAAACCCTTTTAGCAATCCTTGAAATTGGTAGCGAAAATCAGCATTGGTCTGCACATAAGAAGGCAATCCGTATTTATTTAATGCAACGTTTTTCACATCCGGCAAGTCAAAATAACCTACTGCCAAATTAGATTTGAATGTCTTTTTAGGATTCGTATATTGTATTTTGGTCATTACCGCATGCGCATCCCCAAAACCTTCATTCCGTTCTCTGGCCATAAAGGTGTAAAACGGGTCTCGTCCCCATTCTCGGGGCATTAAATACCTTCCTTTAGCAGTTATTCGGTTGTAATTTAAAGTAATTTCTATTTTTTTATTCTGCCAGCCTAATCTTCCGCCAAAAGTTTGCGAATTGCCATTTTTTTCAAAATAGGTTTTGCGTGGATTTTCAATTCCGCCGAAATTTAAGGCATTTTGGTAAATTGTCTGAAATCCGAAAAGCATTGTTGTGTTTGGATTTAAATTGTATTTATAGTCCATTTGCAATAGTGCCGAATTGAATATATTCTCTACGTATTGATTCCACAAAAGTGTTTTTAAATTTTTTATCGATTCATTTTGTATACCAACAATATAAATTCCGTCACTGTCTAAATTCCCTGCATAATCGGATTTTGTTCCATCGGGATTGACGCCTGCTGGGTAAATTCCTATGGATTCTCCAACTCTGAAATATTTCATGGTACTTCGTGGTGAAATTCCGTATAGGTAACCTACATTTATTTTAGTTTTTTTGAGTTCATTAAAATCGATCCATATTCCATCGACTTCAGTAGGCCGCATTCTGCCGTCCTGCAGATTTATGAAAGACGTATTCAGCAGTTGTTTTCCAAGGGTTACATTAGAATTTTTGTAGTTGTATTTTAAATATAATTCTTCTAACCTGCTTAAATTGCCTTTACTTGATACGTTTTGAAAATCAAAAAGCGCTACTTCGTATCTGTTGGATAAATTTGTTACAGGATCTTTTTTAGAAAAATCAGAAGAAACGATATCATAAATGTAATAACCGCTGACCCCAAATTGAAAATTATGAAATTTAGCCGTTTCAAATTTTACGCCGCCACCAAGAGCATTGGCATAATAATCAGATAAGCCACTTTCATTGTTGGTACTCATAAAAAAATAGCGAAAATGGCCGCTGAAGTTTCCGTTTTTGAAAGCATTTAAAATCGAGGTGGAATCGATTTTTTCATTATTTTGTTCTTTCCAAACGCTTGGTTTATCTGAAATTTCCTGATGTTGTGCCGAGGAATGGAAACTTATTAAAAGTAAAAAAGTTAAGATTAATATAGAGAAAAAAGATTTCATTTTTAAGTATTTAATTTTTTACAAAAATAATCTGATTCCTATAAATGGGAGGTAACTTTTATCACATTGGGCCAAAAAATAAAGCCGAATGTTTAAACATTCGACTTTATGACTTTTGACTTTACGACTTAACTACTATCTGAAAGTATAATCAACACCGGTAACTTGAGATAATAGTGTTTCAGGAGCATCAAGAATTATTGCGTTTTTTTGCGGTGTAGGTGTAACAGGAGAATTTTGTTTTAAATAATCCCTCATCACCGAATGCAAGGTTGCATTTGTGTTTTTGGCATCCACGACTCCTTTCATTCTGCAAAGCACGTCCACAGGATCTCCGTCACGCTCACAGGCCATGATTGAATACAATTTATCAGGATCTAATGGCATATTTTTCACCGTAATACTTTGAACTCTTTTGTCCATTTCGGCAAAAGCATTAAAGCGCACTTCCATTCCTTTGAATTTAACCACCCATCCACCAAAGCGTTTAGAAGCGTCCTCAGCAAAAACATTGTTAAATTCTTTTTCCAGCCAGTTTTTCAATTGCTTTCCGGTTACTTTGGCTGTTCTTACGGTGCTGTCAACTGGTAACATATCAAAAATAAATCCGTTTGTAATAGCAATATTTCCGGTTTGATCTGGTGTAGTTTTTGGTGGACAAAAGCGGAAGCCATTAGAAAGATTAATGTCAATATCAGGGAATTTCCAGTTTAAGGCATTCAGAATCATAGTATCAATAGGATTTTCGACCACAAAATAGCGGTACAAAGGAATTGTGCTGTATCCAATAACCTTATTGATTTGTTCTGAATAAATGGATTCTTTTTCTTTCAATAATTTTTCGATTTTAGCATCGGGTCTTATTTTTGGAGAATCGACTTCTATTAATTCATAGTTGTCATCAATGACTTTTCCGTTAAGAATAGTCAAATCTAATTTTCCAATAAATGAACCAAATGCTCCCGGTTCCACCACTTTTGAATACTTACAAATAATTGGTTTACGAACTCTTTCGTGTGTGTCGCCACCCAAAATGTAGTTTACACCTTCACATTCCGGTCGGTTTGCCAATGCTATTTGCTGCGATAAACCTAAATGTGCAATTATAATTACATAACTGCATTGTTCCTGATTTCGTAATACATCTATATAATGAGCCAGATTTTCTTCGGGATTGGTATATAAAATTCCTTTACTGTAATTTGGGCTTTGTCGCAACGGCACTACAGGGTCGGTGTAGCCTAAAAAACCAATTTTTGCTCCGGCAATATTCCAAATGGTGTACGGCTGAAAAATAAGTTCGCCACGTTTCCCTTCGCCTAAATCATGGTACATATTGGTACAGATTTTTGGTGCATCAAGAGAACCTAACAACGTTTGCATCTTTCTTTTTCCATAAATTACTTCCCAATTCCCTGGAAGATATAAGTCGTAATTCAACGCATTTAAAATTGGAACAAAAGCCTCACCGGTAGTTTCTACGCTTAATTCGCTTCCTTGAAACATGTCGCCAGTGTCAATGGTATAGGTATTTGGGTTTTTCTTTTTGAGTTGTTTCAGTAAAGTTGCCATGTAGGCATAACCGCCCGTTTTTCTAAAAACAGCTTTCCCATTTTCCCAAAATAACTCATCATGCGGATGAATCTGACAATGCACATCAGTGGTTTGAAGAATAGTAATCGTTTGCGGTTTGCTTTGGCCGATTGCTGCATCCAATTTAAGTTCGTCGATTTGATTAGAATTTGCTATAGCGGAAATAGGTGAAATAATCGCTGCACCCAGGCTTAAGGTCCCTACTGATTTTAGAAAATTTCTTCGGTTATTGCTCATCTATTTTAGGTTTGTAGGTTTGGTTTTTAGCAGATTTTTACAGGAAAAACTACAGCCAAATTCATGGTGTAGCAGGGTACAAAACATAATTTACATTTTTACTTTAGAATCCACCTTTAATGTACGTCCAGCCTTGTTCTTGTTTTTCTACAATCTCTGCTATTCCTACTGGAACATATTCTACTTCTGAAATTAATTGTTCTTTTGTTACTTTTTGACTTTTCAAAGTGTTTTCGCATACTAAAAAACGAACGCCTTTAGCCCGAAGTGCTTTTATTGCTTGTATTTGCTTTGATTTCCCTGACATTACAAATGGTAAACCCATGCTGTGAATCACCACCTCGTATTTTGACTTTGGCCAGTGCGTTGTTAGGTTTGTCAGTTGGTTTATCAATGCTTTTTGTTGTAAAGTATCAGCAGCATTGGTAAACTGAAAAACGATCTTGTGTTTGTTTGGCTTTTTTTGTGCCATCGAAACAATGGAAATCATACTCAATGCAAGAACAAATAAAATGGTTAGGTTTTTCATAATTGGGTTTTTAAGATTATTTTTTTTCGTTTTTCTTTTTTTCGGCTTTTATTGGTTTGAAAGGTCCAAATTTATGTTGGGTTGCCGTAAATGAATCTGAAAATGGACCGAAAGGATGATCCACCGGTTTTTTGGAAATATTGGGCCAGTCTTGCCTTAAATCTTTCGACGGTCTTTCCAGATTTTCTACATAAGCAGCAATATCCCAAGATTCTTCATCGGATAATTGAGGGTTTTCATAGGAGGCGCCCAATGGCATATTGAATTTTATGTATCCTGCAAAACGACTGATTCTAAACAATCCTGCACCACTATTATACGAATTTTTACCCCAAAGTGGTGGATACGTGTATTCTTTTTTATCCGCTGCCAAAATCCCCTCACCATTCTTTTGATGGCAGCTGGCACATTTGGCATCATATAGTGCTTTTCCTTTTACAGGATCAGCGGCGCGATCTAAATACTCCAAATCATAAATTCCAGAAGCATTTGCTTCTTTTCCTTTAGGAACTTTACTGCCAATATATTCAATGTACGCTATCATGGCCTTCATTTCCCTATTATCTTCTTTTAGCGGTTGACCGTTTAAGCTTCTTTCCATACAGTCATTCACTCTTTTGTATAAATTTTCCACTTGGCCGCTTCGCGCTCTCATTTTTGGATACATCGAATATACGGAACCATAATTGTTTCCCCACGGTTTTGTACCGGCATCCAGATGGCAATTGTTGCAATTCATCCCATTAGTGATTTGTCTCAAACTGCCATTTGGACCCAAGTATTTAGCGGTATGCGCAATTAGATCTTTGCCATATTCTACTTCTTGTTTTAAAGTTGAATCTTTAATCAGAGCAATGTCAGCCGGTTTCCAGAATTTTGCCGTTTCATTTTGCAAAATCACTTTTGTCTCTGCATCGACATAAAGGGAATCAATTTGCGTATCATTTTTTTGAAACCAAGCAGTGATTGATGTATTAAAAAACAAAACGACGAACAAAGCCATTACCAGGAAGATAATGGTTGTAAACAGATAAATTAGCCTTTTTACGAGCGATTTAAATTGGACTATATTTTGTTTTTCTGGATTCATAAAGTATTAATGAGGAAGTTTATCTCTAAAATAACCATATACCCAAGTTCCTACTATTGCAAAAAACAGAGTAACAATCATCACTGTGGCACCCGTTCCAATTTGTGCAAATAATGGTCCAGGACAAGCTCCTGTTACTGCCCAACCCAATCCAAAGATAAGTCCTCCGTAGATTTGACCTTTGTTGAAAGTTTTGTCATGGAACTCGATTTTTTCTCCATAAATGGTTTTAATATTGAATTTTTTAATCAGAAAAACGGATATTATACCCACCACAACGGCGCTTCCTATTACACCATACATGTGAAAAGATTGGAAACGGAACATTTCCTGAATGCGATACCAACTGATAATTTCTGCTTTAATGAAAACAATACCAAACAAAATACCAATGATTAAATATTTTAAATTGTGGTACCACTTATGTTCTAATTGACTCTCATTGATACAAGAAGTATCTAAAGAACGCGTTTCGAAATCTGTATTTTGATCTTTAATGTTCATAATTCGTAACTTAAAGTGAAAGAATAAATGGTAAAATAACATTTGCCATAATCAATCCTCCAATGAAGAAACAACATGTTGCTATAAGCGATGGCATTTGTAAATTAGACAAACCGGAAATAGAGTGACCGCTGGTGCATCCTCCCGCATAGCGAGAACCAAAACCAATAAAAAAGCCACCAATAACCATCATAAAAAAGCCTCTGAGTGTAAATAAACTTTCCCACGAGAATAATTGTTCCGGTAACATTCCATAAATTTCAGTTATGCCGTAGCCTGCCAATTCGGTTTTTAGATTTCCATTAATATTAATTGGATTTGGATTTGACAAAGAGCTGTACGCGATCACACCACCCAATAAAATACCGAAAACGAAAAACATATTCCAGATTTCTTTTTTCCAATCGTATTTGAAAAATTTTATGTTTGCCGGTAAGCACATGGCGCAAGTGTGACGTAATGAGGCGCTAATTCCAAATGATTTGTTTCCAATGATTAACAAAGCCGGAACTGTAAGTCCAACTAATGGGCCTGCAATATACCAAGGCCAAGGCTCTCTGATTAATTCTAAAATTTCCATATTTATTTTTTTATAACCACAAAGATTAAATTTATAAATGAGTAGTTATGTTACTTTTGTCACACAAGAAAAAAAAAGTAAAAAATGACAATGATTTTATTTTTTTAATAACTCGTCTAGCATTTCTCGGAACGAATCACTATTCCAATTTGCTGTTCCAATTTTGGCTACGATTACATTTCCTGATTGATTAATAAGATAAGTTGCCGGAATTGTCGCCGATTCCATTTCTAATGGAGGATTGGTTACCGATTGATACACAGGAAGCGTCAGATTTTCTTTAATCATAAAAGCATTTGCTTTTTCGAAGGAATCCGTTGTCACAAACAAAAAGACTATTTTATCTTGATAATCAACATATAATTTTTGAATGCTTGGCATTTCGGCAATACAAGGCGGACACCAGGTAGCCCAGAAATTAATGAATATAATTTTTCCTTTGTATGCGTCCAATGACACCGTATTTCCGGTGGCGTCTTTTAATTGCCAATGATAATTGGAAAGCATTTTTTGATCTGTTACCGCAATTGTTTTGGGTGAAAAGGCAATTAATCGGTTCAGTTGTACTTTTACAAAAGTGCCCAACGGACTGAACAGAAGCAATGCTATTAATACGATAAAAACAATATTTTGGATAGTGGATTTTTTTGGTGTTTTCCAGTTCATTTTTTATTTTTTTGAATTATTACTTTCTGAAAAGAAAGAATCTCTTGGTTTTAGCTTTATACTTTATTTTAAATTTAACCATTCATTTGTTCCACCGCAAAGCCAGTTTGCATTGTATCCCATTTCTTTTAAAAGTTTAGCTCCATCCATCGATCTTCCTCTACCTTTTCCACAAGCTGTAATAATTTTACAATCTTTTTTGATTTGATGTATTTGGTTTTCAATTTCTGCCAAAGTAATATTTCTGGCTTCCGGAATATGATTACTTTCGAATTCTTCTTTGGAACGGACATCAATAATCTGTATTTTTTCATTTTGCTGAAGCGCTTGTTTTACTACTGCAACTTGAATGCATTCATTTGAGGAGCTATCTATTTCTTTCATGTCGTTTGAATCAGTTAGTTGTTTTTTGTAAATGGTCTTTTGGCATTCGAACTTTGATTATTGCTGATGATGCAATGGTGATAACTCCGATCAATATAATGGCATAATTTACACCGAATAAATCAGCTGTTATTCCTGAAATAATCGCGCCTATCGCATATCCTAAATCCCTCCAAAGCCTGAATGTACCAATACTTTCTGCTCTCTGATGCGGGTTTGTTGCCTGTGCAATGGCGGATAAAAAAGTAGGATAAACTAACGCCGTTCCTAAACCCAAAAATGCTGAAATGGCGGCCAACTGATAGAATGCTGCAGCAAAAGGAATAAAAAGTATCGCAATTCCCTGAAGTAACATTCCCCAAAACAACATCTTTTTTTTCGAATAAACATCTGACATTTTTCCGGTTACCAATTGTCCAAAACCCCAAACGGTAGGATAAATAGCGGTTATAATTCCAATATTCTGTGAATCATAATTCAAAGAAAGCAACACAATGGGTAACAGTCCCCAAATCATGCCATCATTCAGGTTATTGACTAATCCTGCTTGTGTTATGGCGCTTAATGTTTTGTTTTTGAAAGTGGTTTCAAGAAAAATATTATCTAATTTTTCAGTTTTATTCGTTGTGTTTTCTTGGTGAACAAATACTCTGGTGTCTTTCACAAAAAACAAAGTCAATAAAAAACCAATTATCGAAATCCCAATTCCCAAATAAAAAGGGTAAGGCGTAATGCCATATTTTTGTGCAATGTAGCCTGACAGAAAAGCAACTAATCCAACGGCAAAATAACCGGCAAACTCGTTGAGTCCCATCGCAAGTCCACGATCTTTTTCTCCAACCAAATCAATTTTCATCACCACTGTACTGCTCCAAGTAAGTCCTTGACTAATTCCCAATAATATATTGGCAAAAATCACCCAGTTCCAAGATTCTGCATAAATTAAAATAAAAGGAATGGGAATGGCCAGAATCCAACCGAATAAAAGTAAATTTTTTCTCCCGAAACGGTTCGCCAGTTTGCCTGTAAAATAATTGGTAATGGCTTTTGTAATTCCAAAGGCAACGATGAAAGAGAGAATAGCTGTTTTTGAAGCAATGCCAAATTCAATCTCAGCAAATTTTGGAATAATGGTTCGTTCCATTCCTATCATTCCGCCGACAAAGGCATTGACAATAACCAAAATAGTAAACTGTTTCCAATTTTCTTTCAGTCCAAGTTTGGTTGTATTTGTTTTCAATTGAGGTAATTTATTAATTTAAAATCTTCGTTTGGAAAAGAAGTTAGGAACAAAAAAGGGTAAGTTCTTATAATTTGTAATATTCTAATTGGTAGTCACCGATGTGTTTTTTATTTTCTGCGATGGATTTTTTGTGTTTAAAATAGTTCACGGTTCCAAAAACAAAAATGATAAATGAAGTGACAAAAAGTGCGATTTCAATCAGTAAACTATTTTCAATTTTGAGCAGATTTCTCAAACTCAAACCTGCAATCAAAAAATACATTGACGTTCTCAAAAAGGCTAGAAATGTGGATTGATTGGCCAAAGTTGTTCGTTGCAACGCTAATTTTTCTCTTAAAATTAAGTCTTTGTTTGCTGGTTTTTTCTCTTCCATAGCATTGTATGTGTGTAATTGTTTGCAAAAAGTAGTTAAGTCGTTTTTGTTTTTTAAAAAGCTAAAAATCATTAATTTTTTATAAATAGACTATCAAATTTACTCTTTATTTAAGTCAATTTGAAAAATCAAATGTTTTAAAGATATTTACTAAACCAATTACCAATTCAATCGCATTAATTTCGCTTAAATCTCTGCTGCTGCATAAATAAGGATGCAGCTTAAAACAAAAAATCTCTTATTTTAAACTGCACACTATTTTAAAACTATCGTTGTTTATTTACTTATAGCTTCGTTTACATCTTGCCAAGTACCGCCATTTGTAACGTTTTTGAAACCATTTTGCTCCAAAATCATTTTGGCTTGACCGCTGCGATTACCGCTTCGGCAGAAAACAATGATATGATCTTTTTCTTTGAATTTTTCCAATTGGCTCGCCACTTGATCCAAAGGAATATTCGTTGAACCTTTTACGTGACCTTCTGCGAATTCTGACGGTGTGCGAACATCTACTAGGAAAGCACCTTCTTTTATTATTTTTTCCATTTGTGTGGTGTCTTTTTTTGAAAATATATTTTTAAAAATTCCGAACATAATTGAGGTTTTTAGTATTCAATAGGATTATTTTGGCTCATCCACTCATTCATTCCCCGAGAATAGTTGAGCACATTTTTATAACCATTTCGCGCTAATAATGAATAGGCAATTGCTGCCCTGTCACCGCCTTGGCAATGGATTAATACTTTTTTATCTTTACTTATTTTGTCCAGATTATTTACCAAAGTACCTACAAATACATTGTCAGCTCCTTTGATGTGACCTGCATTGTATTCCGCAACACCTCGAAGGTCAACAACTTGAACATCTTTTTCTTGTTGTAAGGCTTTAAATTCTTCTATTGTAATTTGATTTACTTTCTCTAAAGAACCGCCATTTTCTTCCCATATTTTCGTAGAAGGAATGTACCCGTGAATGTTGTCTAATCCAATTCGCATTAGTTTTCTGGTCAAATCATCTAATTGTGATTCATCGGCAAGCAACATAAAAGGTTCTTCATACGTAAGAAACCATCCTGCCCAAGTGGCAAATGAATTATTCCCCTGAATGTTGATGCTTCCCGGAATAAATCCTTTAGAAAATTCCGTTTTATCTCTTGCATCAATCAATTTGATTCCTTTTTCTAAAGCTGCTGTTAATTCGTTATAATCCAGTTGTTTTAATTTTGGAACAGTTGTAAGAAGCGGACGATCAACTTTATTTAGTTTTTTCATCATCGCAAAATATTTTGGCGGTTCCGGTTGGTCTTCCAATAAATATTTTACAAATCCACTTTCATCATTTTTATGCTGAAAAGCCCAGTTTCTTATTTTTTCATATCCTACAGTGCTGCTTGGAACGGCTCCTAATGCTTTTCCACAAGCAGAACCTGCTCCATGACCTGGCCAGATTTGAATATAATCAGGCAATGCATCAAATTTATTAATGGATTGATACATTTGTTTGGCACCAATGTCTTGTGTTCCTTTCATTCCTGCTGCTTTTTCAAGCAAATCGGGTCTTCCTATATCTCCAACAAATACAAAGTCACCGGTAAACAACATTACGGGTTCATCGCTTGCGGGAGTATCTGTTAACAGAAAACTGATGCTTTCCGGAGTATGTCCAGGCGTGTGAACTACTTCGATTTTTAAGTTTCCTACTTTTAGAACATCACCATCTCTCACGTCAACATGAGGGAATTCATATTTCCAATCGGGCCCGCCTTCCGCTGAAAGGTACATTTCTGCTCCCGTCAAAGCGGCTAATTCTCTGGAACCAGCAAGGAAATCAGCATGAATGTGTGTTTCTAAAATATGAGTAATTTTCATATTGTTCTGCTTGGCAATTTCAAGGTAGGTGTCAACATCCCTTTTAGGATCGATAACTGCGGCTACACCTGCTTTTTGACAGCCAATAAAATAACTTGCCTGAGCAAGACTCTTGTCGTAAATGTGTTGAAAATACATATCGTTTTTTTTAATTTCTAATTTATTGGACAAAATTAGGTCATGATTTTATTAAAATTGGTGACTAATGTTACATAGCGGTTTACAACTGAATTATTTTGCCTGTATGCACGTCATAGCGCATGGAAATAATTTTAATTTTATGTTCTTTTACAATTGAATTTTCCTGAACAAGCCTATTTGAATGTTCAATATTAGCATTGATACAACCTAATACATTGTCTTGTTTTGGCGTTTGTTTTTCGGCTTCCTGTTCCTCTTTTTCCTCTGCGATAGTTTCCACAATGTCATCAATGTGATTTAGGTGCTTTTTGTAATCATTATTTTTATCACCAATGTACGCTTTAATAGCACCACATTCTGTGTGTCCTAAAATGACGATTATTTTAACATCGAGATGCTCAACGGCATATTCAATGCTCCCCATATCAATATCAGAAATTAGGTTTCCAGCATTTCTGATTACGAATAAATCGCCTATCCCTTGATCGAACAGAATTTCAGGCGAAACTCTGCTGTCTGAGCAAGTGACTACAACGGCAAAAGGATGTTGTACGTTTTGATTTTCTAAAACTGATTTTTTATTTTGATGGGGATGAATTGTTTTTTCTTCTAAAAAGCGTTGATTCCCTGAAACTAATTTTTCTAATGGAGTTTGGTTTTTATTTTCTTCCAATTTTTTTGTATCGATTTTATCACATCCGGTTGCAGCGAGCAACATCAAGAAGGAGACTAAAATTATTTTTTTCATTATCCTTTATCTATTAATTTTTTCAAAAATACTGACAGCAATGCTTTTGGATAGCGACTATTATCACTTTGGAGCAAAAAAAAGAGAGAACCTTTTCAGATTCTC
Organism: Flavobacterium sp. DSR2-3-3; assembly: GCF_049896585.1. Lineage (NCBI taxonomy): Bacteria > Pseudomonadati > Bacteroidota > Flavobacteriia > Flavobacteriales > Flavobacteriaceae > Flavobacterium > Flavobacterium sp. DSR2-3-3. The sequence continues at coordinate 145,220 of NZ_JAFCUP010000003.1, forward strand.
TCTCTCTCTTTATATAGAACAAAACTTGTTTTATAATAATGTTGTCGGACATACATAATCCGTTTTTGGGAGGCTTGTTTCTGTAATATCTGTAAAACCGCCAATAACATCAACAAAATTATCCCAACCACGCATTTTTAGAATTGATGCCGCCAACATACTACGATAACCTCCGGCGCAATGCAGGATGAATGGTTTTTCTTTTGGAAATTCAGCCAAGTGACTGTTGATTTCGTTTAACGGAATATTTATTGCTCCAACCAAATGTTCCGATAAATATTCGCTTTTCTTTCTGACATCAAAAACGGGAATTTCCTCGTTTTTTAGTTTTTGTTCCAATTCTGTTGCAGTAATTCGGGTGAGTGTATCCACCTCTTTGCCCGCTTTTTTCCATGATTCAAAACCATCTTTTAAGTATCCAATTGTACTATCGTAGCCTATTCGAGATAGACGAACCATACTTTCTTCTTCTTTTCCCGGCTCGGTAACTAACAGTATTTCTTGTTTAATATCGGGAATCATTTTGCCTACCCACATGGCAAAATTACCGTCTAAACCGATGTTAATGCTGTTTGGGATAAATCCATTTGCAAATTCTGATGCCAATCGGGTGTCCAAAATTAAGGCACGAGTTTCATTGGCAATTAATTCAAACTCTTCCGGATTTAAAGGTTTATTTGCTTTTTTAAGCACAGCATCTAAACTTTCGTACCCATTGATGTTCATTAAAACATTAGCCGGAAAATAGCCCGGAGGATTTGTTAATCCTGTTAGTACCGCAGTAACAAACTCATCTTCGTTCATTTTTGGGTTCAGGGCGTAGTTGGTTTTCTTTTGGTTACCCAGCGTATCGGTAGTTTCTTTACTCATCATTTTTCCGCAAGCGGAACCCGCTCCGTGATTGGGATATACAATTAAATCATCAGACAAAGGCATGATTTTGTTTCGTAAGGATTGGTAAAGATGTCTGGCCAATTTGTCTTGGGTCAAATCAGCCACAACGTGTTGCGCTAAATCGGGACGGCCTACATCTCCAATAAACAGGGTATCTCCAGTTATGATTCCATGCTCTTTTCCGTTCTCGTTTATCAACAGAAAAGTAGTACTTTCCATGGTGTGTCCCGGTGTATGAATCACTTTTACTTTGTAGTTTCCAATTTCAAAAATTTGTCCGTCTTTGGCAGTAATAATTTCATAAGCCGGTTTCGCTGTTGGACCGTAAACAATTTTAGCACCTGTTTTATTGGCTAAATCCAAATGTCCCGAAACGAAATCAGCATGGAAATGAGTGAGAAAAACGTACTTAATTTTAGCATTGTCTGCAAACGCTCTGTCGATGTAAGGCTGTACTTCGCGTAATGGATCAAAAATGGCAACCTCTCCGTTACTTTCTAAATAATAGGCTGCGTGAGCAATACATCCGGTATAAATTTGTTCGATTTTCATAATATTATGTTTTTTTAATTATTGATAGGGCAAAATTAGGGGGCACATTTTTAATCTAAAGTGATAATTATCATAAGAAAATAATTATTTTCGTATTAATTATAGTATGTGATAAATGTCACATAGCAATTTGAATTTGAATGCATTACAAGGTACAGGCAAAAAAAATACTTCCAAATACGAAGGTCTTTTCTGTGTTTTTTTAAATGCAGATTAATGTGTTAGAACTACCAAATTCGTGTTGTTTTGGCACAGCTATTTCTTTAAAATTTCTTTTTTTTTTATAGAATAATTCCATCCGCCATTTCAATAATTCTGTCGCTCGCTTTTGCAAAATCATTGTCGTGGGTTACCGCAATCACCGTTTGGTTAAACTCAGTTGTCAGATGTTTGAACAAATCAAAAACAATTGCTGCATTTTTACTGTCTAAATTCCCTGTTGGTTCATCGCCCATAATGATTTTTGGGTCGTTTATTAATGCTCTGGCAATGGCCACACGCTGTTGTTGTCCTCCCGAAAGTTTGGAAGTTGGTTTTAATGCCTGGTCTTTCAAATCCAATTTTTCTAAAATGGAATACGCTCTCGATTCAATTTCTTCTTTGGAATATTTCCCTAATTTGAGTGCCGGTATCATTACGTTTTTTAAACTCGAAAATTCAGGTAATAAATAATGGAACTGGAAAACAAAACCTATTTTTTCGTTGCGAATGGCAGCTAACTCTTCTTTTGTTTTTTGGGTTAAATTTTCACCGTCTAAAATAATATTGCCTTCATAATCCGTATCCATTGTAGAAAGAAGGTATAACAAAGTCGATTTTCCAGAACCTGATTTTCCAACCATGGTTACAAATTCCCCTTTGTGAATGTCAAAAGAGATGTCGTTCAAAACCTTAAATTTATCGGGTTCGTAAAAATATTTACTAACTTCTTTTGCCTGTAATAATAGTTCCGATTGTATCATTTTCTAAAAATTGTTATAGGATCTAATTTCGCTGCTTTTCTGGCCGGAATATAACCCGCCAATGTGGTTACGATTAATCCAAATCCAATTCCCAAGCCAAAGAATTTTGGAAAAAACCGAATCGGGAAAAACCCTATATCACCGCCAACCCACATATTACCCATTACTTTTACTAAAATCATCGCTAACAACAAACCAAATACAATCCCGATTAATCCAATAACAATGGCTTCTTTTACAAAAATTTGGATGACATCTTTGCCCGAAAAACCAATGGCTTTTAGAATCGCAATATCATTCAGTTTTTCCATAATGGTCATATTCAAAATATTGTAAATACCAAAATGTCCAAATTGTGTTTCCTTAAAAGTACCGGGAACACCGCCAAAGATTTGTGCCGGCAAATAATTAGTAGGCAACTGTAAATTATCTGTTGCCGAAGCCGTGGCATTTCCTCGTGGATTAAACGCATTTATTTTTGAAATTAAAGTTCGGTACTTTGACAATGCTACTTGTTCGTTCGAAATTTTAAGCACTGTCGTATTTTTTCGGCGTAGAGCAAAACGGCATCAATCTTTGTGAAGGAAAGTTTTTCCTACGCTTGCAGCTCAAAACTGAGCAGTAGCACTAATAAAATTCGGAATGTATTTTTCATTTTAAATGGATTAATGTTAACATAGCTTGTATCATTTTATTTCCTTCGATCTCAATGTCAAATTGGAATTCGGCCATGCGCCATTTATATATTTGGAGTCGGAAAGTTCCCATTACGATGTGCGTTAAATCATCTGCAGAAATGGCATTGGTAAAAACACCTGATTGTTGACCTTCAATAAGCAGTGGTTTTAAATGTTTAATTTTTACACTCATTATTTTATAAATCATTTCGTTGATGCGCTGGCTTTCTTCCATTAATCCATCAGAAAAAACTGCGACGACAAAATGTGGGTTTTGTTTAAAAAACGAATACTGATTCTGAAATAATAGAACAAATTGCTCTTTTTGATTTTCTTTTATCGAACGAGATGCTGTTAATCTTTCGTCCATATTTGTAGCCAGAAAATCAAGCAATGCATAGATTATTTCCTCTTTGCTTTCAAAATGTCTGTAAATAGCACTTTCAGAGAATTGCATGGCTACGGCCAATTTTTTAATGGTTAAACCACTGACACCAGACGAAGTGAGAATGTTTCCGGTGGCTTTGATTATTTCCAGTTGTTTGTCTGACATTTTCATTTTAAATTGGTTTTTAATACAAGTAAGTGAATGTTCACTCTGTAAATTTCCGAATACTAATTCCGTTAAAAAGTGATAATTGTCACTTAAGCCAAAATAAAAAAATCCCTTTCAGTTTGACTTGAAAGGGATAACAAATTAAAAATCTAGGTATTAATGATTAGGCAGTTCCTTTTAGGATTTTATTCCAATAAAGCCAAGGCAGAATTTTAGTTTTAAGAATCCACATGGCCCAATTTGGTTTTGCCTGATTTATGGGAAAAGTCATTTTCGGCGTATTAGAATAATCAAATTCAGCCAGCATTAATTTTCCGTATTGTGTTGGAATAGGGCAGGCGCTATAGCCGTCATATTGTGCTGTAACGGTCTTTTTATCCATGATTGCCAAAAGGTTTTCAACCACAACTGGGGCTTGTTTCCGTATTGCTGCACCTGTTTTACTAGAAGGCGCATTGATACAATCACCCAAAGCAAATACATTAGAAAAACGAGTGTGTTGCAGTGTGTTTTTGTCAACTTCTACATATCCCAAAGGATTTTGTGCATCTCTCAATGGACTGTTTTTTATAAAATCGGGTGCTGATTGCGGTGGAACTGCGTGACACAAATCAAAGTTCAAAGTTACTTTTTTAAATTCTTCCACGCCGTCATTTTCGACAATGCCGTAATAGCCTGCATTTTCAGAAGATAGTTTTTGAGTTAAATTGTCATCAATCTCTTTAGTTTCAAATTCAACTGTTTTATTTTTACCATCAATTGCTGTAACATTAGCGTTATAATGAACGTGAATATTATATTTAGCGATCACTTTTAGTAGAGTCTCCGCATATTCTTTGACACCAAATATTACGCTTGCTCCAGAAATATAATGAACATCACATTTATCTAAAATTCCTTTTTTGCGCCAGTAATCGCACGCTAAATACATAATTTTGTGTGGTGCTCCTCCGCATTTTATAGGCGTTGTTGGGTTTGTAAAAACCGCTGTGCCACCCGGAAAATTTTCAATCATTTCCCAAGTGTATGGCGCGTGTTGAAAAGAGTAATTACTACTGATGTTATTTTTTCCTAAAGTTTCCTCCAGTCCTTTTATTTTATTCCAATCCAATTGAATCCCTGGGCAAACTACTAAGTAATCGTAAGTGAGTACAGCGCCTGAACGGCATTTTACTTTGTTTTCATTTGGCATAAATTCGTACACCGCTTCTTTGATCCAGGTAGTGTTTTTTGGAATAACGTCTTTTTCATTTCGAACGGTCTTATTGATGTCAAAAATTCCAGCACCAACCAGTGTCCATGCGGGTTGATAATAATGTTTTTCAGAGGGGTCAATGATTCCAATGTTTAAATTACTTCTTTTACGAAGTAACTGTGAGGCTACAGAAAGTCCTGCATTTCCTCCACCTATGACAAGTATTTTATAATGATTTGACATTTTTTGATTTTTAAGATAATAAAACGACCAATAGTATTGAGTATTTCATTCTTATTTAGTGACTTATGTCACAGAGGGTTTTTATTTTAGAAAAAGTTCTTTAGTTATAATATAAATTCCCATCACTAAAACAAACCAACCAAAGGCAGGTTTCAGTTTGTTGCCATCAATTTTTTTGGATAATGCTGTACCAATAAAAATTCCAATAACTGCAAATGCTGAAATGGTAAATAAGAATTGCCAATCGATAACGTTTTCTCCACCTTCTCCAAAAAAACCGATTAAAGATTTGGCAGCAATGATTACTAATGAAGTCCCAACCGCTTCTTTCATACTAAGTTTACTCAAAATAACCAAAGCCGGTATAATTAAAAATCCACCACCAGCTCCCACAAGTCCGGTAATTATTCCAACAAGTGCTCCTTCTATAAGTATCAGTGGATAATTGAATTTTTGTTCATGTGGTTCTTCAGAAACTAGTTTTTTGTCTTTTTTAATCATGCTACAAGAAGCAATAATCATTATTACAGCGAAAAGCAGCATTAAAAAAAGGTCTTTAGTCAAGATAAAGTTTCCAATAGAAAACAGTTCTTTAGGAATTGCAGGAACTATTACTGCTCTTGTTGTAAAAACGGCAATAATGGACGGAATACCAAAAACAATGGCAGTTTTGATGTTTACCAATCCTTTTTTGAAATATCCAACACTACCCACGGCACTTGTTAAACCAACAATGAATAATGAATAGGCTGTTGCGATCACGGGTTCAACTGCAAATAAATAAACCAATACAGGTACCGTGAGAATACTTCCACCACCTCCAATTAGTCCTAATGCAACGCCAATAAGTATTGACGCAAAATAACCTAAATATTCCATAATTTTAAATTTTATGATGCAAATATTGTCAGTTTAAATTTTAGTTACAGTAACATTTATCACACAGAGGATTTTTTTTAAAATTATAATAGGTTTTCCAAACAAGTATAGAAATCCTTTTTATGTCATCTTTTGAGGCAGTAGGAAGCAAGATGTTACAGGCCATTAATTTTTTGATTTTTTAAGATTATATTTTAAAAGTACGCTAAAATAGAAGCTTTTTTTGATTATCTGAGAAATTTGTTTGGTATCAAATTCGATGTCTGAAGTTCAACAGTAGAATACTTAATGAAGTATGAAATAATTTCAGATTGTTTGTAGCAATCTATCTTTTGGTACAAAATCGTGTTGTAAATAGAAAGTAGATTCCTTAAAATTACCGCCATAGCAGTAAAATAGCTTGTTAAGTTTTGAGGAAAGTAGTTGTCTAGTCCTAAAAAAACCTGTAAATTAATTATTTACAGGTTTTTTTTTGGAGTCGCCGGGATTACAATCGAACACCTAACTCCTATATCAATGTTTATAGATAAACTCGAGAAATAATTTTAGATACATTTGTTTATATGAGTTTTTTATTTTTGTTTTCAATTCTTAAAATCATTTTTTTTTATCAATTGTTTCTTTTGTTTTTTATCTTTTATTGTAAAAATTCAATTTTTTAAGATAAAAATTACTCCTTAAATATGATTTTGGTGTTCGACAGTCGAACACATTTATTTAATGTACTTTTTATAGTTTTTCGATGAACATTTTATTTTGAGTCATTCATGAAGGAATACTATGAAGAAAAGTAATCAGATATTCGCTATTTAGTAATCTTGGGCAAAGCAATGGATTAATTGAGGTACAGGAATTATGTGCTGATCAATGAATTTAATTTAATAATGCTGCGTTGATTGATACTTTTATAAATGTAGGTAAAAGTGCTAAAACTTTTAATAAACCAGATGTTATGAGATTAGAGAAATTTGTTTCTAATTATTAAGATACAAGCCATTTTATAAATGTGGAAAAGTAGTTTACTATTGCTTAACGTTTAATTAATTAAAATTGTGTTTATTCTTCATTAATGTTTTTTTGAAAGAACTGCAATCGTTTTCGCTTTCTTTTACTTGTTAAACTTAATTAAAATTGTTTTTTCTTTCATTACTTTTATTACTTTTGGCTTCCAAATGAGATTAACTGTTTTTTTTCTATATCTGTTTTTCTATCTGCAATGCGGAGGAAATTATGTTCATGCTACCTCGCATGACAATGACATCTACAGCTCATTAATTTCCAAACTTGTACATTCGGATGAAGTAAAATTTGCTAAGACGATTTCGGGCAGTATTATGATTAATGCTGGTGGTTTTGATCTAGAAGAGGAATGCTCCAACAGCGATTCTCTTAAAAAAAGAAATTTAAATAAAAATGTTACCGAAAAATTTGGCGTTTCAAAAGTTTGGTATCAGACATTTTCTTGTCAGTCTGTCTTAAACTATTGTAATAAAAATTTTAAAATCTTCGCGCCATTTTGTGGCCAGTCATATCCTATTTATATTATTCAGCAGGTATTAAGAATTTGATTAATACTGAAATCAGTTACTAAATTTTTGAGGTTGCTTACTTTTTGAACGCTTTAAGCTTTCATTTATAGTATGCCAGTTCCAATATTTTTGAAAACTGATGACTTTTTATTTCTAAGGAATTCCCAATTCCAAGTATTTAATCGCTTAATTTTCATTTTACATCATGAATAAAATACTCGTGTTCACGGGCTTGATTGCCTTGTTGTGCCTAACAAGTTGTACAACAAAAAAAGAAGAAAAAGAAGAAGAGACGAAATTTATTGTTACCAATCCCATAAAAATTGATACTTCGTTTACCAAACAATATGTTTCGCAAATTCGTTCTGTACGTAACATTGAAGTTCGATCGCAGGAAAAAGGATATTTACAAAACATCTATGTAGATGAAGGTCAATATGTAAAAGCAGGTCAGCTATTATTTAAAATTATGCCGGGAATGTATCAGGCAGAATTGCTAAAGGCACAAGCAGAAGCAAAAGGCGCTGAGATTGAATTACATAATGCCAAAACCCTTGCCGACAAAAATATAGTTTCCAGAAACGAGCAGTCTTTGGCTCAAGCCAAATTAGAGCAGGCAAGAGCTGAAGTGGCTTTGGCAAAACTACATTTATCATTCACTGAAATCAGAGCGCCATTTGCCGGAACTATTGATCGCATTCCATTAAAATTAGGAAGTTTAATAGATGAAGGAGCTTTACTGACCAGTCTTTCTGATAACAGTCAAATGTTTGCCTATTTTAATGTTTCAGAACCGGAGTATTTAGAATATCAGAGCAATGTAAAAGATCGTGCCACTAATAAAGTAAGTCTGCTATTGGCCAATAACCAAGTTTTTCAGTTTAAAGGTAATGTTGAGGTGATTGAAAGTGAGTTTAATAATGAAACAGGAAACATTGCCTTTAGAGCACGATTCCCGAACTCAAACAAATTACTGAAGCACGGTGAAACTGGATTGGTTCAAATGAATGTTCCGCTTAAAAATGCTATCGTAATTCCGCAGAAAGCTACGTATGAAATTCAAGATAAAAAATATGTTTTTTTGGTAAATAAAAACAATGTACTGGAATCAAAGGAAATTATTATTACTGGTGAAATCCCGGATTTATATGTGATTTCGAGTGGTCTTACTGAAAACGACAAGATTTTACTGGAAGGTATTCAGAAAGTTAAGGACGATGAAAAGATAAAGTATGATTTTATAAAATCGAAAGACGTCATCGCCCATTTGCGATTAAAAACGGAATAGGTTTATAATTTTCAATTTGGTTTAACCATAAAAAATAAATATAATGTTTAATAAATTTATTCAAAGACCAGTTTTGTCGATAGTAATATCGCTCATAATTGTCTTTTTGGGAGTCTTGGCACTAACCAATTTGCCGGTGACTCAATTTCCTTCTATTTCGCCACCAAGGGTAAATGTGATAGCAGATTATCCAGGATCTAATGGAGAACTGATGATCAAGGCTGTCATCATTCCACTTGAGAAAGCACTCAATGGAGTTCCCGGAATGAAATACATGACTTCAGATGCTGGTAATGATGGAGAAGCTAGTATTCAAATAATTTTTAATTTGGGTACCGACCCGAATCAGGCAGCGATAAATGTTCAAAACCGTGTAGCCTCTGTAGTCAATAAATTACCGCCATTAGTGGTAAGAGAAGGAGTGAAAATTACGCGTGAAGAATCGAGTATGTTGATGTATGTGAATCTTTACAGTACAGATAAGAACACGGATCAGAAGTTTTTGTACAACTTTGCAGAGATTAATATTCTCTCTGAGTTAAAAAGGGTAAATGGAGTAGGATTTGCTGATGTTTTGGGTAATCGGGAATATGCGATGAGAATTTGGCTGAAGCCAGACAGAATGTTATCCTATAAAATTTCTGCGGAGGAAATTATGGAAGCGTTGGCAGATCAAAGTTTAGAAGCTTCACCAGGTAAAACAGGAGAAAGTTCTGGTAAAAGATCGCAAGCATTTGAATATGTACTGAAATATTCGGGCCGATTTACAAGTAAAGAACAATATGGAAATGTAGTACTTAGGTCGAATCCTGACGGCGAAATTTTACGATTAAAAGATGTCGCCAATATTGAGTTTGGAAGTTCTATGTATGATATTTATTCAAACTTAAACGGAAAACCTTCTGCTGCAATTGTTTTGAAACAATCTTACGGAAGTAATGCCAGTCAGGTTATTAAAGATGTAAAATTAAAATTAGCTGAAATCAAGAAAAATTCTTTCCCAAAAGGAATGGATTATGAAATCAGTTATGATGTGTCTAAATTTCTGGATGCTTCCATCGAAAAAGTAATTCATACTCTGGTCGAAGCCTTTATTTTAGTGGGTTTAGTAGTATTTCTTTTCTTGGGCGATTGGAGGTCAACTATTATACCGGCGATTGCCGTTCCTGTTTCCCTTATTGGAACCTTTATGTTCATGCAATTATTCGGGATTACACTAAATCTTATTACTTTATTTGCACTAGTATTAGCCATTGGAGTAGTCGTCGATGATGCTATTGTAGTCATTGAAGCCGTTCATGCTAAGATGGAGGAAGAACATCTCTCACCTTTAAAAGCTACTAAAAAAGCAATGCATGAAATAGCGGGTGCTATTATAGCGATTACTTTCTTGATGGCAGCAGTATTTGTTCCGGTGGCATTCATGTCTGGACCCGTAGGGATTTTTTATCGTCAATTCTCGATTACAATGGCAACTGCTATTATTCTTTCGGGTATTGTGGCACTAACGCTTACGCCGGCACTTTGTGCGATGATGTTGAAAAGCAATCATGGCAAACCTAGAAAAAGAACGCCAATAAATCGCTTCTTAGATGGTTTTAATTCTACGTTTAATAGTACTGCTGAGAAATATCAAAGCGTTTTAAGTCGCATTGTAAGCCGAAGAACCATCACTTTTATTGCGCTTATAGGTTTTTGCACGGGAACTTGGTTTATCAGCAGTACTGTTCCTTCAGGATTTATTCCTAATGAAGATCAAGGAATGTTTTATGCTATCATCCAAACGCCTCCTGGTTCTTCCTTAGAAAGAACAGATAATATTGCTGAAAAATTGCAGAAAATTGCGGAAACTATAGACGGTGTGCAATCGGTATCAGCTTTGGCAGGGTATGAAATTCTTACGGAAGGTACGGGAGCCAATGCGGGAACTTGTTTGATTAATCTTAAAGAATGGAGCGAGCGAAAGCATTCTGTACAGGAAATAATGACCGAATTAGAAGAGAAAACCAAAGATATTCCGGGTGCCAATATTGAGTTTTTCCAACCGCCAGCGGTGCCAGGATATGGAGCCGCAGGAGGTTTTGAACTTCGTCTGCTGGATAAAGCAGGGTCAGGAGATTACAAGAAAATGGAAAGCGTTAATAATGATTTTGTCAAGGAATTGAATAAACGTCCGGAATTAGCATCCGTGTTTAGTTTTTACAGTGCTAGTTTCCCCCAGTATATGATGAAAGTCGACAATGATTTGGCACAACAGAAAGGGGTTTCCATTGAAAACGCCATGAACACTTTATCAACATTGGTGGGTAGTAATTACGAAATCAGTTTTATCAAATACGGGTTTAATTACAAAGTTATTGTACAGGCCGCTCCTGAATATCGTGCCCTACCTGAAGATATTTTGAAATTATATGTCAAGAACAGTCGGGAAGAAATGGTGCCTTTCTCCGCTTTTATGAAGTTGGAAAAAGTGTATGGACTATCGGAAATCACCCGACATAATATGTATAATTCTTCTGAAATTAGTGGATCAGCTGCGCCAGGATACAGTAGTGGAGCCGCTATTAAAGCTGTACAGGAAGTAGCAGAGTCAAAATTACCCCGAGGTTTTGGTATTGATTGGGCGGGTATTTCTGCTGATGAGGTTTCACAAGGAAATCAAGCCGTTTGGGTTTTCCTAATCTGTTTAGGTTTTGTATATCTTGTTTTAGCAGCACAGTACGAAAGTTTCATTCTCCCGTTATCAGTAATACTCTCTTTACCAGCAGGTATTTTTGGAGCCTTCCTTTTATTGAAATTAACAGGTTTAGAAAACAATATTTACGCACAGGTAGCCATGGTGATGCTGATAGGTTTACTGGGTAAAAATGCAGTTTTGATTGTCGAATTTGCAATTCAAAGGCATGCCGCCGGAAGAACCGTGCTTGAAGCAGCAATGGAAGGCGCAAAAGCCAGATTCCGTCCTATTTTGATGACCTCATTTGCGTTTATTGCAGGCTTAATTCCACTGGTATTTGCTACGGGTCCCGGTAAAATAGGTAACCGAACTATTGGTACAGCGGCGGCAGGAGGAATGCTGATCGGAACTATTTGCGGAGTATTTGTTATCCCTGGTCTTTATTATATTTTTGGCAGAATTGCTGAAAAATACAAACTGGTAAAAAATGAAAAAGAGAATCCATTAACCGAAGAATTTGATAATAATCATGCAAAAAATAAAGAATTATAAATATATTGTCCCGCTAAGTATTTGTCTGGCGTTGGCAAGTTGTGCTCCAGCGTTAGCGCCTTTGGTTGAAACCAAAGCAGTTCCAGAATCTTTCGACAAGAGTACGGATACTACCAATATAGCCGGGACGCCTTGGCGAACTTATTTTAAAGATCCTAATTTGATAAACCTGATTGAAATTGCTTTAAAAAACAATCAGGAATTACAGATTACTTTGCAGGAAATTGAAATTGCTAAAAACGATATTCGTGTCCGTAAAGGAGCTCTCTTGCCAAAAGTTGGTATCGGCGCAGGTGCAGGGGTTGAAAAAGTGGGCAGATATACCAGCCAGGGTGCCGGAGATGCTTCCACTGAAATAAGACCCGGCCTAGAAATGCCGGAACCATTAGGCGATTTGAAAATAGCCGCTTATGCCAATTGGGAAGTAGACATATGGAAAAAATTACGGAATTCTAAGAAAGCAGCCGTAAGTAGATATTTATCAACCGTTGAAGGAAAGAATTTTGTAATAACCAATCTTATCGCTGAGGTTGCTGATTCGTATTACGAATTGCTGGCCTTGGATAACCAATTGGATATTGTTACACAGAATATTGCCTTGCAAAGCACCGCTTTGGAAATTGTAAAAATTCAGAAAGAAGCGGCTAGATCGACTGAATTGGCTGTTCAAAAATTCCAGGCTGAGGTAATGGCTTCGAAAAGTATGGAGTTTGAGATTCTTCAAAATATAAAAGAAACGGAGAATAAAATCAATTTCTTGTTAGGGCAATACCCGCAGGAAATAAGGAGAGATAAAACAAATTTCACTAGTAGGTTGCCTTCGGTAATTCATACCGGAATTCCCTCTCAATTATTAGCGAATCGCCCTGATATTAAACAAGCCGAAATGGAATTGGAGGGAGCAAAATTAGATGTAAAAGTAGCGCGTGCTGAGTTTTATCCTTCATTAGATATTAAAGCAATGGTTGGGGTTAATGCTTTTAAAGCTACTTACTTGTTTACATTTCCAGAATCGTTATTGTATTCATTAGCGGGAGATTTTGCAGCACCGTTGATTAACCGGAATGCAATAAAAGCGGAGTATAGTTCTGCGAATGCCAGACAAATTCAGGCATTGTATAACTATGAGCGTACGATTCTTAAAGCGTATCTCGAGGTTTCCAGTCAGCTTTCTAAAATTAATAATTTGGAAAAAAAGTATCAACTGAAAGCGCAGCAAGTAGATGCTTTGAATCGTTCGATTGCGGTAGCAGGTGATTTATTCAAGTCCGCCAGAGTGGATTATTTTGAAGTTTTGATGACTCAGCGCGATGCTTTGGAATCCAAACTCGAACTCTTAGAGACCAAAAAAGAGCAACTCAACGCAGTAGTTCATATTTACAAGGATTTAGGTGGCGGTTGGAAATAAATTAATTTGAGTTTCTAAAAAATCGTACGTTACGAATTAAATATAAAAAACATTTTTAGACAGTAGTGAGCACAAGTTTACTACTGTTTTTTTATTTTATAAGAACAGATTTAAATTTGGTTTTGATCCCGCTATCATCTTAAAGGTCTTTTTTTCGGAATCTAAAAAGGAGCCATTAAAATATAATTTAGAATTTATGAGAGGAGTGGTTTTTATTTAGGGTAAGTTGTATTTGTATGATTTTAACCTTATAATTCAATAAAAACTGTTCGACTTTCACTGTGACCATAATCATTTTTTAGTATGTAACTATTTTAATATGAAGTATTTATGTTTGTTTTTGTAAAATTTATTTTTTGCAATCTAACCCCTCGTCAAGCTTTGGTTGTATTGGGATTTAGGCATAAAAAAAACCTTGTAAATCAAATGATTACAGGGTTTTTTGTGGACTGAGCGGGATCACAATCGAACACCTAATTCCGATATTAACTTTTTTTGAGAGCTTGAAATTATGATTTTAAATATTAAGTCAAAAGCCAAAAAAAATGATTTGTTAAGCTTTTTTTTCTTATGTAAGTTCAAGTTATAAGTGCAACAGATAAATTAAAAACACTTGGAGTTATCCCCCAAGTGTTTAAGGTCAAAAGCCTAAATTTGTCTTGCATGAAAAAATATAAACAATTAACCGTAGAACAAAGATACCAAATCGAAGCTCTTATACAAGCTGGTTTTAATCAAACGAAAATTGCAGATCAGTTAGGTGTTCATCGCAGTACTATTGGTAGAGAACTGAAACGATCTATACCAAAAAGAGGAAGAGGTTCTGGAGAATACTGTGCTTTAAACGCACAGCGAAAAACAAGTAATCGTCATAAAGAAAAGTATAAAATAGTTTTATTAACACCTGATTTGAAGCAAGCTATCTTCGATAAAATGACCTTGGACAAATGGAGTCCGGAGTTAATTTCAGAACGTTGGAAATTAGAAGGCAAAGCAATAGTTAGTCATGAAACAATTTACAAATGGATATGGGAATCTAAGCACACCAACAGGATAGAGAATAAACCTTTTAAGACACTTTACCAAGAATTGAAACATGGTAAAAGGAGACAAAAAAGAGGGAATATAAAAGACACTCGAGGAGCAATTCTGAATCGTAAACATATAAGTGAGAGGCCAGCTGTTATTGAACAAAGAAAAAGAATCGGAGATTTAGAAGCCGATTTAATGATGGGAAAAGACCATAAATCAGCATTGCTAGTCCTTACAGATAGAACTACATTAATTACCATGATAGATAAGTTGCAGGGAAAAACATCATTAGAAGTCACACAGAAAATAATTGAAAGGCTTTCCAGATTTAACTCCAGCTACGTCAAAACAATCACTTTTGACAACGGAAAAGAGTTTGCTGGACGTACTGAAATTGCCAATAAATTTAAGCTAAAAACCTATTTTACAACACCATATACTTCGCAAGAAAAAAGAACTGTAGAAAATAGAATTGGTGTAATTAGAAGATTTTTTCCAAAGAAAACTGGTTTACGAATTGTAACTAATGAAAAAATTAAACAAGTAGAATTATCAATTAATAACAGACCCATTAGAAAATTCAATTACCTTAATCCTATTGAAACTCTAAAGAATAAGTTTGTTGCACTTATGAGTTGAACACAGCTTTTTTATAATTTATAATAATCCTAATTTTTTAGCTTTACCAATTAGATCTTTATCACTGCCTTTTCCTTTTAAAAGCTGATCTTTTATGTTTGCTTTTCTTTTTTCTATAGCACTCATAGAAAGCGGAATGTAATTTGGAAGATTAACAGTTTTAACTCCTTGAGAAATTAAGATTAAAATTTGATTGTCATGATTATCCCAATTTGTATTTTTTTTAAATAATGCTCTTTGAGATTCTATTATTGTATTACTTCGGAATATATCTCCTTCAATAATTTTTTTACAAATGATCGGGAATAATTCAAAGTTAATGTCACTTTTTGAAATGAATCCTTCAGGTTTTATTTGTTTAATGATTTTATCTACAATTAAGGGTTCACTATGCATTGTAAGAAGAACTATTTTACAATTTGCGAATTTTTCTCTAATGAGTATAGCCAAATCAATGCCATTATTAATATTAAAGTCTATATAAGGAGGAAGACTAATATCTAATAAAGCAAAATCAATTTTTATATTTTGTTTTAGTTGAAAATTTATTTTGTTGTAAGCATCTTCACAATTATAGCTCTTTATAAAAGTCGGGTCGTTTTTTTGAAAATCGGTATCAGATAGCAGGTTAATATAACTATCAACTGTCATTGGGTGATCATCGACTATCAAAATATTAAGGCAGGTATTCATTTTTATCCAATTTCACACAAAACTAATTAAATATTACGGATATACCGTACAATTGAAACAAATCATAACTGTTTTTTTGCACTAAATAAAATTAAACTAAATTAATTTTTTATGAAAAGCAAATTATATATTGCAGGACTTGTTTCTATTTCTTTATTAACTTACTCATGTTCAAATGATAATGATTTTGAAATGCCAGAAGTTAAAAACAATAATTTTAAAATTACACCTCAGGCTGGTTTGAAAAATGAATTAAAAGAAAAAACAATTGATTCAACTAAAGTAATTTTTAGTATTGAAGTAAACACTATTGAAGGAGATCCAAGTATTCCAAAACCACCGAAAGGCTAACTGTTGATACCTTAATTATTTAAAGATAGGCTATGTGAATTATTTGTAATTACATAGTCTTCTTTGTTTCAAAATACTATATTTGAAATTATAAAATAATAATTACATTTTGATTACTCCTACTAAAATTGTTGGCTTCTTTCTACTGTTTTTTCTTTTTTCCTGTAAAAAAAACGTAACCGTTTTATTTGATAAGAGTCATATTAATGATTTATCGGTAAATAAAAAAGAGAAATATTTAGATTCAATAGTTAATTTATTAAAATCTAAAGAAAATGATTCCATTATCAGGGATTTATATTTAAAGGTAGCTTCGGAGTATTATTACATCAATAATTCTAAAAAATCTTTAAATATTAGTTTGCAATCTTTGCAATTATCAAAACAATCAAATGATAGTATTAGAATGGCGAAGTCATTATATTACGTGGGTGATTCTTATGAAAATTCAAAAAAAGATAGTGCTTACTTTTATTATCTGCAGGCTCAAAAAGTATACGCAAAAATTCATGACTATGACAATGTTGGCCGAATGCTATTCAATAAAGCCTATGTTTTGTTTTATGAGGGGAATTATATAGAATGTGAAGTTGAAGTTTCTAAAGCATTACAGTATTTAAAAAAATCTAAAAATTATTATTTGATTTATACTTGTAATAATTTAATGGGTATTTGTTTAGAGAAATTGGCTAATTATGATGAAGCATTACTGTATCACAAATTAGCATTGAGTGAAATTGAAAAAATGAAAATTAATGATAATGATAAAGATGAAATAAATAATTACAATGTAACTTCTATTATTAATATTTGTAATTTATATGATTTAAAAGGAGAGTTTTCGAAGTCTATAAAAGATTTACGAGGTTTATTATCAGAAGATTTAAAAAAAAAATGGCCTAGATTATATGCCAATGTCTTAAGTAATTTGGCTTATTCCAAGATGAAAAATGGAGACTACAAAAATGTTCAATCAATGTTTTTTGAATCCTTGAAAATTGTTGATAGTATTGGAATAGAGACTGATATTTTATACAAAAAGATACATATTGGGGAATATTTTTTGACTCAGAAGGATACAATAAAATCAATTCAAAGTTTAAAACAAGCGAATCAATTAGCAATTAAAATTAAGAACGGTAATGAAATTTTAACTTCATTAAAATTACTCTCCAAAGTTGATAAAAAGAACAAGTTTTTTTATGCAAATGAATATATTAAAGTAAGTGACAGTACTAATAAAGTTCAAAAAAATACTCATAATAAGTATGCAAGAATTGAATATGAAACGTCTAAGATAGAGGATGAAAATAAAGTTTTGACCAATAATAACTTTTATATTTTAATTATTTCATTTGGACTAATTTTATTACTAGTACTAATTATTGTTTTAAGATATTTAAAGTATAAAAATAAAGAGTTACAGTTTTTGCAGCAACAGCAAAAAGCTAATGAAGAAATATACCAACTGTTGACTGAGCAACATAAAAAAATTGATATTGCAAAGGAGAGCGAGAAAACTAAAATAGCAAAAGAATTGCATGATGGCGTAATGAATAAAATTTATGGTGTTCGAATGAATTTAGGTTTTTTCAATTCTAAAATTGGCGCAAAAATAATTGAGAAAAGGAAAGAATATATTTTTGAATTACAAAATATTGAGAATGAGATAAGAACTATATCACATGACTTAAATCGAAGTTCTTTTTTTGACGGCAATGATTTTAATGTGTTGTTATCAAGTTTAATTGAAAATCAAAAAGATATAAGTAGTACTCAGTTTACATATTTAAATGATGAAATGTTTGAATGGGCAACTATTCAAAATATATATAAGATAAATGTATATCGCATAATTCAAGAGGCTATTTTAAATATTAATAAATATTCAAATGCAAAAAATTGTGAAATAAGAATTCAGAAGAAGAATGATAATCTTTTGAAACTAAGCATTAGTGATAACGGGGAAGGATTTGATATTAAAAATAAAAAAAGGGGCATTGGATTAAACAATATGAAAGAAAGGGCGAATTCTTTAAAAGGTCAATTGAATATCGAATCAAAAATTGGAGAAGGAACAAAAATTGAAGTTATATTTTATTTTCAGACACCAACCTAAATAAACTATTCAAAAATGGATAGATTGAAGATGCGTTTACAGAGGATTGACAATATTTTACGCTTCATTAGTATTTCTTTATATTTT
Source organism: Flavobacterium sp. DSR2-3-3 (assembly GCF_049896585.1). Taxonomy (NCBI): domain Bacteria; kingdom Pseudomonadati; phylum Bacteroidota; class Flavobacteriia; order Flavobacteriales; family Flavobacteriaceae; genus Flavobacterium; species Flavobacterium sp. DSR2-3-3. The sequence continues at coordinate 163,553 of NZ_JAFCUP010000003.1, forward strand.
TATAAAGTTCAAATCGATCTTTCAAATACATTTTCCAATCTCATGTAATTTTTTTGAAATAGTATTTTCGATGCATGTTTTATTTCCTAATTTTCCAATTAAACTTTTACTCGATTTTCCAGTTAGATCCGGAATATCCAACTCTTGAAAAAATAATTTTGTTGCCATTTTTTGTGACTAATATAATTTTTCAATCCATTCGATTTAGATCCCAAAAAAAAGCACAAATAAATTCACATTATATGATCCTGCCTTAATACATCATAGGAGGGGAGTTGTAACTGCATATGTGTTTTAGTATTTGATCCAAACTTATTAAAATCCAAAAGACCTTACCTCAGCTCTCGAAAGATATCTGAGTCGAAACGGCATAAACATATGTATTTATTTAACAAGACTTAGTGATGTTCTTTTTTATGGGTTTTAAAGGAAGAAAATGTTTTAAAATAATAATCCGTGTATTTATTCAGTACATTATTAATGGTTTGTTTCTTGTGCGGAAAAGTCCGTAATTTTTATATCAAAAGCCCGTAATTTTTAGATGAATGTTACTGCTATTTTAGCACAAAATCTATTGTGCTTTAATCGCTTTGCGGCTTGAATTGCAAAGTTGTAAAAGTATATAATGAATATGAAATCATTGCTCATATAGAATCTTTGCAACAAAACATAACCGCGACTATCTCGTCTAGGTGCTTGTTTAATAAACTAATGGTATAAAATAATTACAATAAAATGAATCACATCAACGACAAAATAGCTAAAGATTATTGGTATAAAAAAAACAGTAGGATTGTTCATTCTATAGAAGGTTTTTCAGGAAGTTCTTCTATAGATTTTATTATAGTTGATGCCCGTGAACTTTCTTACTTCTACAAATTGACAGCGGAAAATACCGTTGCAGAATTTACTGTTTTAATTGCACTTTATAATATGCTGCTTCAGCGGTATTTTGAAGATTGTAATGTTATGTCTTCAAAATCATTTTCGTCTTCTCAACAAGTGCTGTTGTGTTATGAGTTTCAATCGATTGGTCAAAAAACAATAAAGGAGTTTATCCAAGAAGCTAAAAAAGAAGTTCAAGAGGTATATAAATATGCTAATTATTTTGAAGACCGTCTTATTGAACAAATATCCAGTGTAAATTATATTCCTTTTCAGTTTAATTATGGAGTGGATAATGGACCTCATGAATCGTACTACGGATTGTCATTTCATATTGAAAGGCTTAAAAATAAAGATTTAAGGATTTCATTACATTATTCTGAGAAATTTGCAGAAAGTAATATTGCCCTACATTTTTTAAAGAATTTTAAAAGCTGGCTTGAAGAATTAGAAGAAAATATTAATGTATCGGCATCTAAGATTCCTTTAATTTCCAAAGAGGAAGAAAGAGTCCTATTGCATACGTTGAATGGTGCGAAATGCGAATACGACTGCACTATAACGCTAGCTGGAATTGTAGAAAGACAAGCAAATAAAACACCTCAAAATATTGCTGTTGTCTGTAAGGAAACGTCACTGACTTATGAATCACTTAATGAACAGGCAAACCAGCTTTCCCATTATTTTATTAAAGAGCATGGCATTTCCGAAGGTGATTTTGTTGGGGTTAAAATGGAAAGAAGCGAAAAACTGCTTATAGCTATATTGGCTGTTTTAAAGGCGGGAGCTACTTATGTTCCAATAGATGTTAATTATCCAGAAGAAAGAATTGCCTACATAGAAATAGACATTAAGTCCAAGCTGGTTATTGATGTTGCAGTATACAGTGATTTTCAGGAAAACCAAGTTAAATACTCTAAAGAAAATCCATCATCAAACAGAAAATCAGGTGATCTGGCTTATATTATCTACACTTCGGGTACTACAGGTAATCCTAAAGGCGTGATGATAACGCATCAAAATGCCGTAGCTTTAATTCATTGGGCACAAGAGGAATTCAATACGGAAAGTTTTGATATTGTTTATGTTGCTACATCACATTGTTTTGATCTCTCTGTATATGAGATGTTTTATCCGCTTTCTATTGGAAAAAAAATAAAAATATTAAATAATGCTTTAGAGATTGGGACAGAATTAGCCAAAGATCATAAGATTTTATTGAATACAGTTCCTTCGAGTATTCGAAATATTTTAGAGGAAGGTTTTTCTCTTGAAAACGTTACTGTAATTAATCTTGCAGGAGAGCCCTTTCCGGTAGATATAGCTAAAAAGCTGTTACAAACCAATGCCGAAATCAGAAACTTATACGGTCCATCAGAAGATACAACTTATAGTACCTGTTACCAGTTGTCTTCAGAAAAGATATATCAGACCATTCCTATTGGTAAACCTATTACCAATACACAAGCTTATATTTTAGATGAAGAGTTGCAATTAGTGCCAGTGGGTATTATGGGGAAATTATATCTTTCGGGAGATGGAATTGCCAAAGGTTATCTCAATCAGCCTGAACTAACCTTAGCAAAGTTTATAGAAAATCCTTTTGAAGAAGGTGAAAAGATGTATGATACAGGTGATTTGGCAAAATGGATGCCTGATGGAAATCTTGCCTTTTTAGGGAGAAAAGACCATCAAATAAAACTCAGAGGCTATCGCATTGAACTTGGAGAAATAGAAAATGTTATGTTTTCGTTTTCTGAAAACATACTACAAGCAGTTGTTGCCGTTAAAAAGAATAAGGGCAAAGATGCTTTAGTGGGGTATTATATTGAAAACACCACCGTAGATAAAACACATTTAAGAGCTTACTTAGAAAAACAGCTCCCAGCTTACATGATTCCCTCATACTTCATAAAAGTAGAGGAGGTTCCACTAACTCCTAACGGAAAAGTAAACAAGAATGCCCTTCCTGAAATAGCAGATACTACTATTGTTAAAAAAGAATATGTAGCAGCTGTCGATGCTGTAGAAAAAGTATTGGTTCAAATTTGGGAACAAACCTTGGAAATTTCGCCCATAGGTATGAACGATCATTTCTTTGAATTGGGAGGCCATAGTCTAATGATTTCGCAAATCATTAATGCCATCTACAAAAAACTTCATAAGAGTGTTCCGTATAAAGTATTTTATACCAATCCTACTCTCAGTGATTTAAGAAAAGTATTGAAGAATCAGGAATATTTAGCAATCCCTTTGGCTCCTTATTCAGAATCATATCCATTGACACATTCACAAAACCGATTGTGGTTATTAAGCCAATTGGAAGGCGGAAATGAAGCTTATCAGATTTCAGGAGCGGTAACACTAAAAGGAAATGTTGATGTCGTTAACTTTACTAAAGCATTCAATCAGATTGTTGAACGTCACGAAATTCTGAGAACCTTCTTTAAGAAAGATGAAAACGGCGTTGTGGAGCAATTTATTGTTCCAAATAACGAATTTCATTTTGCGATAGAAACCAAAGATTTTTCTCCTGAGAAATCACCTTATCATCATGTACAAGATTATATTGCAGAAAAAGACAAACTGACTTATAATCTTACTGAAGCGCCTTTATTTAGAGCTTTATTGTTAAAAACATCTGATGATGCTTTTGTCTTCTATTTATCAATTCATCACCTTATAAGTGACGGATGGTCTCTAAAAGTAATGACTTCTCAGGTTTTAGAATGTTATGATGCTTTACAAACAGGAGAAACAATCACTTGGTCCGAAAATTCTGTTCAATTTAAAGATTATGCAATATGGCAATTCGAAGAGCAGAAAAAAGAACGATATCAAATTGCAAAACAATTTTGGCTCAAACAATTTGAAGAAACAATACCAGTGCTTCAATTACCAGGCTATACTAACCGTCCAGTTGTAAAAACATATACCGGAAGTCAGTTTCGTTGTACTTTCGCAACAGAATTACTTACCGAATTAAAAAACCTTTCTAAAAGTTCTCAGGTAACACTATTTGCGGTGTTGATAACAGGAGTAAAAACATTGTTATCAAGATATAGCAACCAGAACGATATTGTTATAGGAACTCCAATAGCCGGACGAGAGCATCCGGATTTGGAACATCAGATAGGTTTGTATATAAACACGCTTGCAATACGAACATTAATAAACCCAAAAGAAGGATTTTCGAGATTACTTCAAAGAGAAGGTAAACAACTTTTAGAAGCTTATGAGCATCAGAATTTTCCATTTGATGCTTTAGTAGAACAATTAAAAATTTCCAGAGATACTTCAAGATCACCTTTGTTTGATATTATGGTTGTTTTGCAGAATCAGTATCAGGTATCAAACTTTAAAAATAAATTTTCTTCTGATATTGCTATAGAAGAATTTGAAATAGAGAGAAATGTAGCTCCGTTTGATATTGTTTTTACTTTTACAGAAAAAGAAGCACTTCACTTAGAAATTCTTTACAATTCAGATCTTTATACCTCCGATTTTATTCAGGGAATAATTAAGCATCTAGAGAATCTCTTCTATCAGGTAGTCACAAAACCTGAAATACTTCTGGAAGAAATAGATTTAGTTTCCGAAAGTGAAAAAGAAACCTTATTACATACATTTAACAATACTAGTGTAGATTTTGATACTGAAAAAACAATAATAGATTTGTTTTTGGAACAAGTAGCGAAGACACCTCAAAATAAGGCTGTAATAGCAAATGATGAGGCTTTAAGTTATACAGAATTAGATGAATTATCCAATAGATTGGCGAATTATCTTATTCAAAATTATAAGATCGCTAAGTATGATTTGGTAGTTGTTAAATTGGGGAGAGGAGAACGCCTACTGATATCGTTACTGGGAGTTTTAAAAACGGGAGCTGCCTATGTACCAATAGATTCGAACTATCCTGAAAAAAGGATTAAGGATATCTTGGATGAAGTTGCAGCCAAGGTAGTAATAGACGATACTTTTTTGGATGACTTTTATTGTCAAGAACAGTTATCTTCTATTCAACCTAAAATAAAAAACGAAAGTATGGACTTGGCTTACGTAATTTATACCTCTGGATCTACAGGAAAACCAAAAGGTGTTATGATTACGCATAAAAGTTTGGCAAACTTGTGTTTTTGGCATAAAGAAACCTATGGCGTTAATGAAACCAGTAAAGGGACTTTGTTTTCTGGGGTTGCATTTGATGCGTCAGTTTGGGAAATATATCCTTATCTGATATCAGGAGCAACACTTTATCCCATCCAAAAAGAAGAAATACGCCTGGAAACACAAATGTTAGTGTCCTTTTTGCAAGAAAATGAGATTACCCATGCGTACTTGCCTTCAAAAATCTGTCAGGATATAATGGCAGATGACAGCTTAGAATTATCCACTACAATACTTACTGGGGGAGAGCGTTTAAATTATTCGATAAATACTTCCTTGCAGGTATACAATAACTATGGTCCAACGGAAAATACAGTTGTAACGACTTATTATGATTGTAAAGAAGCTTTAAAAGAAAAGGTATCCATTGGAAAACCAATAACTAATGCCAAAGTTTACATCCTCTCTGAAAACTTAAAATTACAACCGATTGGAGTTATTGGAGAATTGTGTATTTCGGGAATAGGACTTTCAAAAGGCTATTTGCATCAACCGGAACTTACGGCAGAGAAATTTATTCAAAACCCATTTACAGTAGAAGGAAAACTATATAAAACTGGGGATTTAGCCCGATGGTTGCCTGATGGGAATCTTGAATTCATAGGGAGAAAAGATAATCAGGTAAAAATACGAGGCAATAGGGTTGAATTGGGAGAAATAGAGCATGCTATTAGGGAGTATGAGCCTACAATATCTAACGCCTTGGTGTTAGTAAAAGAAATAAACAAAGAGCTGGCCATCATAGCCTATTACACTGCGGCGGTATCTATAGAAAAAAAATCACTTAGAGATTACTTAAAAGAGAGGTTGTCAGATTATATGGTGCCCAGTTATTACATCGCGCTGGAAACATTACCATTGAATGCAAACGGTAAAGTAGATCTTTCAAAACTGCCAACAATTTCTGAAGATGATATACTGAAAAAAGAATATGTGGCTCCAGAAAACGAAGCGGAAACAAAAATTGCCGAAATCTGGCAAGACCTTTTAGGACATCAGACAATAGGTGTTACCGATGATTTTTTTGAACTTGGCGGACATAGTTTGTTATTGACTAAATTATTAAACGAATATCAGAAAACATTTAAAATAGCACTCGATCTTAAGACACTTTATACCAATACAAGCCTCAAAAGCCATGCGTTGCTTTTAAATGATTCAGCAGAGGAAGTATATGAGATTGAAAAATTAGCTTCTCAGGAATATTATGATTTATCGCCTTCGCAAATGCGATATTGGCTGCTTTATAAAATACAGGGCAAATCCAGAGAATTTAATATTTACAGTACGTTTGATTTACCGGCTAATTTGGATGTTACCGCTTTTGAGTCTGCGTTTAATGCACTTTTACAGCGACATGAGATTTTAAGAAGCATATTTGCTGAAGAAGCAGGTATTCCGAAACAAAAAGTACTATCGAATTTACAGATATCAATCCCATATTTCGAATCGGAAAAAGCTATTAAAAAAGAGGTTTTTGAACATGAGTTTGATCTGGAATCACAACCGTTATTTAAAATAGCCATTTTAAAACAAAACGCAACTTACAGATTGTATTTTAACATGCATCACAGTATAGGCGACGGTTGGTCTATGAGAATTATTTCCAGAGATTTAATGGCTATTTATACGGCATTAATAGCCGGAAAAACGGCAGAACTGCCACAATTGTCAATACAATACAAAGAGTATGCACAATGGCAAAATAAAGTATTGCAGTTGTCAGAAGTTCAGGTCAATTATTGGAAAGAACAATTTGCAGGACCTTTAGCATATCTGCAATTGCCATCAGATTATATTTCAAAATTAAAAAAAGCACAAGCTTCTTCTTCGTATACAATATACATTACTGAAGATAAGAAGAAAAAGATAGAAGAATTATCAGGTAAAAATGGTATAAGCGTATTTGCCGTATTTGTAGCAACACTAAAAATACTATTGTTTAGACTTACTTCAGAAGAAGATATTGTTGTCGGAATTCCTGTGGCAAACCGAAATCATTATCAGGTAAAAGATCTGGTAGGTTGTTTTATTAATACGGTGATGTTGCGTGACAAAATCAGTAAAAATATATCCTTCCAAGCATGGTTGCAAAACGTTAATGAAACGCTTATAGCCGCTTTAACACATCAAAATTTTCCATTTGAACAGTTATTAGAATTAATCGATGTTCCACAAAACGACAATCGTTTTCCACTAAGTCCTGTTTTTTTAAACATGGTTGATTTTGATTCAAAAACACTGGACACAATAACGGAATTTAGTCCAAATCATGAAGTCTTGGATGCAACACCAAAATTTGATGTAGAATGTTACATAAAAAGTTTTGCAAACGGATATAGTATAAACTGCGTGTACGATCATGAACTCTTTAAAAAAGGAACCATTGAATATTGGATAGATGCTTATTTATCTATTATCGATCAGGTACTTGAAAATGACGAAAAACAAATACAAACCATACAAGTATTTGAAGATTTTATTTCTCATGAAGATGATTTAAAACCAGTTAATGATTTTAGTTTTTTTCAAGAAAATGAAATCCAGCAAAGTATAGCACAACGATTTGAAAAACAAGTAGCGTTATTCCCAAATCATGAAGCTGTAATATCAAATCAAACCGTACTTACTTACAAAGTTCTTAATAATTGCGCCAACCATTTAGCCCAACAAATTAACGAAAAAGCGAATCCGGAAACGAAACGAATAGCACTGCTTTTAAACCACAATGAAACTTGTGTAATAGGAATGCTGGGTGTACTTAAAGCAGGATACGGATATGTTCCTATAGATGCGAACAGTCCTTTGAGCAGGATTCAGTATATCATCGAAGATTCAGGATGTAATGAGCTGGTATGTAATACTACAACAATTGAAAAAGCATTACAGCTACAGGAAGTATTACCACAATTATCAGTTATAAAGCTATCTGAAAATTATGATCTTCCTGAAACTCCAAACCCGGAGAATAGTTTAAATGCTGGAGCAGAAGCTTATGTTTTATATACTTCCGGATCTACAGGAATGCCAAAAGGGGTTTTACAAAATCAAAAAAATGTACTCCATTTTATAAGAGTATATACTAATAATATTCACATTGCAGAAAATGATAATTTAAGTGTTTTTTCTACCTATACTTTTGATGCTTCCGTAAAAGATATTTATGGAGCTATTTTAAACGGCGCTAAAGTTAGTTTCTATGATATAGTTGAAAACGGGCTTGACCAACTTTCAGAATGGCTGCTCGTTCAAAATATTTCAATTATACATATGGTGCCAACAATCTACAGGAATTTTTTAAAAGGACTGGAAGAAGGTCTAGTGTTACCTACAGTAAGATTAATTGATTTAGGAGGAGAATCATGTCATAAGTCAGATTTGGATTTATTTAAAAAACATTTCATTGAAGGTGCTTTTTTAGTAAACGATTATGGACCAACAGAATCTACTATTGTAAGTCAAAAATTCTTAAAGCACACGTCTCAATTAACCAGAAACAATATACCTCTAGGTAAAGCAGTAAAGGAAACTGGTATCTTCTTATTAGATGAAAACAATCGACCGAGAGGTGTTTACCAAACGGGAGAAATTGTTTTCAAAAGCGACTATCTCTCATTAGGGTATTTAAACATGCAGGAATTAACAGATAACGTCTTTATAACAGATCCGATAACAGGAGAAGGCAGGGTTTATAAATCTGGTGATATAGGAAAGATGCTTCCTACCGGGGAAATTGAATTTTTGCAACGAAAAGATTCTCAGGTAAAAATCAATGGATTGCGAATAGAACTATCCGAAATTGAATATCAACTGGAGCAAATTGAGTTTATAAAAGAGGCAGTGGTTTTGCTTAAAGAATTACAGGGAAATAACTATATAACGGCATACATAAGGTTAACGGAAGTTTTAGATGTGACTAAAATAAAAATGCTTTTAGGACAAATATTACCTAAATATATGATTCCGACGATTTATATAACCATGGAAGAATTTCCGTTGACACGAACCGGAAAAATAGAAAGAAAAGCATTGCCAAATCCTAATGTATCCGATTTGAAAACGGTGCCTTATGTAGCTCCTAAAAACGATATAGAAAGTGAATTGGTAAATATTTGGGCTGAAGTTCTGAAACTCGAGCCTGAGATAGTAGGAACTGAAGATAATTTCTTTGAATTGGGAGGGAATAGTTTACAGGCTGTCGTTCTGATTAATAAAATAAACAAAATATATAATACAATGTTTTCTATAACAAATCTATACGAAACCTTAAATATACGGGGTTTATCAGTCTTGCTGAACTTCTATATAATTCAAAAAAACGAATTTGATATGATACTTCAGGAAGAAGATCAAGACGAAATCGTTCTATAAAGATTTTTTTTAAAAGAAAATCTAATCATTAAAAAAAATAAAAATACAAATCTGGGAATACCAGGTTAAACAATTTTTTATGAAAAATGACATTCTACATAAACTTCTTTCGTTTGGAGTTCAGCTGAAAATAACTGATGGTAACCTTAAAGTTAATGCGCCTAAAGGCGTATTGACAAAAGAATTATTAGAAGAGATTAAAGAACACAAGGCGTATTTAATGAATCTAATATCTATCAGTATATCCATTCCTAAAGCTGAGGTAAAGGAAAGCTATGCATTAACTCCAACGCAATATTTTATGTGGTTTACCCATGAATATCTTGGAGGAGACAGAGCATATAATATTACTTCAACATTGAAGCTGCAAGGAAGACTAAATGAAATGCTTCTTGAAAAAGCATTCCAGCAGGTTATAGCACGCCACGAATCACTCAGAACCATTTTTAGAAAAAATGAAAAAGAAGAAATACAACAGTATATCCTAACAAAGGAAAAAACCGAGTTTAAGCTACAAACTGTAACGTTTCAGCATTTTTCAGTTGAGCAACTTCACAATCAAATTAAACAAGAATACCAAAAAGCTTTTGATTTAGAAAAAGACCTTTTGTTAAGTGCTACCTTATTAAAAAGCAGTGAAGAGGAACATATTCTGTTGTTTATATTGCATCATATAATAGGAGATGGCTGGTCATTGCAATTACTGACCAGAGAAGTCATGCTTATTTACAACAGTCTGGCAAGTGCGCAGGCAATAGAATTACCCGAACTTTCTGTACAATACAAAGACTACAGCGAATGGCTTAATGAAAAGCTTGCAAGTCCTGAATATATAGTAAAATTACAATACTGGAAACAACTGTTTCAAACAAAATCTCCTGTGCTGGATTTGATTAAGGAAAAACGTCCGGCTATCAAAACCTATAATGGACGTATACACAATCATGAATTTTCTAAACAGTTTTTAGGGGAGTTAAATGCATTCGCCAAAGAGCAGCAAATGACGCTGTTCATGTTGCTAATGGGTGGACTGAACGGATTGTTTTCCAAATATACAGGTCAGAGCGACATCACACTAGGAACTACTGTTGCCGGAAGAGAACATGCTGATTTTGAGCACCAAATAGGACTTTATTCTAATGCCTTACCAATACGTACTCAGTTTGAAAAAGAAGATAGTTTCCTGCATTTGATGCACAAACAAAAAGAAACACTTTTAAAAGCATACGAAAATAAAGAATATCCTTTTACAGCGTTAGTCAACCACTTAACAATTCCTAAAGATCAAAGCAGATCAGCCTTGTTTGATATTATGGTTTTATTGCAAAATCATCAGGGACTTGAAATCAATGATCAAAAAGGAATAAATGGAGTAGTTGCTTCTGAATATAATGAAATCGAAAGAGGAGTCAGCCAGCTTGATATCAGTTTTGTTTTTGTAGAAAAAGAAGATGGCCTGTCGTTAAGTGTAGAATACAATACAGACATTTATAACCAAAGTTTTATAACAGGTCTTTTGGATCATTTTGAACGATTTGTAAAATCAGGTTTGCAAAAACCAAATCAGGGGATAAATGCAATTGAGATTGTAACTTGGGCAGAAAAAAATAAAATACTTACCGAATTTAATAAGAAGAATGTTTCTTATGAAAAATCGTTAATACTTGATCTTATAAAATCAGCAGCTGCTGAAAACCCAAACCAGACAGCACTCCTTTATCAGGAAGAAGAAATAAGTTATACGCTTTTAGAAGAATACAGCAATAGACTTGCAAATCATCTGGAACAACAACTTCATGTCAAAAAAGGTGATTTTATCGGAATTGCGTTAGAAAGAAATTCCTGGACTATAATTACAATCTTAGCTGTATTAAAAACAGGTGCCATATATATACCAATAGATCCGGCGTATCCTGAAGAAAGAAAAAGTTACATACAACAGGATAGTGGCTGCAAGCTGACGATCACTGATGCCGTATTGGAAGAATTTAAAAATACGTCCCATACCTATAGCGGAACATACACATCTGACATAACTCTAAAAGATTTAGCTTATGTAATTTACACTTCCGGATCGACAGGAAACCCGAAAGGAGTGCAAATAACCCATGCTTCTTTGGCAGATTATGCAATAACTTTTAAAGATTACTTTCAATTGTCATCAGAAGACAGCATCCTGCAACAGGCCAGTATTTCTTTTGATACTTCGATAGAAGAAATATTTCCGATCCTTATTAGTGGAGGAACTCTGACGATATATGAAGGAAAAGGTGATTTCGAAACATTATTCCGTCTTTGTGAACGCCGAAATATAACCGTTCTGAGTACAAATCCGTATGCATTGCAACACTTAAACGGAACTCATCAACAATATGATCTTAAAATTAGAACACTAATTAGTGGTGGAGACGTTTTACAACCGGATTACATAAGCAATTTGTGGAAAAACATTGCTGTGTACAATACCTACGGCCCAACAGAAAGTACAGTTTGTGCTACTTATTATCTCGTAACAGAACAACAAAATGCCATTCCAATCGGAAAGCCTGTTTCTAACAGACAAGTATATATTATAGAACCGGAAAGCAACCAATTAGCTCCTGTAGGAGTTTTGGGAGAACTTTGCATAAGCGGGAAAGGACTTTCTGTAGGTTATTTGAATCAACCGGAACTGACAGCAGAGAAATTCGTGAACAATCCTTTTTTTGAAGGTGAAAAAATGTATCGTACAGGCGATTTAGCTTACTGGCGTGCAGACGGTAATATAGAATACATGGGCAGAATCGACCATCAGGTTAAGGTTCGCGGTTTCAGGATTGAACTTGGCGAGATCGAAACGGCCTTACTGCAATATACTTCCGATTTGAAACAAACAGTCGTAGCGGTAAAAGAAGTCAATGGCGAGAAAGTGCTGGTTGCTTATTACGTGAGCACGCAAGAACTTGACAAATCTTCTGTTCGAAAATACCTTCAGGGAAAATTACCCGAATATATGGTTCCGGGATTTTATATTGCATTGGAGACTCTTCCCCTGACCCCAAACGGAAAAACAGACCGCAAGGCACTTCCGGGCATCAGCGGAGAAGACTTAATCCGAAAAGAATATGCGGCACCCCGAAATGCAACAGAACAGGAACTTGCCGCAATCTGGCAGGAAGTTCTTTCACTGGACCAAGTAGGAATCACCGATAACTTTTTTGAACTTGGAGGCCACAGTCTTGTTGCCGCTCAGGTTATAAACCGAATCCAGAAACAATTAAACCGAAAAGTTTCCTTCAGGGATTTCTTTTCAAATCCTACCATCGAAGGTCTTGGACAGCAACTCAAAGAAGAAGAAGGTTATGTATCCATAGAAAAGGCTCCTTTGCAGGACAGTTATCCTGTAACGGCTTCCCAGAACAGGCTTTGGCTTTTAAGCCAGCTTGACGGGGGTTCACTGGCCTATAATATTCCGTTTGCCCTTGAATTATCAGGTCATTTGGATAAGGAAAAATTCGAAGCTTCTTTCCAAAAAGTAATCGAACGACATGAAATACTAAGAACGGGTTTCAAAGCCGATGACTCAGGATTGGTACGCCAGCATATTTTACCTGCAAACTCCGTTGCTTTTAAACTGATCCATGAAGATTTCAGTTTAGTTAATAATAAAGAGCAAACAGTATCGGATTACCTTCAGAACCAAGGCAATATTGCCTTTGACCTGGAGCAGGCACCTTTGCTTCGCGCCGGACTTTTGGCTCTTGATAAGCAGAAACACGTTTTCTTTTTATCGATGCACCATATTATCGGAGACGGCTGGTCTTTGGAATTACTGGTTTCAGAAGTCGTACAAATCTATAATGGTTTAAACTATGGATTCGAAATTGACCTTCCGGTATTAAATATTCAGTATAAAGATTATGCCGTTTGGCTTAACCAGGAACTGCAGCAGGAAAAACACCAGCAATCCAAAGAATTCTGGCTGTCTCAGTTCTCAGGGGAAATTCCCGTATTGGACCTTCCGAGTTTCAGCAAACGCCCTTTAACACAAAGCTATAAAGGAGACAGTGTCAACCGTACTTTTTCACAGTCCTTCTCCGATAAGCTAAAAACCTATTCAAAAACCCAGGACGCCACATTGTTTATGACTTTGATGGCAGGGGTAAAAACACTTCTTTACCGATATACGGGCCAGAATGATATTATCATCGGTACGCCAATAGCCGGAAGGGAGCATCCTGATCTGGAGAATCAGGCAGGACTTTACCTTAATACACTTGCCGTGAGAACCCAATTTGGGGAGAAAGTAAATTTCTGGCAAGTCTTAAACCAGGAAAAACAGACCTTACTGGAAGCCTACCAGCATCAGAATTATCCATTTGATGACCTGATCGGAAACCTGAACCTGAAAAGGGACATGAGCCGTTCTGCACTTTTTGATGTGATGGTGGTGCTGCAAAATCAGGGCCAGCTGAAAAATCTGGTAAACGGTGATGGACTGACAGGATTGGAAATCAGGAATTACGAGTTTAAAAGCAAAACCTCACAGTTTGACGTAAGCTTTGTTTTTATAGAAAGAGAAGAAGGTTTATCCCTAACGATACAGTACAATACAGATCTTTACGATAGTTTGCTTATAGAGAGAATGTTTGCCCACCTGGAACTTTTAATGACCCAGGCAATGGAAGAAACGTCCCTTACGGTAGAAGAACTGTCCTATATTACCGCTGAGGAGCAACTTCAGGTAACAGAAACATTCAACGATACCTTTGCGGAATATTCCAAAGACAGGACGATTATCGATCTGTTTGAAGAACAGACGGAAAAAACACCGGATCAAATTGCTGTTGTTTTTGAGGACAAGGAACTGAGCTATCGTTCGCTGAACGAGCAGTCCAACCAGCTTGCAGGGTATTTGAGAAAACATTATGCCATTGAGCCTGATGACCTTATCGGGATCAAACTGGAGCGAAGCGAACGTATGATGGTAGCCATATTTGGAATCCTGAAATCCGGAGGGGCATATGTCCCTATCGATCTTACCTATCCGCAGTCCAGAATTGACTATATTGAAAAGGACAGCAACAGCAAACTGATTATTGATGAGGCAGTTTTGGAATTGTTTTATCAGGAACAGCAGCAATATTCGCCATTGAATATCCAAAAAAACAATACACCAAATAATCTGGCCTATGTGATTTATACCTCCGGTACTACCGGAAATCCTAAAGGAGTAATGGTGGAGCATACCGCTTTAGTAAATCGTTTGGAGTGGATGCAAAATTTTTATCCAAATACTGAAGATGATGTTATTCTACAAAAAACAAGTTATTCATTTGATGTTTCTGTATGGGAATTATTCTGGTTTTCATTTACAGGATCTAAATTATGTGTATTAAAACCTGACGGACAAAAAAGTCCAAAAGAAATTATTGACCATATTAAAAAATATAAAGTCTCAGTCCTTCATTTTGTGCCTTCCATGTTAAATCTGTTTTTAGATTATTTAGAAGAAAACAAAAATGAAATCCAAAATTTAAAAAGCCTTAAAACAGTATTTGCAAGTGGAGAAGCCTTAACGGTTGACCAAAACCGCAGTTTCTTTATTCAATTACCAAATGTCTCATTAGTAAATCTATACGGCCCGACTGAAGCTACAATTGATGTGAGCTATTTCAATTGTTCAGAAAATCTGTTATCGGTTCCTATCGGAAAACCAATTGAAAATATTCAATTGTTTGTTTTAAATAATGATTTACAGCCACTTCCAGTTGGAATTGTTGGAAGATTATATATTTCAGGAGTAGGTTTAGCGAGAGGTTATGTAAATCAACCGGAACTGACAACAGAGAAATTCGTGAACAATCCTTTTATCGAAGGTGAAAGAATGTATGATACAGGCGATTTAGCTTACTGGCGTGCAGACGGTAATATAGAATACATGGGCAGAATCGACCATCAGGTTAAGGTTCGCGGTTTCAGGATTGAACTTGGCGAGATCGAAACGGCCTTACTGCAATATACTTCCGATTTGAAACAAACAGTCGTAGCGGTAAAAGAAGTCAATGGCGAGAAAGTGCTGGTTGCTTATTACGTGAGCACGCAAGAACTTGACAAATCTTCTGTTCGAAAATACCTTCAGGGAAAATTACCCGAATATATGGTTCCGGGATTTTATATTGCATTGGAGACTCTTCCCCTGACCCCAAACGGAAAAACAGACCGCAAGGCACTTCCGGGCATCAGCGGAGAAGACTTAATCCGAAAAGAATATGCGGCACCCCGAAATGCAACAGAACAGGAACTTGCCGCAATCTGGCAGGAAGTTCTTTCACTGGACCAAGTAGGAATCACCGATAACTTTTTTGAACTTGGAGGCCACAGTCTTGTTGCCGCTCAGGTTATAAACCGAATCCAGAAACAATTAAACCGAAAAGTTTACTTCAGTGATTTCTTTTCAAATCCTACCATCGAAGGTCTTGGACAGCAACTCAAAGAAGAAGAAGGTTATGTATCCATAGAAAAGGCTCCTTTGCAGGACAGTTATCCTGTAACGGCTTCCCAGAACAGGCTTTGGCTTTTAAGCCAGCTTGACGGGGGTTCACTGGCCTATAATATTCCGTTTGCCCTTGAATTATCAGGTCATTTGGATAAGGAAAAATTCGAAGCTTCTTTCCAAAAAGTAATCGAACGACATGAAATACTAAGAACGGGTTTCAAAGCCGATGACTCAGGATTGGTACGCCAGCATATTTTACCTGCAAACTCCGTTGCTTTTAAACTGATCCATGAAGATTTCAGTTTAGTTAATAATAAAGAGCAAACAGTATCGGATTACCTTCAGAACCAAGGCAATATTGCCTTTGACCTGGAGCAGGCACCTTTGCTTCGCGCCGGACTTTTGGCTCTTGATAAGCAGAAACACGTTTTCTTTTTATCGATGCACCATATTATCGGAGACGGCTGGTCTTTGGAATTACTGGTTTCAGAAGTCGTACAAATCTATAATGGTTTAAACTATGGATTCGAAATTGACCTTCCGGTATTAAATATTCAGTATAAAGATTATGCCGTTTGGCTTAACCAGGAACTGCAGCAGGAAAAACACCAGCAATCCAAAGAATTCTGGCTGTCTCAGTTCTCAGGGGAAATTCCCGTATTGGACCTTCCGAGTTTCAGCAAACGCCCTTTAACACAAAGCTATAAAGGAGACAGTGTCAACCGTACTTTTTCACAGTCCTTCTCCGATAAGCTAAAAACCTATTCAAAAACCCAGGACGCCACATTGTTTATGACTTTGATGGCAGGGGTAAAAACACTTCTTTACCGATATACGGGCCAGAATGATATTATCATCGGTACGCCAATAGCCGGAAGGGAGCATCCTGATCTGGAGAATCAGGCAGGACTTTACCTTAATACACTTGCCGTGAGAACCCAATTTGGGGAGAAAGTAAATTTCTGGCAAGTCTTAAACCAGGAAAAACAGACCTTACTGGAAGCCTACCAGCATCAGAATTATCCATTTGATGACCTGATCGGAAACCTGAACCTGAAAAGGGACATGAGCCGTTCTGCACTTTTTGATGTGATGGTGGTGCTGCAAAATCAGGGCCAGCTGAAAAATCTGGTAAACGGTGATGGACTGACAGGATTGGAAATCAGGAATTACGAGTTTAAAAGCAAAACCTCACAGTTTGACGTAAGCTTTGTTTTTATAGAAAGAGAAGAAGGTTTATCCCTAACGATACAGTACAATACAGATCTTTACGATAGTTTGCTTATAGAGAGAATGTTTGCCCACCGGGAACTTTTAATGACCCAGGCAATGGAAGAAACGTCCCTTACGGTAGAAGAACTGTCCTATATTACCGCTGAGGAGCAACTTCAGGTAACAGAAACATTCAACGATACCTTTGCGGAATATTCCAAAGACAGGACGATTATCGATCTGTTTGAAGAACAGACGGAAAAAACACCGGATCAAATTGCTGTTGTTTTTGAGGACAAGGAACTGAGCTATCGTTCGCTGAACGAGCAGTCCAACCAGCTTGCAGGGTATTTGAGAAAACATTATGCCATTGAGCCTGATGACCTTATCGGGATCAAACTGGAGCGAAGCGAACGTATGATGGTAGCCATATTTGGAATCCTGAAATCCGGAGGGGCATATGTCCCTATCGATCTTACCTATCCGCAGTCCAGAATTGACTATATTGAAAAGGACAGCAACAGCAAACTGATTATTGATGAGGCAGTTTTGGAATTGTTTTATCAGGAACAGCAGCAATATTCGCCATTGAATATCCAAAAAAACAATACACCAAATAATCTGGCCTATGTGATTTATACCTCCGGTACTACCGGAAATCCTAAAGGAGTAATGGTGGAGCACAGCAATGCTGTTGCATTGATTGACTGGTCAAAAGATGAATATGCTCAAAGCTCATTTGATATGGTTTATGCCGTTACCTCGTACTGTTTTGATTTATCTGTTTATGAATTTTTCTTCACTTTAACTACAGGAAGAACGTTACGAGTATTAAAAAATGCATTAGATATAGCCACTTATTCCCATAGTGATAAGAATGTGTTATTGAATACAGTTCCATCGGTAATCAGAAAATTATTAGAAGATAAAATTTCTTTAGGGAATATTAAAGTACTTAATATGGCCGGAGAAATATTGCCTACGGATATTGTAGATCAATTACCGTTAGAATCGATAGAAGTTAGAAATCTTTATGGACCAACTGAAGATACTACGTACAGTACCAGTTATTTGATTACTTCAAAAAATCACAGAACTATTTCTATAGGGCGTCCTATCACCAATACACAGGCATGGATACTGAATGAATCGCTTTCTCCTGTACCAACTGGCGTAACCGGTAAAATATATCTTTCAGGAAAAGGAGTGACAAGAGGATATTTGAATAAAGCGGAACTGACAGCAGAAAAATTTATAGCCAATCCTTTTATGGAAGGAGGTATCATGTATGATACTGGTGATTTAGGATACTGGCTGCCAGATGGTAAAATAGAATTTATAGGAAGAAAAGACCATCAGGTCAAGATACGTGGCTATAGAATTGAATTGGGTGAAATTGAAACGACTATTTCCAAATATTCAGAATCAGTAAAACAGGTTATTTTAGAAGCCAAAGAAATAAAATCAACCCAGGCATTGGCTGCTTATTATGTAGCTTCAGAAGACATTGATAAAGGAAAGTTGAGAAATTATCTTCAGGCTGTTCTGCCCGAGTTTATGATTCCTGGTTATTATGTGCAATTAGAAAGTATGCCGCTGACTCCGAATGGTAAGATAGACCGAAAAGCATTGCCAGGCATATCAGGTGAAGATGTTATAAAGAAAGAATACGTAGCACCAAGAAATGAAACAGAAGAGAAGCTGGTAGAAATCTGGAAAGAAGTATTGAAAGTTGATAAAATTGGAATAACTGATAATTTCTTTGAATTAGGCGGACATAGTCTGATTGTTGGGCAGCTCATTAATCGAATTAACAAACAGTTTGATGTATTGATTAACATAAAAGAGATTTTTATGTCTCCTACAATTGAAATTCTTGCCTTAAACATAGAAAATGCAAAATGGTTTGAAGAAGCTGTTTTAGAAGACTCTGCGACAAAAATTTTTATATAAAAACATATGGAAGTTCGTTTATTTATTAAAAGATTAAGAGAAGAAGGTGTAACGCTGAAGCTGAACAATGATCAGCTCGAAATTGTTTTGCTCAATAATCATATTGAGGATGAAACCCTTGAATTACTCAAAAAACACAAACAGGATATTATCGCTTATTTTTCAGCTATTTTATCAAAAAACAGCGGTAATGAAATTCCACTAGTAAAAGAGGCAGCTTCTTATCCGTTAACGGCTTCACAAAACAGATTTTGGGTAGTAAATCAGCTCGAAGGTACTTCGTTGGCCTATAATATGCCTGTTGCTTTAAAGCTTAAAGGAGATCTGGAGGTGTCAAAATTCGAAGAATCTTTCCTTTTCTTAATCAACAGACATGAGATTTTGCGCACTTCATTCCGGTTAAATGAAAACGGTGAGGTACATCAGTTTATCACTTCTGCGGAAGAGTTAAACTTTAACCTAAACTATATTGATTTCAGTCTGGACACCGAAAAAGAAACAGCTGTAGCCAATTATCTAGCCAGACAAAATGCGATTGCTTTTAATTTGGAACAAGCACCTTTACTTAGAGTTTCATTGATTAAATCAGCAGATCAGGACTATGTGTTTTTCATGACGATGCACCATATTATAGGAGACGGCTGGTCATCAGAATTATTGGTTAGGGAAATAGTAACAATTTACAATTCCCTGGTCCAGTCAAAAGAAATAAACTTACCGGAATTAAGAATCCAGTATAAAGATTATGCGGGATGGTTAAACCAGGAATCGCAGCAAGAACGTTATAAGGCATCTGAAAATTATTGGTTAAATCAGTTTTCAGGTTCGCTTCCTGTACTCGAATTGCCGGGCTATAAAAAACGTCCATTGGTAAAAACGTATATCGGAGATTTTCTGAATTACCAATTCTCCAATGCGTTTTTAGGGAAATTAACAGCTTTTTCACAAAAACACGATGCTACTTTATTCATGACCCTGATGGCCGGAATCAATACACTATTGAACCGATATACCGGACAACAGGATATAATAATTGGTTCGCCAATTGCAGGGAGAGAACATCCGGATTTAGAGAACCAGATTGGGCTTTACCTGAATACTTTGGCTTTGCGTACAAAAATGGATAAGGATTTCAGTTTCTTGGATTTATTGCATCATGAAAAAGAAGTGATATTGGACAGTTATGAACATCAGGGTTACCCGTTTGATGAACTGGTAGATAAACTGGAACTAAAACGTGACAATAGCAGATCAGCCTTGTTTGATGTTATTGTGGTGCTTCAGAGCCAGTCGAAACTTAATAATTTTAAAAGCGGTAAGTTAGAAGGATTGGAGTTTAAAGAGTATCAATTAACGGATAAAACATCAAAATTTGATTTTGTTTTCTCTTTCACAGAAACGGATTATTTGTCTTTAGAAATCAATTACAACACAGATATTTACGACTTATCTTTTGTAGAAAAAATAGCAACTCATTTTGAGAAGCTATTATGTGCAATGATAGAGCACCCCGAAACTAAAATTCAACAGATTGATTATTTAAGTCCTCAAGAAAAACAGCAGATTTTAGTTGATTTTAATAACACAGATGTTGTATATCCAGGAGATAAATCGATAATAGCATTATTTGAAGAACAAGTTTCCAAAACACCGGGTCATATTGCCGTTGTTTTTGAGGATAAAGAACTTACATACAAAGAGCTGAATGAGCAGGCAAATGAACTTGGGCATTATTTAAGAGATAATTATCAGGTTAAGCCGGATGATTTTGTTGGAATAAAATTGGGAAGGAGTGAAGAATTAATTATTGCTATCCTGGGAATCTTAAAATCCGGAGGTGCCTATGTACCTATTGATACCAATTATCCTGAAGACAGAATAAAATACATTGAAGAAGATACGCGTTGCAAAATAATTGTTGATACTGCTGAATGGAATCTTTTTAAAGCCATAAAAAAAGAAAATACAAAAGACAATTTGCCATTAGTAAATTCCTCTGATGATTTAGCATATGTAATTTATACCTCAGGAACTACAGGAAATCCTAAAGGCGTAATGGTAGAACACAAAAGTGTAGTGAGACTGGTAAAACCGGTTGCTTATTTTCCATTGAATGAAAACAGAACGCTTTTAAGTACTGGAGCAATTTCTTTTGATGCAACCATAATAGAGTTTTTTGGCACCTTATTAAATGGGGCGAAACTAATAATTGCAAAACAAGATGACCTTTTAGAAATAACAAGTTTAAAAGCCATCATAAAAAAAAATAAAGTCAATTGTCTCTGGATGACAGCTTCATGGTTTAGTCAGGTTACAGACAGCGACATTAGTGTTTTTGAAACCATTGACCATCTGATCGCAGGAGGCGATGTGGTATCTCCCGTACATACCCAAAAACTATTCAGTGCTTTTGAAGGTATAAAAATAACAAATGGATATGGACCTACAGAAAACACCACATTTTCTTTAACGCATGAAATTAAAAATAGCGAAACAACTTCAATTCCTATAGGAAAACCTATTGAAAACAGTACTGCTTATATTTTAGACGAATATCTTAAGCCGGTGCCGGTTGGGGTTGCAGGAACTTTATATGTAGCAGGCGACGGTTTGTCAAGAGGATATCTGAACAAACCGGAATTAACAGCTGAAAAATTCATCGAAAATCCTTTTGTTTCCGGGACAATAATGTACAATACCGGCGATTTAGGAAAATGGCTGCCCAACGGAGATGTAATCTATTTGGGAAGAAATGATGACCAGGTAAAAATTAGAGGACACAGAATAGAATTGGGAGAGATTGAAAGAAATATTGCTGATCTTAAAGGAATAAGACAATCAGTTGTCGTTATAAATGAAAAGGAAGGCGATAAATATATTGTTGCTTATTATGTGGCAGACCAAAAAACAGACAAAAAACAAATTCAGGAATTTATATCAAAAAAACTGCCTGATTATATGTTGCCCGGTTATTATATGCAGATTGATTCGATTCCTTTAACTTCAAACGGAAAAGCAGATAAAAATGCCCTTCCTGCGATAACCTATACGGATTTGATTGAAACGGAATATGTAGCACCGGAAACTGAAATCGAAATTAAACTAGCAGCTATCTGGAAAGAAGTTCTGGCAATTGATAAAGTAGGAGCAAGCGATAATTTTTTTGAAATAGGGGGACATAGTATTAAGGCTATGAAATTGATTACAAAAATAAAAGAAGAATTTGAGGTTAATTTTAAAATAAGCGAAATTTTCACCAAACCTACATTGTTAGCGCAAGCACAGTATATTACTTCTCTGGAAGTTGATTTAAATAATAAGATTCCGGTATTTCCCGAGCAGTCAGGTTATCCGGTTTCATTTGCGCAAAGGAGATTATTGCCATTAAGCCAGATAAAAGAAAGTTCTGTGGCTTACAATATTCCAACCACATTAGTACTGAAAGATGGTTACGATCCGGATTTCTTTATTCAGGCTTTGCATGCAGTAGTAGAAAGACATGAAATTTTAAGAACGGTATTTGAAGAAGATTACGATGGAAATTTCAGCCAGCGTGTTAAAACGTCTGAAGTATTAGATCTTAAAATAAGTTCTTATGATTTTACCCAAAGCAAAAATCCTTATAACGAAGTATTTGATTATGTTTATAAAGATTCGTTTAAGCCGTTTGATATAAAAAATGGGCCATTGGTACGATTTACTTTGCTGAAAGTTGAAGAAAAGACTTTTGTTTTTTATAGTAATCTGCACCACATCATTTTTGACGGATGGTCTTACAAAGTTCTTAAAAGTGATGTAATGGCTTTTTACAATGCTTTTCTAA
Source organism: Flavobacterium sp. DSR2-3-3 (assembly GCF_049896585.1). Classification (NCBI taxonomy): domain Bacteria; kingdom Pseudomonadati; phylum Bacteroidota; class Flavobacteriia; order Flavobacteriales; family Flavobacteriaceae; genus Flavobacterium; species Flavobacterium sp. DSR2-3-3. The sequence continues at coordinate 186,445 of NZ_JAFCUP010000003.1, forward strand.
ATTCAGAAAAACCAATGCTTCCGGATTTGCGCATTCAATACAAAGACTTTACAATCTGGCAGCTAAAAACAGTTAAGGGAGATGATTACCAGAAGCAGAAAACTTTTTGGAAAAATCAGTTTCAGGGCGAAATACCACAGTTGGAGCTGAATTTTACAAACAAGCGACCTAATCTTAAAACATACAACGGATCGATGCTGACGTATCTCATTGATGGGAATGCGTTTGAAAATTTTATAAAATTATCAAAGACTACAGGAACAACTCCTTTCCTGAATCTGCTGGGTATTGCAGCAATGGTTTTATACAGAAATTCTCTTCAAAAAGAGATTATTATAGGAAGTCCTGTTTCAGGAAGGATTCATCCGGATTTGGATCATCAGGTTGGTTTTTATGTTAATACGCTACCATTGAGTATATCTTTAGAAGAAGATCAACCGTATCAGCATTTTGTTGAAACAATTAAAGAAACCACTTTGGCTTGTTTTGATAATCAGTCTTATCCATTTGATGTTTTATTAGAAGATTTGAATGCAGGAAGAGATTTGTCCAGAAGTCCGCTTTTTGATGTGATGCTTACTTTGAATGAATATGAAGAAATCAATGAGAATGTAATCAAAGATGGCCAATATACAGAAGAAGATGCAACCAGTAAATACGATCTTTTATTTGAATTTGATTTGTTTCAAAATAACCTGCAATGCCGTTTTACCTATAATATCGATTTATTTGATAAAAACGATATTGAAGACGTAATTACAGGTTTTAAAAAATTACTGGAAAATGTATCAGAAGATCAATCCCTGACACTGAATGATTGCCTGAATTTAATTATAAGTGAAGAGGAATTTTTAGAACAGGAAGATTTTTTAAATGCCATAACTTCAGAAATAAGCGAAGAATTTTAAACAATTTAACCAAAAAAAAATTGGGATAAAGTTTAATGATTACTAAACAAAAAAAAATAGAAATGAAAAATTTTAATAGAGTAGGAATTATAACCGGTGCAAGTTCAGGCATAGGTAAAAATACAGCATTGCGTATCGCTTCTGATGGGTTTAAAATTGTTTTAAACGGCAGGAATGAAAAGGAACTGGATTTGCTGAAACAGGAAATTAATACACATGCAGGAGCAGAAATAGCGATAGTCGTTGCCGGAGATGTTACTGATAAAAAAACACTCGAAAAATGTATAGAAGCTTGTCAGACACATTGGGGTTTAAGCCCGAGTCTTTTTATAGCTTGCGCAGGAAGAGGATTACCAGGAACATTAATTACTTCTGATGAAATGCAATGGGAAAATTTATGGCGTATAAATGTACTGGGTCTGCAGCATCAATTAAAAGCAATTTCTCAGGTTATGATAGCCTCGAGAGAAAATGATCCGGAAAATAAAACGCCTTCAGATATTGTAGTATTAGGCTCAACAATAGGCCGAAATGTTTCTCCGTTTAACTCTGTTTACGGAGCTACAAAATTTGCAACCCATGGTTTAACCGAAGCGCTAAGAAGAGAGTTAGGACCTAAAGGTATACGCGTTACACTTATCGAGCCAGGACTGGTTGCTACCAATTTTCAGGAATCTGCCGGTTACGATATGGATTGGTTTGAAAACTACTGCGAGGAAATTGGACCTGTATTAATAGGTGACGATGTAGCAAAAGTGATACAGTTTTTAGTTCAAATGCCTGAAAATGTGCACTTAGATAATATTTCGATTAGGCCAACCAGACAGTCCTATCCATAATTCAACTAATTATTCATTTGACTCTTTTTAAAATGATACAAACGCAAAAAAAATTAACCGATTTATTTGGGCATATAGCAAATAATCATTCTGATCGCATTGCGGTTAAGGATAACAGTAATCATTATACTTATTCTGAATTGCAGAATTCTGGGCTTAAACTGGCTGCAAGATTAAAGAAAGAAGGAGTAAAAGTAAATGACAGAATAGGCCTTTTAACCAAAAAAGATACCAATACTATATTGTTATTTTGGGCTATTTCTTATGCCGGAGGAATACCAATACTATTAGACGATGAAGACGAAATTTTGGTACTTAAAAATAAGCTAAAGTCTTCGCAGCCATCGTATATTATTGTAAGAGATTGGGATAAGGATAAAGAAGAAATGCTATCTGCAACCCAAATTCTTCATGAGTCGGAGCTGATTGATTCACTTGAAAATGAAGAACCGTTAAAATCGTGTCAAATAGCCGAAGTCTGCTATATGATTACCACGAGCGGAACAACAGGAATTCCTAAAGTGATTGAAATCTCGCATGCTAATGTGATGCATTATGTAACTAATCTGTATGAACTTTTAAAGAAACCGGAACATTTAAACGTTGCACATGTTACTAATTTTTCGACAGATTTAGGGCATACTAATTTCTTATTGGCTTTAATATCAGGAGGTATGCTTTACATTTTTAACAAAAATGAATCAAGAGATCCTTTTGTTTTTAATTCCATCTTAAAAAGAGAACAAATTAGTTTTATTAAAACGACTCCGTCTCATATAGAAGTTATGCTTCCGTTTTTAGATTTTGGCAAGGAGTATAAAATAGATTTTCTTATACTGGGCGGTGAAAAACTCCCATTGAAATTAGTCAGACAAATCAAGGATTTAAAACTATTTTCCAGTATTTTAAATCATTATGGTCCTAGCGAAACAACTGTTGGCGCTTTGGTATATCCTATCACAGAAATATTAGGAACAGAAAATAGTGTTCCTATTGGAAAACCTATCGGAAACGGAAAAGCTTATTTAGTGAATGAAAATAACGGAACCGGCGAATTGTATATTGAAGGCCCGGGCGTTGGAATTGGCTACTTTAATGATGATGATGAAACACGCAAAAAGTTCTTTTTTAATGAAGAAACCAACAACCGAGGCTATAAAACCGGAGATATCTGCAGCATGTCAGACGACGGGAATTTTGTATTCTTAAGAAGAGATGACAATCAGATTAAAATAAGAGGACATCGTGTCGAGTTGGATGAAATAGAATCAACGATAAATAAAAACCCAAAAATACTTTACAGCAGATTAAATACATTTTATGAAAACGAGACCGCTTCTATAGAATGTTTTATAAAAGTTGTTGAAGAGGAAACGCTTAAAAAAGAAGACCTTTTATTATGGCTGAAAAAATTACTGCCGGACTATAAAATTCCAAGTCATATTTATATTCAAAATGAAATTATATATACCGGAAACGGAAAAATAGATTTTAAAACATTAAGAAAAGAACATTTGGCTAAAAACGCAAAACTTTTTAAAGATTTAGATCTAAACAGCTGGGAGGATAACGTTTTGTATTGCTGGCAGGAAGTATTTGGTATGGAAAGCACTAATACCCATTTTTTAGATTCTGGAGGAGATTCTCTAAGTGCTATCAAGTTTATAGGCAAATTGCAATTAAACGGATTTGATGTGAACTTAACAGATTTATACGATAATCCATCTTTTGAACATTTTGTAGCGTTAAACAAATTGCAGAAAAACCATTCGCTAAACAATTCCATTGAGTCATCTGATTTGAAGTTTACAAGTTCTCAATTATCATTCTTAAAAAATAAATCGCTTGACTTAAACTCTTATACACAAACATTATTGTTTAATATAGAAGGTGAACTTAATATTAAATTACTTGGCAAAGCCATCGAAGAATCCTTAAAATCCCATGAAAGCTATAACCTTAAATTTGTAAATGTAAATGGTAGTTTCTTTCCGGAAAACAATTTAAATCCGGCTCCTCCTTTATTGGTGTATAATTTATACTCAGAAAAATTATTTACAGATCAATTATTGCAAATTACCAATGATTTGGTTAACAGCATTTCTATAGAAGATGGTATTTTGTTTAAATCAGCCTTGATTACAGATACCGGAAAAAATCTTAATTATCTATTTTTCGTGAGCCATCATCTAATCACTGATGCTATTTCCTGGAATACTTTATTAGAAGAAATTTTATGGAGATACGAATCTTTATATCAGGGAAAATTATTGCCTGTGGGCAAAGAACAAATTCAAAATCATTTTTATAAAAAAAATGAAATAGTAGCAGAAAGTGAGAAATATTTGCATAAGCCTTTTGGGATTACTAATGAAATTAAAAAGATTCCAATAAATCAAAGCAATTCAGAATGCTCTAATTCTGTAGTTTCCATCGTTGTTTCTAATGAATATTCTGAAAAACTGAAGCAATTGGAAATGATGTCAGAAAGTCATTTAAAATTACAGGATTTTTTATTAAGTGGCTTTGTCAGTTCTGTTTTTGATTTTTACAATATTGATGAATGTTCTGTAGATATTGAATTTCACGGAAGACCGGATGAAAATGCAGGAATTGATTTGAGCAGATCTGTTTCATGGTGGTCAACTACTATTCCGGTTGCTTTTGATGAAAACCACAGATCCGTTCAGAAGTTAAAAGAGTTTATGACTCCTATTGCCAATTATGCAAACAATATCAATTCGCACAGGGATATTTTTTCAAATACTAAAAAACTTAAAGCTGATATTCGTTTTAATTATTTAGGGAAATTTTCAGAATCTTTTGAAAATACCTCTCTTAAATTAACTCCGTCCCATTATACCACAGCACCAACAAGATCTGATAAAAACAACAGCGAATATAAATTGTTTTTTACAGGAAGATTCATTGGCAATAATCTGATTTTTGATATTCAATTTAACACAGGTTATTTTACCAGTTCTGAAATACATAAACTGGCAAATCTTTTTTTAAGTCATTTGGCAGTTCATACTAATTTAGAAAAAAATAATGGATTGGCTGATCTTGCAAAACTGTATTATAATAATGTTTGCACGGTTGGTAAAACAATGCTGAATTTTCCAATCCATAAAAAAACTAAAAAGCGCAACAAAACAGTTTTGTTAACCGGAGCAACTGGATTTTTAGGATCCAGTGTTTTAAGAGATTTAATTTTAGAAGAAGCAGAAGTGTTTTGCCTGGTAAAATCAGAAAACTTATATAAAGCAAAACAAAAATTAAAAGACACGCTTGATTATTATTTCCCGGGAGAAATGCTGGCAGAGAAAGTCAGTGATACCATCATACTGGGAGATTTATCAAAAAAACATTTAGATCTGGAGGACTACACTTATCTCACCAATCATATTGATGTTGTTATTCATTGCGGAGCCAATGTTAATCTTGTAAAATCATGTGAAGAATTAAATGATACTAATGTATTTGGAACACAGCAAATTATTTCTTTTGCCAAAGAAGGTAAACCAAAAACGCTGCATTATATTTCAACATTAGCGGTAAGCGGTTATACCACAACTTCGGGGCAGGATTTTTCAGAACATCATTTTGATATTGATCAAAAATTCCTTTCAGGATATGAAAAATCAAAGTTTCAGGCCGAAAAAATGGTCAGAACTGCTTTTGATCAGGGATTAAAAGGTAAGGTTTATAGGGTAGGGCATATAGGTGCGCATTCCGTAACCGGTAAATTCCAAAAAAATGGAAAGGACAACAGAGTCATACAGGTATTAAAGGGAATTATGGCCTTACATCAAATTCCTGCTTCTTATAATGAAAAAATATCTTTTTCTTATGTCGATGTTATTTCAAATATAATATCATCAATGGCGCTGCAAAAAATAGTTTGTGACTTAGATTGTATTCATTTAGAAAACACTGCTTATTTCTCTATTAAAGAAATAGCGTCCATGATGAATCAAATTGGCTATCCATGCAAAATAGTTGATGACGTTACTTTTAAAAATGCCGTACTTTACTTCAAAGGTTCAGAGAAAGAATACGAATGTATTTATGGTTATAATATCTGGGTAAACAGGTATCTCTCACAAAAAAGAAATGTCAGGTATCTGAGTATTGAATCAAATGAAATTTTCAGCAAATACGGAATCATTTTCCCTAAATTATCAAGTTACTGGCTTAAAAATTTAATTATCGGACAGTTACAATCTGAAAATATTGAAGGAGTGGACATGCTAACTTAGCCATCACAGAAAGTTAAGAAATAATCTTAATTTTAACCTATGAAACAAGTCCGCAAAGTTTATGACAAAGCTTTCAAAGAAAAAGCCGTCCAATTGAGTTATGAGAGAACCAACGTATCAGAACTGGCCAGAGAGCTGGGAGTAACAGCACCACAGTTGTACAAATGGCGCAAAGAGTTCGAGGAGTTTGGAGAGGGAAGTTTTCCTGGAAAAGGGAATTTAAAACTAAGTCCTGAACAAGAAAAAATTTACGAATTGGAGAAAAGACTCAAAGATGCCGAGTTAGAGCGTGATATATTAAAAAAAGCAATCGGCATTTTTTCCAAGAGCGGTCGATGATTTATGGTTTCATTAAAAACAATGAACAAGTATTCCCGATTGAAAAAATGTGCAAAGTTCTACAAGTGAGTAGTGGCAGTTATTACCGATGGAAAAAACAAACAATCACTGCAAGACAGCAACGAAAAATCACCATAAAAGAAAAGATAACATTGATTTATTTTGAATCCAAACAACGATACGGAAGTCCTAGAATAACCTTAGAACTTTGGAGTATTGGTTATAAAATTTCAAGAATTACAGTAGCAAAATATATGAAACAGCTAGGTTTACGAAGTAAATTAAGCAAGAAATTCAAAGTAACGACCAACTCAAATCATAATTATTTAATCGTTGAAAATATATTAAACAGAGGGTTTATTGTAAAAACACCTTCAAAAGCTTGGGTTTCTGATATCACCTATATTCAAACCAAAGAGGGATTTGTATACCTGACAACTATTATGGATTTGTACGATAGAAAAATCATAGGTTGGAGTTTAAGCGATGGAATGAGTACAGATGAAACCTCGCTTAAGGCTTGGAAAATGGCGGTTAAAAACCGAAATATTGAGGAAGGTTTGATTTTTCATTCCGACAGAGGTGTTCAATATGCCAGCAAAAAGTTTGTAAATGTTCTTGATTCCTATAAAAAAATAACCCGTAGTATGAGCCGCAAAGGAAATTGTTGGGACAATGCAGTAGCGGAAAGCTTTTTTAAATCCTTTAAAACTGAATTGATTTATGGAAACAAACTGATTTCTAAAGAACAAATGAAACTGGAAATCTTTGAATACATTGAAATTTGGTACAACAGAAAAAGGAGACATTCTGCTTTGAATTATGCAACTATTGAAGAATTTAACAATCAAATTAATTACAAAAATGTAGCTTAACTTAATGTGCACCTTTTATTTGCAGATCCAGAGTTAGTATTTACTAACAAATCTAAACATACATTAATTGAAAAATAAGGGTTTGACTTTTTAACTAAAGTTGAACCCTTTCTTTATATTCAAAATTCCGGACATCGCTAATCGTGCACAACTTCAGGTATTTTCAATACACTAAATCTCTCGTTATATACTTTCTCCCATATCTGTAGTATTTAAAAGCCCGTAATTTTTTTACGAAAAATCCGTAATATCCAGATGGATGTTACTGCTATTTTTGAATAAAATCTATTGGTAAATATTTAGGTGATTTAATAGAAACGGCATTTCAGAGTTGTGTAACAGGGTTTCTTTAATAATTAAATTATATACATATGAATAAAAAGATCATTCACACCGTGTTTGAAAATATAGTAGAAAATCAGGGTAACAATATTGCTTTACAAGGTGATAAAGGAAATATATCATATGGCGAACTAAATCAATATTCAAATAAGCTTGCCCATCTTTTGCTAAACACAGAAATTTCAAAAAATGATATAGCGACTGTGTATTTCTCTGATCCGAGACTACAGGTAATCTCATTACTTGGTGCATTCAAGTCTGGCGCCATATATTTACCAATTGACAAAAAGTATAAAAGAAACCATTGGGAGGAATTGTATCAGACAATACAACCCAAAGTTTTTATCACAGCCTCAGAAGATCTAACTTTACTTTTCCAATTTAGTGATTCTTTCGAATATAATATTCCATTCATCATCACATTATCAATTGATAGCCACGGAACGTTAAATCATAAATTATACAAACATACAAATGAAGCTTACGTAGATATTACACGTAAAGGACATTTGTCTGATGAAAATCCGGAGATTCAATTAGAAGATAATGATTCTAATTATATTTATTTTACATCAGGCTCAACCGGAAATCCTAAAGCAGTTCTAGGATGTCATAAAAGCCTTGGTCATTTTGTACACTGGGAATGTAAAGAACTGGGTATAAAAGAATCTGATAAAGTTGGTTTACTGCCTTCGTTCTCATTTGATGCATCTATCCAGGCTATTTTTATGGCATTAATTAACGGAAGCACGCTTTGCCTGATTAATTCTGAAACGAAAGAAGATATTATCCAATTGCAAAACTGGATCAGAAATTATAAGGTTACGGTACTACATATGGTACCAACATTGTTTAGAATTTTGAGTACTTATTCTGAAGGAAAAATCAATAATCTTTCTTTTCCGGATTTGAAATATATATTATTGGCTGGAGAAAAACTGTACCAGAAAGATGTTGTAAACTGGAGAGAATGCCATGGCTGCAACACGGAAATTATCAATTTTTACGGAACTACAGAAGCCACAATACTTAGCACATTTTATAGAATAGAACCGGAATTTCAGGGAGAATTATCAGATGTGTTTTGTGTTGGACAACCTATATCAAACACCGTAATACTAATTTTAAATAAAGAAAATAAACTTTGCAAAATTGGCGAAGTTGGAAGTATTTACATAAAAACTCCATTTTTAACAAAAGGATATTATAAAAACCCGGAGCTTACGACAGAGAAATTTATTCAAAATCCGTTAACTGCTTCAACAGATATTATTTATAAAACAGGGGATTACGGAAAGTACGACGCTCAAAGAAACACTTTTGTTACCGGAAGGGAAGATGGGCTTGTAAAAATCAACGGAGTTCGAATTGACATTAATACAATTGAGCAGACCATATTGAAGTTAAAAGAAGTGGGCATGGTAAAATGCCTGACTTATCAACAGGATTTACTCAGTGTTATTTTAGTATGTTTTTACAAATCAGCCAGTATTGATGAAAATGAAATTCGTAAACATTGTCTGGAATATTTATCACAATATGAAATTCCTTCTCGTTTTATAGCTCTTGATGAGGTGCCAATTAATGCGAATGGTAAAATTGATCCGGTTGTTTTGAAAAAAATAATTGACGATACATTAAAAGCCCGCAGTAACGAACCTACAGACGAAAATGAAGCCAATGAAACAGAGAAAAAACTAATCCAGATCTGGAAAGAAATATTAAATGTAGAACGCATCAGGTTAGATGACAATTATCTGTTTTTAGGAGGAAACAGTATTAAGCTGATCCAGTTAAGACTTAGAATTCAGCAAAAATTTGATGTCGAGCTTAGCATTTTTGATTTGTTCAGCAATGCTGTTTTAAAAGAACAGGCAAAACTAATCGCAGAATCAAAAAAATCAATTTTTGAGCAAATTGCCAAAGCAGATACTCAGGAATATTATGATTTATCTTCTACGCAATATAGAATGTGGGTTTTGTCACAAATTGAAAGCAGTTCTGTTGCTTATAATATGCCTAACGCTTTTCTTTTTAAAGGAGCAATAGACACTTTAAAATTTAATGACTCTTTTAGAACTATAATTGAACGTCATGAAATTTTACGAACTTCTTTCAAGACCAATCAAGAAGGGGAAGTTCACCAATATATCAAACCAGCAAATGAAGTAGTATTTGATATTATCGAGAAGGATTTTACAAATAGTAATTCATTAGAAGAAATAAAACCATATCTGATCAGCTTAAATGCAAAACCATTTAATCTGGAAAAATCACCTCTTGTAAGAGCTTATTTAATTAAAGTAAATGAAAATGAGCATGTATTTTTCTTTACAATGCATCATATTATTGGAGATGGATGGTCGTCATTGATCTTGTTTAAAGAAATAATAAATACCTACAACAGCTTTTTGAATAACGAAAAATCAGAATTATCGGATTTAAGTGTTCAATTTAAAGATTATGTGTTGTGGTCACAAAATGAAACACATACAGAAAAAAATAAAGTTTCTGAAACCTATTGGCTTGACCAGTTTTCAGGAGAATTGCCTGCATTGGAATTACCGAGTTTTAAAAAGCGCCCTTTAACGAAAACCAATAATGGTAATAAGATAGAACATGTTTATTCAGCAGCATTTACCAAAAAATTAAAATTATTTTCAGAAACCCAAAATGTTACTTTATTCATGACCTTAATGGCCGGAATAAATACACTATTAGCCAGATATTCAGGACAGGATGATATTATTGTGGGAACGCCTGTTGCCGGAAGAGAACACCCGAGTCTGGAAAATCAGATAGGTCCTTACTTGAATACAGTTGCCATTCGCACAAAATTTGATGAGAACGAAAGTTTTGCTTCTTTATTGACAAAAGAAAGACAATTATTACTGGATTCTTACGAGCATCAAAATTATCCTTTAGATGAATTAGTGTGGAAATTAAGCCTGCAACAGGATAACAGCCGCTCATTTTTGTTTGATGTTTTAGTGGTATTGCAAAACCAAAACCAAGTTACAAACCTGGATACAACAGAAGAATTAAGCGGTATAAAAATAGAATCAGTAGATTTTGAAAATAATTTTTCAAAGTTTGATTTGACATTTACTTTCGTCGAAACAGAAAATTTAAATCTTTCAATTACTTATAATACAGATATTTATGATCAGTTCTTGGTACAGAGAATATTTCCTCATTTCGAAAATCTGTTAACACAGCTTATATCTCAGCCTGCTGTTGCTATTGATAAAGCAGATTACCTGACAGAAACTGAAAAAAATCAATTGTTATTTGATTATAACGACTCAGCAGTAGAGTATCCAAAAGACAAAACTATTGTTGATCTGTTTGAAGAACAGGTAACTAATAATCCTCATGCGACGGCAGTTGTATTTGAAGGTAAAAAAGTTTCTTATGGTGAATTGTATAATCAGGTAAATTCAGTAGCAGCACAGCTTTTTGAAAGAAAAATAAAAAAAGGAGATAAGGTTGTAATTTGTTTCAACAGTCATCTGGAAAAAGCAATTGCAGGAATATTGGGAATATTAAAAACAGGAGTAGTGTATGTTCCAGTAGATTCTGATTATCCAATAGAAAGAATCAATTTTATCATTCAGGATGCCAATGCCAAAACAGTAATTACAAACAGTATTGATGCTCTTATATTTAATGAAATTGATGTCGATTTAATAGTATTGGATGAAATTGAAGCATCTGGAAATATTTTTGACATAACTCATGAAAAAGTAGCGATTTCAGACAATGCTTATGTAATTTATACTTCAGGTTCTACCGGAAATCCAAAAGGTGTACTGGTTAGTCATCAAAATATAAACGATTATGTTTTTGGTTTATCAGCGAAGATTCAAATCAGTAATAATGACTCTTTTGCCCTGATGTCTACCATCGCTACAGATTTAGGAAATACAGTGTTATATGGTTCTTTGCTTACCGGAAAAGTGTTGCATTTATTTTCTAAAGACAGTTTAATAGATGTAAACTACATCGAAAACTATTTTGAAAATAATAGTATCGATTGTATAAAAATTGTACCAAGTTTTTGGAAATCGTTAAACCTAAAAGGACAATCGCCTAACAAGATGATTATTTTTGGAGGAGAAGAGCTTACAATTGATGTTGTAGAGCAAATCAAAACCAGAAAACCGGATATAACAATTGTTAACCATTACGGACCTACTGAAACAACGATAGGAAAATTGCTTCATGTAGTGGAGCTGAAGAATTCATACGATCGCATTCCGATTGGAAAAGCTTTTTCAAACACAAATTTATTTGTTGCAGATAAAAACTTTTTGCTTTGTCCTGTAGGAGTTGAAGGAGAATTAGTCATTGGCGGAGATGGTGTATCAAACGGTTATCTGAATAATGCAGAATTAACAGAAGCACAATTTGTAGATGACACTTTCCTTAAAACCGGCAAAAAACTTTATAAAACCGGAGATAAAGTAATCCAGCGTCCGGACGGTAGTATAGAATATAAAGGACGATTTGACGATCAGGTAAAAATAAGAGGACACCGTATTGAATTAGGAGAAATAGGAAGAAATCTTTCTTTAATTCCAGGCATAAGCCAGTCAGTTGTAGTGGTGAAGCAAAAAGACGGAGAAAAGTTCTTGGCAGCTTACTATGTTTCTGAAACACATCTGGATAAAAATGAAATTCAGTCGAATCTCTTTGCCGTATTACCGGAATATATGATTCCGTCTCATTATGTAGAATTAGAGAGTTTGCCTTTAACTTCTAATGGAAAAATAAACAGAAAAGCATTACCTGAAATATCTGAAAAAGATATTATCCGAAAAGAATATGTAGCACCAAGAAATAAAACGGAAGAAAAATTAGCCCAAATCTGGCAGGAAATACTGAAAGTGGGCATAATAGGGATAACAGACAATTTCTTTAATTTAGGAGGGCATAGTTTATTGGTTGTTAGGATTATTAATCAGATTAAAAAAGAATTAGGATTAAACATATCTGTAAAAACATTTTTTGAAAATCCGACAATAGAGGCTTTATCGGAGCAGTTAAAAGATAAAAAATCGGAGTCTTTTTTTATTGAAAAAGTAATAGAATCGGAATCCTATCCAGTAACTCCTTCACAAAATATGTTTTGGTTAATAAGTCAATTTGAAGATGCTTCGCTGGCTTATAACATGTCAACCGTGTTTAGACTTGAAGGTGATTTGATAATTCCAAAGTATAAAGAGTCTTTTACTTTTCTTATGGACAGACACGAGAGCTTAAGGACATATTTTAAGTTAAATGAAGAAGAAGAATTAAGACAATTTATAGTGCCAATTGAAGATTTGGATTTTAGCATTAATTATGTTGATTTTAGTCTTAATGAATCAACAGAAGAAGATGTAGCTGCTTATGTTTTGAAAGAAAACGCTATTAGATTTGATTTAGAAAATGCCCCTCTTGTGCGTACTTCATTGATTAAGGTAGGAGAAGGTAAATTTGTATTCTTTATATCAATGCATCACATTATTGGAGATGGATGGTCTTCGGAATTGTTAGTGGGTGAAGTCGTATCTATTTATAATTCTCTTGTTCAGGATAGAAAAGTAGATTTGCCTGAACTGAGAATTCAATATAAAGATTATGCCACATGGCTTAACAGCGAAGTTCAAAAAGACGGATATAAAATCTCAGAGCAATACTGGTTAAACCAATTTTCAGGAAAGCTTCCGGTATTAGAATTGCCAGGGTCAAAAAAAAGACCTTTATTAAAAACGTATAATGGGGATAATTTAGGCTATGAGTTTTCAGAAGTGTTTACAAAGAAATTAAATGATTTTTCCAATCAAAATAATGTTTCCTTATTTATGGTTTTAACAGCAGGAATCAACACGCTGTTAAGCAGGTATACAGGTCAGGATGATATTATTATTGGAACTCCTGTAGCGGGAAGAGAACATCCTGATTTAGAAAATCAAATTGGACTTTACCTGAACACTTTGGCTTTAAGAACCAGAACAGATAAGGAATACAATTTCGTGCAACTGCTGGTTCATGAAAAGGAGGTAATTTTAGAAGCCTTTGAACATCAGGTTTACCCATTTGATGAACTAATTAACAAGTTGCAACTGAAAAGAGACACGAGTAGGTCGTTGCTGTTTGATATAGTGGTTGTTTTACACAATCAGGCAAAGTTAAATAAATTTGAAGAAGAAAAACTGGTAGATCTATGCATCGCACCTTATGAATCAAACGATAAAACATCTCAGTTTGATTTGTCATTCCGTTTTTCAGACAATGAAGCTTTGTATCTCGACATCAATTACAATACAGATATTTATGAAAAATCATTCATAGAAAAAATATTTATTCATTTTGAGAAATTGGTTTCAGAACTAATAGCAAAGCCGGAAACAAAATTGGCAGCTATAGAATTCCTTTCTCAAAAAGATAAAAAAGAAATACTATTGGCTAATTACTGGAAAAACTTGTTTAAAAATGAAATTCCAACCGTTGTATTTCCTTTTGAGAAACAAGTATTAGGTAAATTAGAAAAATCAGAAAAATCAGGATCTCAGTTTCAATTTAGCATCGATAACAAACTGAAAAAGCGACTTAAAAAATTCTCAATATCTAATAACAGCAGCCTTTTTACATCATTATTATTCTTATTAAAAATTACGATCCGAAAATATATTGATAATGAGCTGGTTGCCCTGAGCGTTTCTTTCCCAGAAGAAAGACCTAATGAATGGAACAATCTTTATTTCCCAATTGTTACCCGTATTAATAATGAACAATTGCTACAGGATGTTTACAAAGGGCTAAACTGTGAGATAACAACGATAGAAGATAATCTTTTTGCAGGTTTTCAAATAGCCGAAAAAGCAGCCAATACTTTTTATAATCATAGCGAAACGGTTTTTGGCATAAAATATAATTATCATAATAATCATGCTCATACAGATGCTTTGTATTCCGAAAAAACAGAAGAAAAAGAGTTTATAGCAAACGCGATTTTTACAGATGAGGTGAGCATTATATATGATATGTCATTCGATTTTTACGATAACGAATCCGGTGTTACCTGTGTTTTTATGTATGATAACAGTAAGTATGATAAAAATCAAATTATGCTTTTTATAGAAAGATTCAACACGGTCATCAATCAGATTATAGATAATCAGGAGCTGTTTAAAGAGTTCAGTACGAGCAGTATTCGTTTTGATTTACAAAACAAAAAGCAAGAAACAAAAAACAAAATTGTACTGGAAGAAAACTTCTAGCTAAATCTTGCCAATCTTAAAAAACAGCAATATTAATTAACCATTAAATATAAAACGATATGATTAAGTCATTAATACATTCTATGGCAGTATGCCCGGATATGAATAAAGTTTATCCTAAAATTGAGTACGGTAAAGGGGTCTATATATACGACCAAAGCGGCAAAAAATATTTAGATGCTTCATCAGGATCGTCCGCAGTTTCGAATATAGGACATGGCCGAAGCGAAATCGCAGATGTAATTTACCAACAGGTTTCTAAAATATCTGTTTTACCAACACACGCTTTTAACTCAGAAGTAGTCGAAAATTACTTAGACCGCCTTGTTTCTTTTGCTCCGGCAGGATTTAGCAAAGCGTGGACGGTTATGAGTGGGACGGAAGCAGTAGAAAGTGCCGTTAAACTGGCCTTGCAATTTCATCAGATAAGAGGAGATTTTAGTCGTTATAAAATCATTTCAAGATGGAATACTTATCATGGTAATTCTGTTTTTATGCTTGATGTTGGAGGAATGAAAATAAGACGTGAGTTATACAGCCAATGGCTTAATAATTTTCCTCACATTTCACCGGCTTATAATTACAGAAAACCCGCAGGACTAAGCGAAGAAGAATTTGTTCAAAATTTACTTGTGGAATTTGAAACAACTATAGTCGAAGAAGGACCGGAATCTATAGCGGCATTTATCGCTGAACCGGTTATTGCTTCTGCTATGGGAGCAGTTCCGCCTCCTGCAAATTATTTTGCCGGGATTTCGAGAATCTGTAAAAAATACGGAATCTTATTTATAACAGATGAAATCTTAACAGGTTTTGGAAGAACTGGTAAAAATTTCGGTATGGATAATTTTGATGTTGTACCGGATATCATTGCATCAGGAAAGGGAATGAGCGGTGGTTATTTTCCTTTGTCAGCAGTAATTGCATCAGCATATGTTGCACAAGCTTTTATAGATACAAAAACACCATTTTTGGGCGGGTATACTTTTGCCTGTAATCCGGTTGGCTGCGCTGTTGGAAATACGGTAATGGACATTTTAGAAAGAGAAAATATTATTGCAAATGCTCAAAAAATGGGCAATCTGTTTCTTAAAAAACTAGAAGTATTGAAGGAATTCGAAATCGTAGGCGACGTTCGAGGTGTTGGTTTATTATGCGGTATTGAACTTGTACAAAATCAATATACAAAAGAACCATTCCCGGTTTCTGTGGCTATTTCAAAAAAAATAGGAGAAAAAGCAATTCAAAAAGGAGTTGTTTTATATCCTGGAAGAGGTTCTGTTGATGGTGTTTTAGGAGATCATATTCAAATTTCGCCACCATTGGTAATCAATGAGGGACAATTAGATGAAATCGTTGATGTTTTAAAACAATGTTTAAAAGAAGTAATGTCTGAAATTAAAAAAACTACACTGAGCTATGAAAATATTGAGTCTTAAGAAAGCTAAAACAGAAGAATTTTTAAATCGTTTTTTAAATGAAAATAAAAATGCTACTTCAAATACATTTTTTGAAGGAGTACATTTAAAAAATGAAGAGAACGGATCTCATGTAAAATTACATCTGGAGATAAAAGATCTACAGAAAATACAAGAAATATGTAACGGATCTGATATCCTGATATATAACTTTTATTGCTGTGCGTTAAGTATTTTACTTCATAAATATGAGGAAACTTCTCTTTTCATTTCGCCTTTATCCCAATTTGAGGAGTATGCAGAAAGCCATAACCAGCTTTTTGTTTTACAACATCAATTGGATAAGGCTGAAAATTTCAAAAGCCTTTTCTCAGCCAGTAAAGATACTTTACTGGAATCACTGGATAATAATTTTGATCTGGAAATTTTTAAAGATTCTTTTTTAAACTTTGAAGACTTCAAAAATAAAATTTCATTTGGAATAACTATAAAAGAAACAAGCAGCGATATTCGTAATATTGTAAAAACGCTGTTTGTTTTTGATTTTAAAAGCAATTTGCCATCACTGGAAATAATCTGTAAAGGAGAAATTATCGATAATGAGCTATTGTATATTTTTGGTGATAATTTTAATAAATTACTGAATGAAACACTTCAAAATTTATATGAACCTATAAGTAATTTAGAATTTAAGGGAGATAAAGAACAAAGTGTTTTAAATCAGGTAAATCAGTGGGAAACTAATTTTTCATTAGATAAAAATATTGTTGAATTGCTTGTTGAACAATGCGAGAACCAAAGCGATAAAATTGCAATTTCCAACAATAACCAAACAATTACATACAAACAATTAGATCAACAGACCAATAAACTGGCGCGATATATTCAAAATGAGTTTTCAGCCGGCGAAGACGATCTTTTTGGTATAATGTTGTCCAGATCTATCAATATGGTTAGCGGAATCTTTTCTGTCTGGAAAACCGGAAGCGCTTATGTACCAGTTGCAACAAATCTGGGTGATGATGCACTTCAGCATATTATTGAGAATTCAAACCTGAAAGCCGTAATTACAGATGATGCTAACGTTGTAAAGCAATTAAGAGGATTATCTATTGAAATTCCGGTAATTGATTTAAATGCTATTGATCAGTTCATAAAAGATTTATCAGACCTTCCTTTAAGTGTAATCATTGGAGCAGAGGATCTTGCGTATGTAATTTATACCAGCGGATCTACCGGTAAACCAAAAGGTGCCATGATTGAACATTATGGAATGTTAAATCATATTTTGGCTAAAATTACAGAAATGGGTATAAACCAGGACAGTGTGGTTGCTCAAAATGCACCTCATACTTTTGACATCTCAGTCTGGCAATTTTTTGCACCATTAGTAGCTGGTGGTACCAGTATAATATACGATGAAAATACAATTCTGGAGATAAATGAATTTGTAACCTGTATTGCTGAAAATAAAGTTACACTGTTAGAACTAGTACCTTCCTATTTACTGGAAATGCTAAATTATATAGAAGGTGAAGACGAAAAAGTAGCATTGACTCTGGATATATTGATCTTAAATGCTGAGACCTTAACCAAAGGGATGGTTAAAAGGTGGTTGGATGCCTATGCAAATATACCGATTGTAAATACTTATGGAGCTACAGAAGTTTCAGATGATATGTCGCATTTTATTATGCACGATGTTCCTAAAAGCTATTCTGTTCCGGTAATGAAACAACCAATACAAAATTTTGAAGTTCATATTCTGGATGGAAACAGAAAAAGAGTTCCTGTTGGAGTTAAGGGAGAAATCTATCTGGCAAGTCCTTGCGTAGGAAGAGGTTATTTTAATGATGAAAAACGTACAAAAGAAGCTTTTCTGAAAGGTCCGATAGAAGGAATCACAAAACAGGAAAGAATATATAAAACAGGCGACTTGGGAAGATATATGCCCAACGGAACTATGGAATTCATAGGCAGAAATGACAATCAGGTTAAAATACTGGGACATAGAATTGAATTAGATGCGATAGAAAATATTACTGCTGAGGTTAAAGGAGTTAAGAGTGTTAAAGCGATTGCTCATACAGATAAGCAAATGATCGTTTTATATTATGTTTCTGATTCTGAAATTAATAAAGCTTTTATGGAAGAGCAACTTTTAAAAAAGCTTCCAAAATATATGATTCCATCGGCATTCATTCATATGTCAAGTTTTCCATTAACTAAAAATGGTAAAATTGACAAAAACCAACTTCCAACTGTCACATTAGAAGACTTAGCGACAAAAGAATATGTTGCACCACAAAATGAGACCGAAGAAAAATTGGCTGTTATCTGGCAGGAAGTATTAAAAGTTGACAAGATAGGAACAACAGATAATTTCTTCGAATTAGGAGGTCATAGTTTGTTAGCAGTTAGAACCATTAACAGGATTAAAAAAGAATTAGGTTTAAATACTTCGGTAAAAACATTCTTTGAAAATCCAACTATTTTATCCTTGTCCAATCAATTAAAAGAAGCACAATACATTCCAATTGAAAAATTAGCATTACAAAATTCTTATCCTTTAACGGCTTCACAACGTAGATTTTGGGTATTGAGTCAGGTTGGAGATGCAGCGTTAGCCTATAATCTATCGATGCCTCTTAAATTCAAAGGAGAATTAGATGTATTAAAATTAGAAGAATCTTTCAGTTTCTTAATCAACAGACATGAAGCTTTGAGAACTTCTTTTAAATTGGATGAAAACGGTCAGGCACGTCAGTTTATCACTTCAATGGATGATTTGGATTTTAGCCTTAACTATAATGATTTCAGTTTAAATACTGATAAAGAAACAGCTATAGAAGCTTATCTGGTAAAAGAAAACGCGATTTCATTCAATTTAGAAAAAGCACCATTACTTCGTGTTTCGGTGATAAAATCAGGAGATCAGGAATATGTTTTCTTCATGACAATGCACCATATAATTGGAGATGGCTGGTCATCTGTAGTTTTGTATAGAGAAATGGTAACAATTTATAATTCTTTGGTTCAGTCAGAAGAAGTAAACTTACCGGAACTTAGAATCCAGTATAAAGATTATGCAGGATGGTTAAGCCAGGAAGCGCAACAGCAACATTATAAAACATCAGAAACGTATTGGTTAAATCAATTCTCAGGTTCACTTCCTGTAATGGAATTACCAGGATTTAACAAACGTCCGTTGGTGAAGACTTATAATGGAAAATACCTTAGTTATGAATTCTCCAAAGAATTTGCAGAAAAACTAACCGCTTTTTCTCAAAAAAATGATGTCACTTTATTTATGACATTAATGTCTGGTGTGAATGCTTTATTAAACCGATATACAGGACAACAGGATATTATTATAGGCTCTCCAATTGCCGGAAGAGAACATTCTGATTTAGAAAATCAAATTGGAATTTACATTAATACATTGGCTTTCCGTACACAAATATACAAAGATTTCAATTTCTTAGATTTATTAAGCCATCAAAAAGAAGTAATCCTGAGTGGTTATGAGCATCAGGGTTATCCGTTTGATGAATTGGTAGACAAACTTGAATTAAAACGAGATAGCAGCAGATCAGCTTTGTTTGATATTATGGTCGTTTTGCAAAGCCAGTCGAAACTAAATACTTCTAACAATGATAAATTGATTGGACTTGAAATTAATGAGCAGGAAGTAATTCATAAAAAAGCTCAATTTGATTTGATCTTTGCCTTTATGGAAACGGAGAGTTTGTTATTTGGTATTGAATATAATACAGATATCTACGATAAAATTTTTATAGAAAAAATATTTGTTCATTTTGAAAGATTACTTTCAATACTGATAGATGAACCGGAGAAAGAGATTCAAGCCGCTGATTATTTATCAGAGGAAGAAAAAAACCTGATATTATTTGATTTTAATGATGATAAAGTTGAATACCCTGAGTATAAAACGATCGTAGATTTATTTGAAGAGCAGGTTTTGAAAACTCCTGATAATATTGCTCTTGTTTTTGAAGGTAAAAAATTAACATACAGAGAACTTAACGAGCAAGCAAATCAATTAGGAAATTATCTGGCAGATAAATATGATATTCAACCTGATGATTTATTGGGAATAAAGTTAGAAAGAAGTGAGCAATTAATTGTTTCTATTTTAGGTGTTTTAAAGTCTGGAGGAGCTTATGTGCCTATAGATCCAAGTTATCCTGAAAGCAGAAAAGAATATATTGAAAAGGATAGCAATTGTAAAGTTATAATTGATGAAAATGAATTAGAAAACTTTTATTCAGAAAAAAATAATTACCTAAACGTTAATGTCAATAAAAAAATCAGTCCTGATAATTTAGCTTATGTAATATATACATCAGGTACAACAGGTAATCCTAAAGGATCATTATTAGAACATAAAAATGTTGTTCGATTATTTTTTACAGATAAACCTTTGTTTGATTTTAATGAAAATGATGTTTGGACAATGTTCCATTCCTATAGTTTTGATTTTTCTGTATGGGAAATTTATGGTGCATTGCTTTATGGAGGTAAATTAATAGTAATCCCAAAAGCATTAGCCCAAAATACTCCGGAATTTTTAGAATTAGTATATAATGAATCTGTAACGGTATTAAACCAGACTCCTCCTGCATTTTATAATTTTATAGAATGTGATAAACTTTGCCAAAAACGAGATGTTAAATTAAGGTATGTAATTTTTGGAGGAGAAGCTTTAAATCCTGTTATGTTGTCAAGTTGGTTCAATAAATATCCCGAACCAAAATTGATAAACATGTATGGTATTACAGAAACTACGGTTCACGTTACATACAAGGAAATAGGAAAGAATGAAATAGATTTAGGGCAATCAAATATCGGTAAACCTATACCAACACTGAGTTGTTTGATTTTAGATGAATTTAAAAATATAGTTCCGGTAGGAGTTATTGGTGAAATTCACGTAGGAGGTTCAGGTTTGGCAAGAGGATATTTGAATCGTCCGGATTTAACTGAGGAAAAGTTTATATCGAATCCGTTTAAAACAGAAGGCAGACTTTATAAAACAGGAGATCTTGGAAGATGGCTGCCAGATGGAAACATAGAATATATTGGCAGAAAAGATAATCAGGTAAAAATTAGAGGTCATCGTATCGAACTTGGAGAAATAGAAACCGTTTTGTTAAGTTATTCCTCTGAAATAAAACAGTTTGTAGTAGATGTTTGTGACGTAAATGGCAATGAATATCTGGTTGCTTATTATGTGTCTGATGTTGATGTTGATAAATCATCACTTCGTCATTATTTACAACAGCGTTTACCGGATTACATGGTTCCGAATTTCTTTGTTGCAATGGATGCAATTCCGTTAACAGGAAATGGTAAAGTCGATAGAAAATTACTTCCAAATGTTGAAGAAAATGATTTAATAAAAACAGAATATGTTGCGCCGCGTAGTGAAGAGGAAAAAGTATTAGCCTCAGTATGGTCAGATATATTGAAGTATGAAAAAATTGGGGTCAAAGACAGTTTTTATAATTTAGGAGGAGACTCTATAAAATCCATACTTATAATTTCTCGTCTAAGACAACTTGGCTATACATTGAAGATTGATCAAATATTGAGAAATCCTGTATTAGAAGATCTTGCCAGATTTATTGTAGTAACTACAAATGTTATTGACCAGAAAGAAGTAGAAGGTGAAGCTGCATTAACTCCAATTCAACGTTACTTTTTTGAGAGCGAAACAATACCAAATAAGAATTATTACAACCAGGCGGTAATATTAAAAAGCAAAGAAGCACTTGAACCGTCAGTATTAAATAGTTCTATTGATTCGTTAGTGACGCATCATGATGCATTGAGAATGGTCTATAAACATATCGATAACAGATGGAGTCAGTTTAATAAAAACACTTCAGGAATTCATTATAAAATTAATTTTTATGATTTAACAGAAGACGCTGATGAATTAACAGCTTTAAATACAATAGGGAATGAGTTACAGTCAACATTTGATATTGGTTCAGGAGATTTATTTCATGTAGGACATTTTAGAATGTCTGATGGAGATCGTCTGGTATTAATCATTCACCATTTAGTTATTGATGGCGTGTCGTGGCGTATTTTATTAGAGGATTTATCAAACTTATATTCTTCCTATAAATCAGAAAACGAAGCTAAATTACCGGCAAAAACAGATTCATTTAAACGATGGGCTTCCTTACAGAAAGATTTTGCAAAAGGGAAAGAAATGCAGGCAGAAAGAGGGTATTGGGAAGAAATTTCGAAAGAGTCAATTCCGCAATTATCTTCAGATTATAATCCAGAATCAACAACCGTAACAATAGATAAAAGAAGTGGTTTTCTATTAGATAAAACGTTAACAGACAAATTACAAACTCAGGTTCATAATATCTATAATACAGAGATAAATGATGTTTTATTGACAGGATTAGGGTTAGCAATTCAGGAAGTTTTTGATGTTAGCAAAACTGCCGTAAAAATGGAAGGTCATGGTCGTGAGGAAATCATTGACGGAGTTGATATTGGCCGTACCGTGGGCTGGTTTACAAGTATTTATCCGTTTATCCTAGATGTTTCAGGAGATCATGCATTAGTTTCGGTAAAGGAATCTTTACGTAAAATTCCAAATAAAGGTATTGGTTACGGTATTTTAAATTATCTGGACACACCGTTTGAGTCTTCTTTAGTTCCAAGCATCCAATTCAATTATCTGGGAGATTTTGGCTCAAATGCAGGAGGATCAGGAGATGAAGGCATATTCGAATTTACTTCAGAAAACATGGGATCTTCTGTAGATGTCAATAATTCGCAGAGCACTATTTTACTTGATATTTCAGGTATGATGGTCGCAGGAGAGTTGAATATTTCGATAGGTTATTCCGGTGAAAAATATTCAAAAGAAACCATAGATAAACTAATGTATGTTTATGAAAATAAACTGAGGGAACTTATTACAGAGGTTTCAGAGATAAAACAATCTCAGTTATCCCCTTCAGATCTAACTTATAGGAATTTATCTTTTGAAGAATTACTTCAAATAAATAAAGATAATAATGTTGAAGATATTTATGAGTTATCTCCGCTTCAGCAAGGTTTGTATTATCATTGGTTAATAGATAATTCCAGCCACATGTATTTTGAGCAAATGTCTTATAGTTTGAATGCAGAAGGTTTGTCTATTGAATCTGTTAAAAAGGCTTTTAATGAATTAATTTCCAGATATTCTGTTTTGAGAACAGCCTTTAGAAATAATTTATCAGAATTACCATTACAAGTTGTATACAAATCTGTAGAAGGCAATTTCTCATATGAAAAAATAACAAAAAATGAAAATGAGACTATTGAAGATTGGATAGAAAGAAAGAAGACAGAAGATAGAGAAATCGGATTTGATTTTGAAGAACCATCTTTGATGAGATTGAAAGTTTTAGAACTGGAAGCTGGCCAATATATATTTATGTGGAGTCATCATCATATTTTGATGGATGGCTGGTGTATGAGTATTTTGATTAATGATTTTGGAAATATCCTGCAATCTATTTCTACAGATAAGTTAATCAATCTCCCTAACCCAATAAAATATTCTGAGTACATAAAATGGTTGTCAAAAGTAGATAAAGAAGAATCATTAGAGTACTGGAAAAATTATTTAGATGGACTGGAAACAATTATAGATATTCCTTTAAAGAAAGAACAATCAACAAAATTCGAAGTTAAACATTGGAATTTTGAAATAAAAGACGAACTATATCAAAAAGTTACGCAATTATGTCAAGAAATTGGTATAACCCCTAATACGTTTATGCAAGGTGCATGGGGTTATTTATTGTCAAGATATAATAATACGCAAGATGTAGTTTTTGGATCAGTGGTTTCAGGTCGCCCTGGTGAATTATCAGGAGTTGAAGATATGGTAGGTTTATTTATAAATACCATACCGGTAAGGCTGCAATACATAAATGATGATACGCCAAAATCATTATTGAAACAAATTCAATCTGAAGCAATAAAAAGTGTTTCACATCATTACATGAATTTATCCGACGTTCAGTCTCAAAGTACATTAGGAGGAGAAATGATAAAAAATTTAATGGTATTCGAAAATTATTTTGTTAAAGAAGCTAATGAAAATAGTGTTGAAGAACAGGATAAACAAAGGATAAGCGTAGAGGAGGTAAAAACTTTTGAACAGACAAATTACGATTTTACAATAATTGTAAATCCATCTAATGTTGAATTAAAGGTTGATTTTAGTTACAATTCAGGGGTTTTTGATGAAGAATCTATAGAAACTCTTTCGCATCATTTTTTAAAAATAGTAGAGCAATTTACTAAAGATGATGAAGTAAAATTAGGAGAAATCGACTATGTGACAGAAGAGGAAAAGCAAAAGATATTATTTGATTTTAATGATACCGGACTTGAATTTCCAAAGGATAAAACAATAATAGAATTATTTGAAGAACAGGTTAAAGAAACTCCTGATAATATTGCGATATCTTTTAACGACTGTAACCTAACGTATAGGAAATTGGATGATTTGGTAGGCAAAATGTCCAATTTCCTTCTTACGAATCTGCAAATAGAAAGAGGAGAATTAGTAGCAATCAAACTGGAAAGAAGCGAATATTTGATTGTATCCATCTTGGCAGTATTAAAAACCGGAGCAGCTTATGTTCCTGTAGATATTAATTATCCGGAAAACAGAATCAATACTATTCTTGACGAAACAAAAGCCAGACTGATAATAGACGAGCAATTTATAAGTGATTTCAATAACGCAAAAGAAACTTTGCCAACACAAGTGCCAACTATTGAAAGATCAAGTGAAGACTTAGCGTATGTAATTTACACTTCGGGCTCTACAGGCGTTCCAAAAGGCGTAATGATTACTAACAAAAGCTTGGTTAATTTATGTTTCTGGCATAACGATGTGTATGAGGTTAGTGCTCAAAGTCGAGGTACTTTGTTTGCAGGAGTGGCTTTTGATGCTTCTGTTTGGGAAATTTTCCCTTACCTCATTTCTGGTGCTGCATTGTTTCCTATTCAAAAGGATGAGGTGAGATTTCAGCTCGACAACCTGATTGCATTTTTGAAAACGAACCAGATAACGCACTCTTATATTCCGTCAAAAATTTGTCAGGATTTAATAGAAGAAAATGTATATGGATTAGAAACCAAATTATTGACAGGAGGAGAAGCTTTAGTTTATTCAAAAGAAAGTGATCTGAAGATTTACAACAATTATGGTCCTACCGAAAATACAGTAGTAGCTACTTATTATGATTGTCAGTCAAAATTCAATAAAAACATTCCGATAGGTAAACCAATTTCAAATGTTCAGGTATACATTTTAAATAATGAATTAAATGTTCAGCCTATTGGCGTAATTGGAGAACTGTGTATTTCCGGTGACGGAATCTCTACAGGATATTGGAACAATATTGCTTTAACGAATGAAAAATTTATTGAAAATCCATTTCTGTCAGGTCAAAAAATGTATAAAACAGGCGATCTCGCTCGTTGGTTACCGGATGGTAATATTCAATTTATTGGAAGGGTAGACGGACAAGTAAAGATTCGTGGATTCAGAATAGAATTAGGAGAAATCGAAAAGCATCTTTCTTCACAAGAAGGAGTTAAGCAATCTGTTGTAATTGTCAAAGAAATTAAAGGCGAAAAATATTTAGTAGCCTATTATGTTTCTGAAGTTGAATTGGATAAAAGAGAATTGCCGGCAAACCTGAGTAAAATATTACCAGATTACATGATACCTAGTTATTATGTGCAATTAGACTCTATTCCTTTAACAACAAACGACAAAGTAGATAGAAAATCTCTTCCTGATGTTGAAGAATATGACATAATAAGAGAAGAATACGTAGCTCCAGGTACTTCGGAAGAATTGAGGGTATTTGAAATCTGGAACAGGGTTTTAGATATTGACAAAATTGGGGTCAATGATAACTTTTTCGCTTTAGGCGGAAATAGTATTAAGGCAATGATGATAATTGGAGGAATTAATAAAATGCTAGATGCAAAAATAGATCTGGAAGTGTTTTTTTACAACCCTACAATTAAAGCTATTGCTCAGGAAATATCAAATAAAACATGGTACGAACACCAGTTGAACGAGGAAAACATATCTGATAAAATAATTATTTAACATAAACTATAAAATCGAATTAAAATGGAACTTAATAAAAATGAATATTACTTGAAATTAAATGTAGCAATTGAATCATTAGTTGATAAATGGTACGCATGGTCACACGTTATATCACCTGCAACTGCGGCAATGAATATAAAAGACAGGCATTTAAAAATTATGGAATCCTATATAAAGAATCCTAATGTACATGCTGCAGCCGTTGAAAATCCTAAAATGTTAGGAGGTCCATTTATAGATTATAAGGGGAAAAGAGTTGACGAAATAAAGTTTTTATATGAAGAAACTTTAGCAAAAAGAGCAGATTTACTGGAGTTAAGAGAAGCAATTATTGAGCTGAACGGCATATTAAAAAGAGAAGCAAAAGGATATTCCCTAAACGAGTTATACGCTAAAGTTCCTCATGTTCTAAAAGGTTTTGTTGAGTTGTATTATGACTTGAACAATAACGCAAATTTCAGGTTTTTTGAATATTTATTGTATAAAAGTAAATATTACGATGAAACGGCTCAATCTATTTCATTACAATTAGTTGAGGCTGATGATTCACGCTCTTTCGTTCTAAGTACGCCAAGATTAAATGATGATAATTTGATTCATTTAGACATACCATTCAGATCAAGTGTTATCGATGAACTCTTTAAAATGAAAGAGACGCCCAATGATTATGATACCATAAAAAATCTTTTAGGCATAAGTACTGAACAGGAAGGATTGTTTCAGCAATTTTTCACAAAAGAAGCGCCGCCTAAGTTTAAAAAATATGATGGTACTGGCGTTAGAACAAGATATTTTGGACATGCATGTGTTTTAGTGGAAACAAATGAAATTTCTATTCTGGTTGATCCTGTTATCAGCTATGACGGTTATGAAAAAGAAGTCAACAGGTATACCATTAGTGATTTGCCGGAACAAATTGATTATGTGTTAATAACGCACAACCATCAGGATCATATTTTACTTGAAACATTATTGCAATTAAGACATAGAATTAAGCATATCATCGTGCCAAGTAACGGAAAAGGAAATTTACAGGATCCAAGTATAAAAATGATGTTCAACGCTATTGGGTTTAATAATGTTATCCAGTTAGACGAAATGGAAAACATTGAGATGGAAGGTTGTGCCATTACAGGACTTCCGTTTTTAGGAGAGCATTCAGATATTGATATTAGAAGTAAGCTGTGTTATCATATTGCATTGCATAATGATTTGAAAATTTTATTTACAGCTGATTCGTGCAATATTGAGTCTAAAATATATCAAAGAGTTCATGATGTTATAGGAGATGTTGATGTTTTATTTTTAGGTATGGAATGCGAAGGAGCTCCTCTTTCATGGCTTTACGGACCTTTAATGCCTGAGAAATTAGATCGCGACAAAGATTTATCACGAAGATTAGCCGGATGTGATAGTGACCAGGGACTATCGCTTGTTGATATTTTTAATCCTCGAAATGTATTTGTTTACGCAATGGGATTAGAGCCATGGCTGGTATTTATTAGTTCAATTAAATATACAGATGAGTCCAGACCTATTATCGAATCTAATATACTAGTTAACGAATGTATAAAAAGGGGAATTGATGCTGAAAGGTTGTTTGGAGAAAAAACCATTGAGTATAGCGGAAAAGTAGAATATGCTTTTTAAAATTAACCTTAAAAATTAACCTTAAAACAAGTTTATCGTGAAAAATCATATAAATAATCTGCTTAATAAATTAAAGGAACAACACATATATCTAAAATTAAATAATGAAGGTAATATTGAGGTTGTCGCTGATCAGGGTAAAATTCCCTCTGAAATGATTCATGAAATAAAGAATAATAAAGAAGAAATCATTCTTTTTCTAAAATCTTTAACTAAAGAATCTCGTAGTAAAATAGAAAAAGTTCAGCTATCAGATAGTTACGCAGTCTCTTCAGCACAAAGAAGGCTGTGGATTGTTTGTCAAAATGAAGAGGCGTCAATTTCATTTAATATGCCATCGTCTAAAATTTTAGATGGAGTAAAAGATAAATTAAATCTATTTAAAGCAATAGATTCAGTTATAGAGAGACACGAAATATTAAGAACCGTTTTTAAGGAAGAAGAAGACGGCGTGTTAAAACAAGTTGTTTTAGACTCAAAAAGCCTGAATTTTAAAGTTGATTATAAAGATTTTAGGAATGATTGTAATAGTCACTCTAAAATTACAGATTATTTAAAAGCAGATTCATTTAAGCCATTTGATCTGGTTAACGGACCATTGTTGAGAGTTGCTCTTTTGCAAATCTCAGATGAAAAATACTTTTTTTATTACAACATGCATCATATCATCAGTGACGAATGGTCAATGGGTATATTAGAAAAAGAAGTTCTTGACTATTATCAAACTTACCTTACAGATACTGCGACAGGTTTGCCTGAATTGCAAATTCAATACAAAGATTACTCTGTTTGGGAAAATGCTTTATTAGTGAGCAATGAAATGGACGAACACAGAGAGTTCTGGAAAAAGAATTTATCTGATGAGTTGACGGTTCTCAATTTACCGTCAACTAAAAAAAGGCCAAAATTTAAAACCTATAATGGGGACCATTTTCAAACCAATATAGCAGCAAAAAGTGTAAAAAAATTAAAAGGAATAATTCAAAATGAAGAAGGCAGTTTGTTCATGGGATTACTCTCTGTTTTAAAAATCCTTTTATATAAATATACAAATGAAAAAAATATAACAATTGGTTTTCCAATGGCTAACAGACAAGATTATGAACTCGAAAATCAAATTGGGTTCTATATCAAAACATTAGTGCTGCGCAATAATTTAGATCCGGAAACTAGTTTTGTTGGCTTTTTTAAGGAATTGAAAAAAAATACATTATCATCTTTTAAACATCAGGATTATCCGTTTGATGCAATGGTTAGCGATTTAAAATTAAATCATGATCCGGGCAGAACACCTGTTTATGATATCTCATTTACATTTCATGATAGCCATTTAAAAGAGCAGGTTAAAAATACAGAAGTAGAATACGGTGCAATTAAAAGTTTAGGAAAAGGAAAATGTAAGCATGATATTGAATTTCATTTTGAGGAAGTGGATGACTATGTTTCTTTCTCAATGAATTTTAATACAGATGTTTATGAACCTGAAATGATAAAAAGATTCATGGCTCATTACAGTAGTATTTTGTCTGAAATTTCAAATTCTCCTGATACTTTAATTAAGGATATTAGTTTTTTATCAGAAGAAGAAAATCAAAAATTACTACATGATTTCAATCTTTCAAAAGCTGATTATCCAACTGAAAAAACAATGGTTCAATTGTTCTCTGAAAAAGTGGAGAAAACACCGGATAGTATTGCAGTTTTCTTTGATGAGAAAAAGTTAACATACAGAGAATTAGATTTGTTATCAAATTCCCTTGCGCAGACTTTACAGAATAATTTTGATATCAAAAAAAATGATTTTGTCGGAGTTCATTTAACCAGAAGCGAATTGTCTGTTATTTCTATTTTGGGTATCTTAAAAGCAGGAGGTGTTTATGTACCAATTGATACTGAATTGCCAGGTAACAGAAAACTTTATATCGCTCAGGATGCTGATTTAAAACTGCTGATTACTGAAACTACCTTTATTTTTGATCTGGATTTTTATGAGGGAGATATTTTTTCAATAGATGTAGAGTTAGATTTTAATCCTAAGCTTACCGGTTATCAAAATTCAGAGTTGCTGCCAACTGATCTTGCCTATGTTATTTACACTTCAGGATCAACAGGAAACCCTAAAGGAGTAATGATTAAGCATGGCGGTATCATGAATTCGATAGTTTCTCAAGTAGAACTTTTTAAAGTGCACGGTGCTTCAAAATGGCTGCAATTTTCTTCCTACTCATTTGATGCTTCAGTTTATGAAATTTTCATTTCACTTTTAGGAGGATATTCGTTGTATATTTTGAATGAAAAAACACGAAAAGATCTAAGACTGTTTGAGAAATACATAGCCGACAATGAGGTTGATATTGCTATTTTACCTCCGGCATTTTTAAAAATGTTAGATGTTCAGTGCTTAAAAGGATTTAAGGCCCTAATAACAGGAGGAGAGTCTGCTGTATATGACAAAGTTTCAGAATTTTTACAATATGGAACCTATTACAATGCTTATGGACCAACAGAAGTATCTATTATAGGAACAATCTTTAAAATAGAAAAAGACACTCAATTAACATCTGAAATTATACCAATTGGTGGTCCGGTAGCGAATACTGAAATTTATATTCTGGATCAGTATTGTAATTTATTACCGGAAGGAGTTATTGGAGAAATGCATATATCAGGTGCAGGATTGGCAAAAGGATATTTGAATCGTCCGGAATTAACAGCAGAAAAATTTATACCTAATAGCTATAAAGATGGCGAATTAATGTATAAAACAGGAGATTTAGGAAGATGGCTGCCAGATGGTACTATTGAATATACAGGAAGAATAGACGAGCAGGTAAAAATAAGAGGTTATCGCATTGAATTAGAAGAAATAGAAAAAAATCTTTCTTTGCAGGATGGCGTGAATCAATCTGTAGTAATCGTTAAGGAAAGCGATGGAGATAAATATTTAGTTGCTTATTATGTTGCTGATGCTGAATTAGATAAAAAAGAATTGCAAGCTGGTTTAAGTAAGGTATTGCCGGACTATATGATACCTAAGTATTACGTGCAATTAGAAACAATTCCTTTATCAACAAGTGCAAAAGTAGATAGAAAATTACTTCCGGATGTTGTTGAAAATGATTTAATAAAAGAAGAATATATTGCTCCAAGAACTGTAGAAGAAAAAGTTTTGGCAGCAGTATGGTCTGAAGTCTTAAAATATGATAAAATAGGAGTAAAAGACAGCTTTTTTAATTTAGGAGGAGATTCGATAAAATCTATATTGTTGATTTCTCGTTTAAAACAACAGGGATATGTAATAAAAGTCGAACAAATATTACGTCAGCCGGTATTAGAAAATTTAGCCAAACTGGTTGAAATAAATACCATAGCGATAGACCAAGAAGAAGTTGAAGGCGAAGTTATATTAACACCTATTCAGCATTACTTTTTTGAGAGTGAAACAATACCAAATAAAAATCATTACAATCAGTCTGTATTGTTAAAAAGCAAAGAAGCTCTGGATTCATCAGTATTAAAAAATGCTATTGATTCCTTAGTGACACATCATGATGCATTGAGAATGGTATATAAACACATTGACAATAGATGGACGCAGTATAATAAAGACACATCCGGAATTCATTATAAAATTGATTTTTATGATTTGACAGAAGAAGCCGATGAATTAACAGCTTTAAATACGCTTGGAAATGAGTTGCAATCATCATTTGATATTAGTTCAGGAGATTTATTTCATGTAGGACATTTTAGAATGTCAGATGGAGACCGATTAGCCTTAATCATTCACCATTTAGTAATTGATGGCGTATCGTGGCGTATTTTGTTAGAAGATTTATCCAACTTATATATTTCCTTTAAAGCAGAAAATGAACCTAAACTGCCATTAAAAACAGATTCATTTAAACGATGGGCTGACTTGCAGAATGATTATGCAAAAGGTGAGAAAATGCAATTGGAGAGACAATATTGGGAAAAAATTAGTAGAGAGTCAATTCCTTTATTACCATCTGATCATACTAAAACAACTAAAGCTTCACTTATTGATAAAAGAAATCGTTTTATATTAGAT
This sequence comes from Flavobacterium sp. DSR2-3-3, assembly GCF_049896585.1. NCBI lineage: Bacteria > Pseudomonadati > Bacteroidota > Flavobacteriia > Flavobacteriales > Flavobacteriaceae > Flavobacterium > Flavobacterium sp. DSR2-3-3. Next base: position 218,604 of record NZ_JAFCUP010000003.1, read on the forward strand.
AAAGCGATAACCGAAAAGCTGCAGACTCAGGTTCATGATGTATATAATACAGAGATAAACGATATTTTATTAACAGGATTAGGCTTGGCTATCAAAGAAGTTTTTGGAGTTGACAAGAGCGTTATAAAAATGGAGGGACACGGCAGAGAAGAAATTATTGACGGAGTTGATATAGGAAGAACCCTGGGGTGGTTTACAAGTGTATATCCTTTTGTACTGGATATTTCGAATCAGGATGTATTTGAACTTGTAGCTGTAAAAAATGCATTGCGCAAAATTCCTAACAAAGGGATTGGTTACGGTATTTTAAATTATTTAGATAAACGATTTGAGCAGGTATTAGTTCCAAGTATTCAATTCAATTACCTAGGAGATTTTGGTGCAAATGCCGGAGGATCAGGTGATGAAGTTATGTTTGAATTTGCATCTGAAAGTATAGGTTCTTCAGTAGATGTTGCCAATACAGGAAGTACAAATTTACTGGACGTGTCCGGAATGCTGGTTTCTGGTTCATTGAGCATGACAATAGGATATTCAACCGAGAAATTTTCTGAGAAAACAATCGCAAGACTTCTTTATTCTTTTGAAAAAAACTTAGAATATTTAATTGAAACGCTTGCTTTAAAATCGGGAGATAAAAAACAAACCGCGACTGTTTTACCATACAAAAAAATAGATACTGAATGGTCATTTGGTGATTTAATGGAATTATCTCCAAATCAATTGAGATTTTATAAATCACAATACGCTTGTGTTACCATAAAAGAAACGATGTCTAATTTTAATAGAAATTCTTTTGAAAACGATTTTAGAGAGTTCCTTTTAGGTATCCCTGCTTTATCTATGAAACTCGAAACGATTGATAATAAAATCTATCAAAGATATATTAATCCTAATGACGTGGAATTGGAGATATTAATTCAGGATATTTCTTTAATAGATGAGAAACAGATTTTAAAAATAGAGAATGAATTTTTAGGAAGACCTTACGATCTAATAAATGAAGGGCTTATTAGATGCTTGGTTTTACAAGAAGGCGAATTTAGTAATAATGCAAGTATAACTTTAAAGATACATCATTCACTTTTAGATCAGTATTCAGTAAACAGAGTTTATTCAGAGCTTTGTAATTATTTTCAAGGAGACGGAAGACTAAATAATTATTATTGCCATCCATTTGATTTTATAATTAAGAAGAAAGAATTTTTGTTGTCTGATGAAGGGCTAACAGAAAGGGAATACTGGAAAGTTGCATTGCAAAATACCACCTTATATAGTAGTGAAATCAATCAAAATGAAGAAACTATAAACGTTATACAGGAAACAGTTATCTCGGATGATAGATTTATAAGTATTAAAAAAGCAGCCAAAAAGAATAACCTTCCATTAAGTGCTTTTTTCATTGGTTTTTACGAGATGATATTGAATACTGTCAATATGGATAAAAAAATGCTCTATAGTTTTTTAGTAAACGGAAGAGAACAGGAAATAGAAGGAATGGATGTAAATCAAGTATTAGGAGTTACTGATAATGCTTTGCCAATTGCATATAAAAAAGATAATTCTTTATTGGATTTGCCATCAATTTTAGAAACCTATATCAAGTATCTTGAAAATAGAACCTACCAAAGAATACCGTATGAAATTATAAGAGAAGATATAATGAAATCTACCGGATATGATATAGATGAAAATATGAGCGGCTATCTAAATTTATTCATAAGAGATGGTTTTATAAATTCAAAGAAAGGTGTTAATGATAGAGAAATTTATGATGAAAAATTCTTAGATTTTTATGGAATCAATCTGGAGTGTGAAATCTATCAAGACGGAGTTTACTTAAAATTAATATGTCCAAAAGACATTTATGAAAAAAAGAGAGATTTAATTTCTTTATGCAGCTTTATACAAGATTTATTAGAAGGGCTTGAAATTAATCAGAAGTCCGAAATCAATACTTTATAACTTATTAAAGGCCTATTACGGTAATTAAGATCCATGCTGTTTTTTTAAACAGAAACGGCATGGACTACTTTTTACAAATCGATACTGTTAACTAAAAGCAAAATTAACAAAGGTTCACCGGTTACATTGTATAATAGCAATTATGGAGAAGCTTAATAAAATATAAGATGAAAAATATACTATTAATATTTATAATTATAATGCCATTTTATTCTTTTTCTCAAATAAAGATAAATGGAGCCATAAAAGATGAGGCTGGTTTGGTAGCTAATGTAAATATCGTTTTGTCAGATAATAACAATCAAATTGTTAAAAAATTGACTACAGGTCAAGATGGTTTTTTTGAGTTTGTAATTTCCAAAGGTACTTACATATTAACAGCTAACCATCCAAATTATGAGTCTTATGTAAAAGAATTTACAGTAGAAAGTGACACAGAACTGAATGGGATTGTTTTGGAAAAGAAAGCAAATATATTGGGAGAAGTAGTGGTTAAAAGCTCAGCTAAACTAATAAAAAGAAAACTAGATAAAACTGTTTTTTCTGTACAAAACAGTCCAATTGCAAGTACAGGTAATGGATTTGATGCTTTAAAGAGAACTCCAGGCTTGACTTTGAAAAATGATGAAATTACGATGTTAGGTAAAAGTGGTGTTAGAATAATGGTCGAAGGAAAAATGGTGGAGCTGACAGGGGAGGATTTAAAAAATTTCTTAAAGACCCTATCTGCGACAGATATTAAGGAAGTTGAAATAATTTCGAATCCATCTTCTAAATATGAAGCAGAGGGAAATAGCGGGATTGTTAATATCATTTTTAAAAGATTAAAAAAGAATTCATGGAGTGACAATATTTCCTGGACAAAAATCCAGGCGAGACTTGGGAAACAGTCTATCAATAATAATTTTAGTTATAGAAAGGATAAAGTCAATTTGTCCCTGAGCACAGGATATGATTTTGGTGATACATACATCGATCAGCGTATGGAAATCTATTTTACAGATTCTCCTCTTAAGTTAAAAACTATTCAAACACAGAATGAGAACAACCTTTCTACAAGATTTTTATTTGATTATGCTATTACAGAGAAAGATAAGTTAGGAATTCAGTATTCAGGATCATTTATAAAATCCAATTTAAAAGACAATATTGAGACTAGAGTTTTTAATAACGCTGATGAAATTGATTATTATCTGCGGGCTAATGGTGATTTAAATGCCAATAAAAACAATCATTCAGTGAATTTATTTTATGAAAAGAAACTGGATACACTTGGAAAAAAGATTCTTTTTAACTTCGATTCTTTGAATTTCGACAGAAATGTAGAAAGCTTTTTGTTATCAAAAAAATACAATTCAAATAATGAATTTTTGAATAACGATTTTGCAAATAACTCAAATGTAGATCAAACTATAGACAATTATAATTTAAAAATAGATGTTGAACACCCATCTAAATTTGCGAATTTTCAATACGGTACTAAAGTAAGTTTTATTAATACAGAAAATAACAATATATATTTAGACCTTATAACGGGCAGTCCGGTTTTTGATCCTTTACTTTCAGACCAGTTTAATTATCAGGAAAATATTCAGGCAATATACGGAACTGGGAATAAAAAAATCAACCAAAAAATTGAAATTCAGCTTGGATTAAGAACAGAATATACTCAAACCAGGGGAGAATCTAAAAAATTAGATCAGATTAATCGAAATGAATATTTTAAATTTTTTCCAACTTTATTTTTATCGTATCAAAAAAACGATAACAATGTTTATAGTTTTAATTATGGAAAAAGAATCCAAAGACCTAGTTATTCGTTGTTAAATCCATTGCGTTATTTTGTTAATAGTAGTGTATCTTCTCAAGGGAATCCTAATTTGCAACCAGCTTTCATAGATAACTTTGAATTATCTCATACTTATAAAGATAATTTAAATACTAAAATTTCATTTACTTCAAAGACCAATGCTTATGGAGTTGTTTTTATTCTGAATGAGGAAACACAGGAGCAAATAGTAACTCAGGAAAATTTTTATACAAACTATAGTTTTTCTCTAACCGAAAATTATCAATTACCAATTTTTTCATGGTGGAAAACAGATAACACGATATTCTTTAATTACTCGGTTTCTGATAAGACAAATAATGATATTAATGCATCGGTTAGAAATGGTCTGGAATTTTATAGTTCTGTCAACAACCTTTTTACATTGGACAAAAATGGAAAAGTTCTGGGAGAAGTTAATTTTTGGTACAATTCACCTTATAATGATAACCTTTTTAAATATTCTCAGGCATCATCTGTAGATATTGCTCTTACATACAAATCGATATACAGGAATTTGAATCTTTCTGCCGGTATTTTCGACATTTTTAACTCCAGTGTCAGAAAGATGTTTTCAGAGGTTAACGGTATACATCAAAATTACATTTCATATCCAAGCAATAGATATTTTAGGATTTCTCTGAATTATATGTTCGGAAATGATAAGATTAAATCTCTAAAAAGGAATTTTGGAAATGAAGAAGAAAGAAAAAGAAGCAATTAATTTAATATGATTTTTATGAAAAACCAGTTATTTCTTTTGCATTTTGCAGGAGGCAGTTCATTTTCGTTCGATTTTCTTAGAAAGAAATTGGATTACAATTTCACGTCTATTGCTCTTGAATTACCGGGAAGAGGCAAAAGAATGGATGAAAAACTTATCAGGTCAAAAGAAGAGGCGATAGATGATTATTGCGATCAAATTGTGAAGTTAAGAAATGGAGCTCCCTTTGTTATATATGGACATAGTATGGGAGCAACATTAGGATTGAGTGTGGTTTCACGGTTGGAAAAAATGGGCCATTTTCCAGAACAGCTCATAGTTTCAGGAAACGCTGGTCCGGGAATAAAAAAGAAAAAAAATTTTATGCGCTATTTGTTAAGTGATCCTGAATTTAAAGAAGAATTGAGGGAATTGGGCGGAATCCCCGAAGAAGTGCTGAAAGATGATGAATTGTATGATTTTTTCGCACCAATAATACGCGCTGATTTCGAATGTCTTGAAAAGGATTCCTTCTCAGAAAAAGGAATTATAATTAATACCCCAATTTATGCCATGATGGGAACTGGAGAAGAGACTTGCCATGAAATTAAAAACTGGAGCAAATTTACAGATTCTGATTTTAAATACTGTGTTCTAAACGGGAATCATTTTTTTATCTATCATCATCCAGAGGAAATAGCAAGAGTATTAAAAAAGTCTTTTTCAGTGAACAAAAAGAATTTATTGGAAATTTAAAAAGCAAATTCCGCTTTCCTAGCATATAAACTTTAGTAATTAAAATTTTAAAAAAAATATGGATAATAATATAAGAGAAGTGTATTGTGTTGCAGGCGGGTATGTTTATATATTTGGTATAAAGACTACAATTCAGAATATAGACGACCTCCAACCTATCATCATCAATGACATCCTAATTTCAGAAAACCTGTCGATGAAGGTCAGGTATATCTTAGGAAGTCTTAATTTTATGTTTAATGAAACGCTGTCAGCAAGCCACAATATTGAGAAAGAACAGTCCTTAGCAGTAAAAATAGTAAAGTTGTTGTTAAAAATTATTGAAACTTTTGAAGGCAATATCGAGTCGACAGATATTGAAGAAAGAATTTATCAAATTGACGAAGAAAGGGTCGAATTAAAACTAAAATTAACATAAACGTAAATGACCATGCTAAAAATAAAAAAAAGTGAAATTCTTTATTTACTGTTATATGCCATTCCAAATACCTTATTGACATTTACGATAGTATATATCATAAATAATGTCATGGCTGGGGATAAGGCTTTTCTTAAAGATTATATGGGAATTGTATTTACTTCTATTCTTGTGTATACTTATCTGCTCAATGTTATCTTTCAAAAAAAACTTAATAAGTTTTCATTCAATTTGCTCTATGAAAACGAAAAGAAAATTTTTAAACAGATACTAAGTGTGCCATTGTTAAAACTGGAACAGTACGGATCGCAGCGATTTTACACAGTTGTAGAAGATTTAAGGACTTTTTCCTTATTGCCCTATACTGTTACACATACCATTAATTCGATGCTCATGCTTGTTTTGTGTCTAATTTATATGTTTACACTTTCGTTAGTATCTGCTCTGATAGTAATAACCCTGATTGCTCTGGTAGGCGCCTGTTATTTTATTGTAATGAATACGATGTCTAAAAAAGTAAATCAATTAAGGGAATATAATGATGGATATTATAAATCTGTGGATGACGTCATAAGAGGTTTTAAAGAATTGAAAATTAATTTTTTAAGAAGGGATAACCTGATGAACAAATTTATTGTACCAAACAGGGATGAAGCAATGAATTTGGATTTCAATATAAATTATGTTTTCCTGTCCATAAACTTAATTAGTCAGTACGGATTGTATTTTGTTGTAGCAGTAATTTTATTTGTATTGCCAGTATTTGGCTTACTTTCACGAGAGGATGTTATTTCTTATGTGGTGATTATTTTATTTATATCTGGGCCAATCAATAATATTATTAATCTGCAACAACTCTATACTCGATTTTTTGTTGCAAATACTAGGATTTCAAATTTCATGAAAGATTTTGAAGTTGAAGATGAAGAATTGGAATCTAAAAAAGTCGCTCTGCATGATTTCGAATCTTTGAATTTTAACAATGTTGGTTTTTCTTATCCAAGTAAAGACGAAGATACTGCTTTTGAATTAGGACCAATAAACCTAAATATCCTAAAAGGAGAAACTATTTTTATAGTGGGGGGCAATGGATCAGGCAAAAGTACATTTATAAATTTACTTACCGGACTCTATAAACCGACGGCAGGAGAAATAATTATAGACGAAAATAAACTAAGTGGTAACAAAGGAGTGAACATACAGGATTTGATTGCAGCTGTATTTACAGACAATCACTTGTTCTCCAAGAATTATGATAATTATACTTTAGAAAACAATAAAGAATACATCGAATTATTAAAAACGATGGAGATGGATCGAATTATCTCAGATGATAAGGATGCTTCTATCAGAAGAAAATTCTCTAAGGGACAAAGTAAGCGAATGTCCTTGATATTTAATTTATTGGAGAATAAACCAGTTATGGTTTTGGATGAATGGGCTGCTGATCAGGATCCACATTTTAGAAAGTATTTTTATGAATTTCTTTTGCCCAAATTTAAAGATGAAGGCAAGACAATAATAGCAGTAACCCATGATGATTCCTATTTCCATTTGGCAGATCGAATCATAAAATTCGATTATGGTACTATTGTCAAAGAAATAAAAACTACTAACAAAGAAGAATTGATCGAAAACATTTGGGCCTAATTTAAGTAAATTCTTTAACCGGAGATTACTCTTACAAACTTAATTTATTAGAAGTTTGCTGGGGATTCTTATCCTTAATTTTTATTAAAATGAAACTTACACTTCCTCAACAAGATGTTTATTTTGAGCAACTTATGTATCCTGGTGATCCTGTTTATAACATAGGAGCAAAGATTTCTATTAATGGAGATATTTCATATGAAGTATTAAATCAGGCCTATATAGCACTGATTAACCAACATGATTCTTATAGAAGCATTATAAATCAATCTGGAGAACAGGTTGTAATCCATACAATAGAAAAGCATGATTCGTTTTTAGAATATATGGATTTTTCCTTTGGTGAGAATGTCGATATAGAAGCAAATGAATTCATGCAACAAAAATTTCAGGTTTCCATAAAGTTGAACACGAAAGAGTTACTGCACAAGTTTATTTTGATAAAAGTAAGCGAAACACAACATTATTTATTTTCTGTGTATCATCACATTATTACAGACGGATGGGGAACTTCTTTAATGTTTCAGCGATTAGTTAAAAACTACAATGAAATTGCGATAACTGGAGGTGTAACTTCGAGTTATCCATATACATATAAGGATTTTTCTATAGATGATCAAATCTATTTTTCATCTGAAGATTATGAGAATGACAAGAATTATTGGAAGGATAGATTTAAAGAACTTCCAGAACAGTTACTAGAAAAAATAGAAAACACAGCCAAACCCAATCAAAGTAAAAGAAAAGAAATTACAATAAAACGTGCAGTTTACAATCAATTAGAGCAAGTAAGTAAAGACTTAGGATCAACAACCTTTCATGTCATACTAGGAGTCTTATATCTTTATTTTGGAAGAAAGCACCAAAATACAGATTTTACTATTGGGCTTCCAGTATTAAACAGAGGCAAATCTATATTCAAGAAAACGGTGGGATTATTTATGGGAGTGTCGCCATTGCGCATACAATTTAATATTGAAGATGATTTTGAACATCTTATTAAAAATATCAGGCAGCAATTGCGTCAGGATTACCGTCATCAAAGATTTCCTTTAGGGAAATTGATTAAAGAATTAGGCTTGTTTCAGGAAAGTCAAAGACTATTTAATATTACATTGTCTTATGAAAAGCAGAATTACGCAGATCATTTTATTAATACCGAAACAAAAGTAATTCCATTATCACATCATTCAGAGCGCGTTGCTTTGGCTATTTATATTCGTGAATTTGATCAGCTTGAAGATGTAAAAATTGATTTTGACTATAACATTAATTATTTTAATCAGGCAGATATTGAAAGGATTGCAGAACACTTTGAAACATTGCTTTTTGAGGTAATCGGTAATCCTAAAAAAATACTTTTAGATTACGAGTACATTACAGCAACAGAAAAAGAGCAGTTACTGGATAAATTCAATATGACACAATTTGATTATGATTCAGAAGCGACATTATTAGATGCTTTTAAAGGTCAAGTAAGCCAAAACCCAAATAAGATTGCGTTAAAAGATCAGGAAAGAGTGTTTACTTATCAAGAACTGGACTTGTTTTCGGATACGATTGCTTTTCATTTACAAAAAAAGATGAATAAAGAGAAGCCGGCTCCAATTGCGGTTTTGATGAATCGTTCTGCAAATCTTGTAGCTACTTTATTGGGAGTTTTAAAATCAGGGAGTTCTTATATTCCATTAGACCCATCCTTTCCTAAAGACCGTCTAGAATATATTATTGATCACAGCGAAGTACAGCAAATTATTTCTACTCAAGATCTAAAACAGAGCGTAGGAATAAACAAGGAAATCATAGATATTGAGTCAGTTTCGAATGAAGTAATTGATTTGAATAAGAATGTATTAAAGAATCCTCTTTCACAAAGTACGGCTTATATTATTTATACTTCAGGATCAACAGGTAATCCTAAAGGAGTAGCAATTAGCCACAAATCATTACTTAATTTTTTGTTAAGTATACAACAGGAACCTAAAATCGAAGAGAACGACTATCTATTTTCTGTTACGACACAATCTTTTGATATCTCAATACTTGAATTTTTCACTCCATTAATTGCTGGTGCTGGACTTTATATTGCAAGCGAGGAACTTTTATCAGATCCCTTGGCAATGGTAGGTGCATTAAAGGAATTAAAGCCAACCATAATTCAGGCAACACCAAGCTTTTATCAAATGCTTTTCAATGCTGGATGGAAAGGAAATAAGTTGATTAAGATTTTATGTGGTGGTGATTTGTTAAGCGAAACATTATCAGAAAAATTGTTAGAGACAAATGGGGAATTATGGAATATGTATGGACCGACAGAAACAACAATCTGGTCTAGTTGCAAAAAAATAACACAAGCAAACGAAGCTTCTAATATTGGTAAACCCATCAATAACACAAAACTTTATATCCTTGATAAAAGTATGCAGCTTCTTCCTATTGGAAGTGCAGGAACTATTTATATTGGTGGTGATGGGTTAGCACAAGGATATTTTAAAAATCAAGAATTGACTGATGAAAAATTTATTCAAAGTCCGTTTGATTCCAATCAAAAAATATATGATACTGGAGATTTAGGATGTTGGAATGAAAAAGGGGAAATAGAATTTCTGGGTCGTAATGACAATCAGGTAAAAATAAGAGGATACCGCATAGAACTCGGTGAGATTGAAACTAAATTAAATCAGATAAGTAATATTAAGGCATCAGTAGTTGTAGCTCAAAAAATTAAAGAGCATGAAGCGCTGTTACTTGCTTATGTAGTTGTTGAAAATAAAGAATTTAGTGCAGCTGAAATCATTAGCGCACTGAGACAAGAATTACCTGAGTATATGATACCACATGCAATAATGGAAGTAGACAAATTTCCATTAACACCAAATAACAAAATAGATAGAAAAGAGCTTTCATTGCGTAAAATAATTATTGCAAAAGCAACAGATTTACATGAAATGCCAACAACAACACTACAAATTAACCTTCATGAATTTTATAAAGAAGTGTTAGAAATAAAGGTAGAAATTGGTATTACAGATAATTTTTTTGCATTAGGAGGACACTCATTAAATGCAGTAAAATTAATTAACCGTATAAGTGAGCAATTGTATTACAGAATAACTCTAAAAGACATTTTTGACTACCCTACGATTCAAACGCTTTCTGGCTATCTTGAAAATAAAGAGATTGAGCAAAATGAAGCTATTGAACCTGCAGACGAAAGCCTATATTATGCCATTACGCCTTCTCAATACAACATATGGCTGGCATCGCAACTGAAAGAAAAATCAATATCCTACAATATGTCGGCCGTATTCAAAATACAAGGTCAGATAAAAAAAGGGGTGTTAGAGCAAGTGCTGTTAGAATTGCTGAAAAAGTATGAAATCATAAGAACAAATTTTATTGCGATCGAAGGGATCCCTAATCAAAAAATTACTGCTGCAGAGCAAACAAAGATAACAGTGGATGAATTCTCCTATGAAGAAAAAGAACGAATCAAGTCGATACAAGAGTACATAAACAAAGCCTTTGATTTAGAAAACGAAACGTTGCTAAAAGTGGCGTTGTTTCATCAAAAAAACGGAGACTCTTATTTGGTGTTTTGTACCCATCATATCATTATGGACGGCTGGTCTTTAGAAATTTTAGTAAAGGAATTTGTCGCCCAATACAAACAAATCGAGCAGCAGAAAAGCGTACAGGATCACAAATTAAAGTTTCAGTTTAAGGATTATGTCGCATGGCATCAGGACCAACAGAAAAACACAGCCGAGACAAATTTAAAATTTTGGAAAGCCTACCTGGAAGGATGTTCCTGGAAAAACAGCATCCCTTTTGATGCAGATGATTATGAAGAGAAACATGCAGGTACAGATTATGATTTTGTATGCAACTCCATTAGCTTTTCAGAATTACATGAGTTTGCGCAGCAGCAAAAGATATCGCTTCATACCCTTTTGGCAGGTACATTTAGTTTGCTCCTGCACAATATGTACGGAGAAGAAGATTTTTGTATAGGAACAATTAATTCGGGGAGAACACACGCCGAACTGCATAATCAGCTTGGAATGTTTGCGAAAACCGTTCCCTTAAGAAATCGTATAAACGCAGAAAACAGCCTTAGCGAACTGCTAAAGGAAACGCACCAAAATCTGTTACAGATTGATGCGCATCAGGATCTTCCCGAAGTCATACAGAATAAATTGCGATTTGACGTACTGTTGGTATTGCAAAACCCTTCGTTTAGCTACACAAACATTCCGATCAACGAAAAGCTGCATTTGAAAATAGCGCCTTTGAGCACTTCTTACAGCAGACTTCCTTTCTTAATTAACTTTGTTGTAAACGAGGGAAATTTGTCAGGAACAATAAGTTATAATAGCACAAAGTATGAAGTAGCAACAATAGAATTAATTAAATTAAAATACGAGAAATTGCTTCGCGAAATTGTAGAAAATGCCAACCAATCTTTAAGAGCAATAGACATTAAATTAGCTATTGAGAAAGAAAAAACAATAGACATAGGTTTCAATTTTTAAACTTGAATAAATACCAGAAAAAAATATAACACAACCATTATGAAATTAAGAAAAACAATTAGTACTATTTCTTTTTTATTTGCAATCCTCATCGGAAATTTAAATGCACAAAATGTGACTTTTGAGAAAAAAACCGCTTTTATGCCTCAATTTAAAGAATCTGATCCAAAAAAAATTAGCTGGGGATACCTCACTGTTCCTGAAACATGGGGAGTTAATGATGGTAAAACAATAAAAATTGCAGTAACCGTATTAAAAAAGAATTCAACAGCGAAAGATTCGAATGCAGTCGTTTTTATACAAGGAGGCCCCGGAGCGAGTGGCATTGACAATATTTGGTTGTGGTTGAATCATCCGCTGCGCGAGCATAATGATATCGTATTATTTGATGTTCGCGGAACAGGATATTCGAAGCCAAGGCTGGATGGGGAATTAGGAAAGAAATTTTTGGAAATTCTGGCAAAGAACCAATCGAAGGAAGAAGATGAAAAGCAAAAAACAAATGCTGCAATGATCTGCAAACAAGATCTTTTCAATAGAGGTGTTAATATCAATGCTTATAATAGCCAAGCTGTTGCAAATGATCTTCATGCATTAAAGGCAGCTTTAAAATACAAAAACTGGAATGTATACGGGGTGTCATACGGAACATATATGGCACAAGTATATGCAAATAATTTTGGCGGAGATATAAAATCATTGCTATTAGATTCTCCAGTTTATGATATTTCGACCTATTATGTAGAAAATACTTCTAATTATATGAATAGTTTGCAGAAAGTATTTAAAATCTGTAAAAACGATAAGACATACGATAAGCAATATCCTAATTTAGAAAAAATATACTATGAAGTAATTGCCGATTTAGAGAAAAATCCTCTAAGAGTGGCTGTAGATAAAACATTAATATCTTCAGGTACATTTACATATAATGCGGAAGATTTTAAAGTGGCCGTTCAACAAGCCTTATACAATAAAAAATTGGTAGAAGTTATTCCGTTGTTAATTTATCAGTTTTATGAAAGAAAAGTAGAATCTTTAGGAAACCTTACAAGCGCTTTCTCCACTTTGTTGGCGATGGATTATGGCGTGTATTATTGTGTGAGTTGTAATGAGACGCTTCCTAACAATAATTTTTTTAAATATCAAAAAAATGCAGCGCAATTCAAGGGATTAAATGGAGGGATTTCATTTTACAAATCTGATTTTAAAGTATGTGATGCATGGAATAATAATCGTACAGTAGCAAAAAAAGATTCTAATCTTTTTAACCTTTCGACTGCTACATATCCTGTGTTGGTTTTTTCGGGTGAATTTGACCCAATTACGCCGCTGGATAACGGAAAAAAAGTGGCACAAAGATTCGGTAAAGCCAATTATATTAAAGCTAAAACATACGGGCACGTTCCTAGTTTTACAAAAATTGGATACAAGGTTGTGGAAAATTTTATCGATAATCCGGAACAGAAACTAGATCTCGATATGTTTAATAAAGCCGATAAAGTTAAGCTTGTTACCGGAATTACGATTAACAAAGGAGTTTCTAAAACAGGTAAAAGTATTGGAGACCAAGATCCTATTTTTCTATTTCCTTTAGTAACTGCCTTACTATTATTGCTGGCATTTGTTTTTACGTACCTTGTAAAGTTAATAAAAAAGAGATATACCACGATTCACGATAAAATTGTAAGGATTGGTGTAACGATTACTTCTATTATTGGAATGGTGCTTTTTGGATGTTTGCTTATGGCAATTATAAAAGTCTCAGAGCAGAACTATTTCATTTTAGCATTTGGTCTTCCGGAAACCTTCAACTACATATTTATGTTGGTAATGGTATTTTTTACGTGCCTGATTTTGACTTTGGTGTATTTCATCTTAACTATAAAAAAAACCGATGCAAGAAGCGTCGTTTTCTCCGCGATTTTTTCAAACATATTATTAGCAACCTATCTGTTTTATTGGGGAATAATATAACACGTTTGAGCGGGATTAATAGCCTGTCTTGTTTCAATTAAAAGAATATATATTTAAATAAAACCACTTTTTTATGATAAAAAATACTACTGAAGAATATACAATCCTTTCTGAAAAATTTTTAGAATTTGAGGGCAATAAAGACATTCCTGCAAGAATAAATACCAATCATGATTCCGTTCCTGATGTCTTTAAAAGTTATAAGTATCCTGTAAGCGGATGGCCGGTGCTCATCAATAAACAAATGACTCAAGAGTTAAAAGAACTATCTGTAAAAATTCCTGGCTTATTAAAACAAATACCCTCTTTGTATTTTAATGAAGATATTAAAAAAATAGCTGAGTTTTATTTCGAAGGAGACGAAATGATGACAGAATTTGCAATGTTATGTCATAAAAAAGATCTTGAAATAGGTTGTAGATTAGATCTGACCTATACCGAAGATGGATTTAAAGTTTTAGAAGCCAATATTGGATCTTCAATAGGAGGATGGCAAATACAAAGTTTTGAATCTCTTATAAGGAATAATCATCCGGAATTAATAAATAAAGACAAAGTTTGTAATTATATGGGAAGGAATACATTACAGATATATATGAAATTCCTTATAGAACAAATAATTAAGCAGGTTGGTGAAAATAGTATCATTAACATATTTATGGAGATGAGTAGTGTAGGTGATGAATCTGAAAAGCGACAAAATTTATATTTTTTTGACGATCTATTTAAACAAGAACTTGCAAATTACGGGGTAATAGGAGGAGCGTATACCGGAGATATAAATTCATTAATATTGATAGACGGAAACTTATGTCTTGGCGATAAATTTATACATGGTTTAGTAATTTTAACAATGGATATGAATGTTACGCCATCAATATTTAGAGCATTTATGATGGATAAAATTTATCTTCCAGACCATCTTGGCCTTAGTATGCTCGGTGATAAGCGAAACCTATCTATATTGTTGGAATTAGCGCATAACGGAAAATTTTCACCAGAAGAAAATGCATTAATACTAAAAAATATCCCATGGACTTCGTTTATCGAAAATAAAAAAATATTCTTCAAAGACAAAGAGTATAATCTTCTCGACTTGCTAAAAACTGACAAAGATAAATTTGTGATAAAAGTAGCAAGAGGATATCAGGGAAAAGATGTTTTTATAGGTAAATTTTCAAGCGGAAAGGAATGGGAAGAAGCTTTGGAAATTGCATTGAAAAATGATGCGTTTATTGCTCAGGAATTTAGTGATTCATTGGACTTTTCTGCTCCTAACAGACAAAATGAATGGACACCACATAAACTTATTTGGGGCGCATTTGGTTTTGGTGATTGCTATGGAGGTGTTTGGGTAAGAATGTCAGAAGAAAGAACGGATGTAGGTGTTATAAACTCTGCAACAGGTGCCGTTGAGGCAATAGTGTTTGAGATTGCTAATTAATGCTAAAGACAAAATACTTATACAAAAATGACTCAAATTTTATACTCATACATTTCTGAAGAAAATCATAATTACCTTATAAAAAAATACCTAAATGAATTCCCAGATGATTTTAAAAAAAAAGTATTAGAATATAGAAAATGGCAAGATGGTCAATTATCGCTATTGGGAAGATTACTTTTACGCCGCGGTCTACAAAACATGAGCAAAAATTATGAGGAGAAAAGTCTTAACTATACTTCTTACAGTAAACCGTTCCTAATCGATAACAATACTAAATTCAATATATCTCATTCAGGAGAAATAGTAGTTTGTGTTCTATCGGATATGAATGATGTTGGGATTGATGTTGAAATAATTCACGAAATAAACATTGAAGATTTTGAGTCACAAATGACAAAAAGTGAATGGAATAATATGACGCTCATGGGTGATAGAAAATCGGCTTTTTTTGATTATTGGACACAAAAAGAAGCTGTCATCAAAGCAGATGGAAAAGGACTTTCTGTTCCTCTAAAATCCTTTGAAGTAACTAACCGTTATGCCAAAATAAATGATGAAGATTATTTTCTTAAAGAAATTTTTTTAGATGAAAAATATAAATGTCATTTGGCTTTTAAAGATAAGATAGATGTAATGATTGTTGGTCCTAACATAGTTATGATTCATGAATTATAGTTATTTCTACTTTTTAATTTCTTTTCTAAATTTATATATTTTGAAGATACTATTCCAAAGCTTTGAGATTAATCTACTGAGAATGTCAATTGTCGCCTCGTTGTTAGTGCTGTTTCTTTATAGTTTGTTATTTATAAAAAAAAAAATAAAAAGTAAATCAATACTTTTTTGTCAAAATCAATATTAAGGTAAAATGTAAAATTAATACAATGTAAAATTGAATCCTTACGGGAAACCGAAAAGGGTGAAAATAAATTAAGAATTAAATTGTGGTAATAAATCTAGTTTTTCAAGTGCTAGGTCGAACCATTAGTGAGCATAATATTTCGTGCTTATTTAACCTCAAAACTATTCTGGTATATTAGTAAAGTCTCCTTTTGTCTAAAACGCAGGTTTTGGCTGGAGTAGGAAGCTTGTTGCAATAACAGTTTGTCATTAAATTGGATTAAGTTGAACTGTAAATCTTCTAAATTGAAATTCTCTATATTTATTTCGTAGCTGCCGACAAAACCTATTGCTTGCTGTTCCACATAAATGCCGGCACTATATTCTTTATTAATCTCGATTTTATTTTTATTGTAATAGGGGAAAAGCAACAAATCCTGATCTATATGGGCGATTTGTAGTTTTTTGATTTTCTTGGCGTTGTACCAAATCTCGATTTGGTTTTTTGGCGAGTCCAATAAACCAGACCATTTTTTGCCTGGCAGGTGCTCTGTCGAAGCAATAGCAGTTCTTTTAAGGTAATAATAAAAGAATGGGTCCAATAAGTCTTTTTCAAAGGGAAGTTTCATTTTGGCTGCCAGGTTCATACACTCTTCGAGGTCATCATCATTGCATTCGAATTTTTTTAGGGTCCAACTTTCCCCATGAAAATTTATTTTGAGTTTTTGCATTGAAACTAATGGTTGAAAAGAGAGGATGTAATTCGTTAATAGAACAGTTTACTATACTTTTTTGTTTCATTTCTCATTTAGTAAAAAGCCCAAACTTAAATTTAAATTTAATATAATGTATTGTTGCAGGTTTATTAGCTATTAAGTTATTAGCATTTAATATTCTTCAATAGCAGAGCCCTTGAAAAAAGTATTCAGTTTGCTTTTCAAATATAACTACTGGAATTTGGTGTGCCAATTCATTTATTATGTGGATTGTACACTCTTTTAGCCCGCTAAAATTCTGTGCCAGAAAAGCAAGATTGTCTTTGGCTTTAATTACATCATCCTGAGCTACCAAAACGGCCCGCATCAGGGGAGATTGTTTTTGGGGCAGAAGGGAAGAAATATTTGAATGATACTAGTTCTGTAAGGCAGTGCAGGATTATACAATAGTGTACAAATACCTAGACTATTTGCCAGATGATAGGCAGCAAAACCTCCCATGCTACTGCCAATTATTACGTTTATATTTTGATTTTTAAATTCGTCGTATAGATTTTGAATGGCTTTTAAGTTCTATTTATATTCTATATCAGGAGCGATTACCATTCCGTCAGTTTCGAGAATTACTCTTTTTACAGGACTTAATTTACTTTCAAGTACGTGGAGAAATAGGATGTTCATGGTTTGTTTTATATTTTAAAAAAAGTTCTTTCGTGCGGAAACATGATCCAAATATTAATCATTGAATCATTCAACCATTAAAGGTTGACGTAAATTTGACAAAGAATTTGTATCCTGCCGAAAGTACTCAATATTTAACATCTTGTTAGTGCCCTAGTCAAAATAGAGGCGGTATCTAGTTAAGAAAACACCTAAAAATACAGATTAGAAATCCATAAACAAAGGTGTTTTGAGAATGGGCTGGATGTTTCTTTTTTTGAAAAAGTTTTGCGTATCATATTCTATCACATAATTTTTGTAATTATACCCATTCGCTACATAAATTGAATATTTATATATCAAAGACTTCAATACATAGGCACTCCAGTCTTCTTGTTTATTATCTATGTAATGAATTCGCCATCTGTCTTGATAATCAGGTTCGCCAAAGACATTCTGAAAGGCAAGAGGTATCTTTTTTACCATATAAATACTTAAGCTCATAGCATCCATATCAACCATTTGTGGTACTATTTTATGTTTTTGGCCGGATTTTAGAAAATCTTGAAGTTCAGTTACTGCATCTTTATGAGAAACATATTCTTTGTTGACTTGAAAACAGGAAATAAAGAACGCTATCAAAAAACAGATGCACTGGATACTAAAAATTTATGCAATCACTTGAAATATGGCACTTTAAAAGGTATCAATATTCCAACTGAGATGGAAGATCAGTTCACGAGTTTGGCACTACATCGAACGCAGGTTACCAAAAAATTGAGGACAACTAAATTGCAAATAAAGAGTTTATGTTATTTCATGTCATAGAAATTCCCGTAGAATATGATAATGCCAATTGTCCTACTGGATTTTTAGAATGGTTAGAAAAGCTCAACTTTAGCACTATTTGTGGTGATTTAGCTTTGCAAGGAAAAATCAGAATATTAAAATTTATTAAATCAGAATATTTAGAAATTGTCAATCTAATGCGAGCTTATTGCCGTAAAGAGCACAAAGAAGATTACAATTTATTGAAGAGTATTCCTGGTTTTTGGGGCTTTTTAGCTTCTGTTGTCATAGCTGAATGCGGTGATTTGAGACGTTTTAATACCGAAGGACAATTTGCTAGTTTTATAAGTATTGTACCTGGAATGCACAACAGTGGTGGTAGCGAAAAATGTTTAGGAATTACCCCTCGAAGCAAAAGCTAATTACGAAGTTATCTGATTGAAGCCGCTTGGATTGTACTGCGAAAAGATCTAGAGACGCAACAGTATTATAGAAAACATCAGGGTAAAAATGTAAAAAACATTATTATAAAAGTAGCTCATAAAATGACTAGAAGAATACTATCGGTAATTAAGACCCAAACTCCTTATTAAATTAACAAAAATATGATTCTAGAAAAACAAGAAGTGTGAAATTAAAAATTAGAGTAGCGAAAGATCAAAATAACTTTCTTAAAGTTCTCACAATGAAATAAGAAAAAATAGACTGCAAAGCTAGGGTGGTAGCCATGTGCAAAAGCATGGGTCACATACGAAGCAGGCAGCTATTTTTTTTATTCTTACAACCAAACAGATTCTGGTGGTCTCGTTCTCAAAACGAGAACCACAAATAGGAGCTTGAGATTTAAGAATTTAAATGAAAAATTATGGAATGAAAGAGTAGCAAAATTAATCGTGACATTATTGAAAAAGTCTGAATAACTTTTTCTGTCCTAATCCTAAGGCGGACAAAAAGTTGTTTCCAACTTTTCCAACAAGCCGCTGGGATGGCCTTTTTCACTCGAAAAATATCAACATATCACCTAGTTTAAAAAGT
This sequence comes from Flavobacterium sp. DSR2-3-3, assembly GCF_049896585.1. Lineage (NCBI taxonomy): Bacteria > Pseudomonadati > Bacteroidota > Flavobacteriia > Flavobacteriales > Flavobacteriaceae > Flavobacterium > Flavobacterium sp. DSR2-3-3. The sequence goes on from NZ_JAFCUP010000003.1 coordinate 237,923, forward strand.
TGTTAATAACTTAAGCCTGCTTTACATAGGAGCCTTATCTGTTGGCTGTCAGTTTATTTTAATTATGTTTCTTAAAAAAAGTCGTTAATGACTTATATAATTGTTCAGGTTCTTCCGTTGGTAAATTGTGAGACGCATTTTTGATATAAACTAATTCTTTATTCTTTTTGGGAATATTTTTTAGTGCTTTGTAAATCATTTTGCCAGATTCTACCCCAATTGCATAGTCGAATTCGCCTTGAATAACCAAAATTGGTGTTTTTATGGCAGCAATTTTATCTAAAATATCGAGATTATTATAAGCTTTCTGACCGTGAAATACTTCGTTGACATACTCGAATTTTTTCATCACTTTTTCTAATAGTTCGGGTGTATAATTGTTTCTGGCATAGAAATCTGGGTCTTTCAAGAGATCATCGATTTTTGATTTTTTTTCGGGTTGAGCCCAGTAAACATCAAAATCTAAATCTTTTGGAAATTCATATCTTATCGTATGTAAATCTGCAAAAAAACTTTTAAATCCACTTTTTTCGATGACATCTAACTTTTGCAAAATCTTTTTATACCGGGTGATTTTGGTTGCATCTTTCGTATACTTAATGAGTTTTTTTGCTAATTTTTTTTCGTGATCAATTAACGCAAGACTGCTGTGACGCAGATTTGCAGTCGCCGAATTGCTGATAAATGAATTGATTTTTTCCTGATGTTTTATTAAATACAAATACCCATACATTCCTCCCCAAGAAGAACCCAAAAGATTGATTCTTTTGTTCGGATATTTAGCTTTTACATACTCTACAACAAGGTCTAAATCTTTCACGAATTGGTCAGTCGTAATCATTGTTTGATCCTTGAATTCATCAGATTTCCCGCTTCCTCGTTGGTCAAAATAAACCATCAAATAATCTTTTTCAAAAACATTTCTATAAAATTCGTGGTCTACATTGAAAGCACCTGGCCCACCGTGAAGCGTAATAATTACTGGTTTACCAGGATTCCCCACAACTCTTGTATAGAGATTTGTTTTTTCAATGGGTATAAAAAACTCGGTGTCTATTTTCTCGGTTTGAGTTTGTGCATCACAAAAAGTTGAAAATAAAAAAGTGATTATTGGGGAAAATAAAAGAAATTGTTTCATTTTTAATTATTGTTTTTATTAAATTGCAGCTAACATCAGTTTGTCTTAAAACCTCCGTTAATTTATTTTGCAGCGTAAATATAGTCGATTTAAACTACAAAGAAATAACTTCCTGTAAAAAGTAGTTTGTTGTGCAGCCCAAAAAACAGAGTTGTAAAATGCACCGCATAATTATGAAAAAACAAGGGCAGTGCTTTGACGTACTGTTTTAACTTAAGTGGGTAAATCAGGTTCAAGAGTCTGCGCAAGTTTTAGGCTGTGAAGATAACTTTAACATCTTCCGAGGCGTTTTCAATAATTGTTAAACTCAAAATTTTAAAGTAAAGCAATAATAAAAGTGCAAAAAAAAGAAGATAAAAAGACCTTTATGCGTAAATGTCCGTGTTGTAAAACGGGCAATTTACACCGAATAGCGGTTTTTGACCAGCGTGGTCCGCCTGAATGGTATCTTGGCGGAAGCCAAATTACGAATTCCTGTAAAAGTTAATTTTATGGGTAAGGGAATTTATGCCCGAAAGTAAAGAAAAACACGTAAAAACCATCTTGATTTTATTGCACAAAAAAAGAGGACACTCAATCCTCTTGATATTCTCTCTCTAAACTTTACGATAAGTGCATAGTACCTGCCAGTGACCGGTTCCGTTCAACACAGGTTTCATTGTTCGGCTTGCAGCCGCAACGAAGATCTAGCTGTTATGCAACGCTTTTCTTTATTTTCTTAATAATTTGTGCACCAACATAATCCTTAAGTTTCGGATATTCACTTCTGTACTAAACATTCCAATAGCTTACAATTCGCTTTTCCGTTTTCTGCCACAAACTTGAATTTTTCAGCCACAAATTTTTGATAATTAGAAATTGTGATTTCATTTATTTGTCTTTCTAAAACTTCTAATATTTCAATTACATATTCACCCAAAACTTGAAAAATAAAAGGCATTATAAAATATTCTGTTCTATTAATTAATTTTTCCAGACTTCGCTATCGAATATAACCGTCATGATTACTCAAACAAAGACAATTTAAAATCACACTTTGCAAATCTGATAAAACACTTTCAGAATTGGTAATTTCGTCAAAATATAATCTTTCAGGAATATACAATTTTTCATTGTTTAGTATCACATCATGCGACACTTCTGGATGAATTTCAAACTTCCTGTCTGACAAAAACTCGATTACTTACGTCACGTCTTTTTCGATATCTTTCGGAAATGCTTTAAGAATCTTTTGTTTGTCTATTTCTTGCATTTTGTCTTCTGATAAGCGGGGTTGAAAAGTGTTGCAATACTACTAAATAACATGAATAAGTTTTGCTTTTTTTTAAGTTTTAGCAATACTTAAGCTTTACATATTACCTAGCATATAACAGCTTTTTATATTTTAATAGCAATACCTACTTTTAGTGATATATTGACTCATGATGAAAAAGTAATATAAAACTACTGCCAGGCTTAACTACAAATAAAATAAAAAAGATGCATAGGCATTTTTTATATCTATTTAAAATTTATAAATCCAATAATTTAAAAAACTCAAACAGCTTGATATTTCTTGATTCGCAAATTTTTTTAAGAGTATTTACAGGAATATTATAATTTGAACCTTTGATATTAAGCGAAGTGTTTTTAATTTTTCTAACTATGCTTTCTTCAATATTATGATCCAATGCAAATGACCTCTGAGATTTATAAGATTTAATCCAGTTATTGAAAATATAATTACAAATAATGTTGCTAGCCTCTATCATTTTTAACAAAGAAAAGTCAATGATCAAAAAATAGCGCGTACTTTAGTGCGCGTTTAAAAGTATTTTGTTATATTTGTTATATTAATACAAATATGTAATGTATTTTTGCGATTCTTCATATAAAATATTTGAAGCATTCGCTTTGAATTTCGTCTTAGAAAACTGGTAATTTTAAAAGGAACGAAATAATAAGTTAGATGCTCACGTCCCATGGCGTGGGCTCACTTATTGTTCCCAGGTATACCAGTACCTCTAAGGCAGTAAGCTGAGTTCCATGCCATTTTTTATGCGCAAAAGTTACTCCCTTTTATTCTTAGCAAATCTTCTTTTTTACAGTATCGTAAATCAATTAATTAATTAATTGAATTAGTTTGTTTGGAAACGCACTGCCTGCGTAGGGCTGCAACTGGCAAAGGCAGTGTATTTTCCTAAAAAAAAAACATAAATTCAAAAGCCTTTGCACCCAAAAAAGAGTGCTTTCAAGATCTGTGGTAACAGCAATAGCGAAAATCGAAATAATAAATTGAAAAACAGTAAACAAACAACGAATAGATGAAATACTATAAAACTATAAAAGTTACTTTAATTCTAGCTTTAATTACACTGATAATTTGTTGGCTTTATGGTTGCAATTGTTTAATATAAACAGCAATAACTAAGAAAAATAACTATTTATTTTCACATCACACAGCTTGCTTCGATGTGACAACATCTAATAAAATTCGGATGACGCCTATGACTTAAAAATAAAAATCTATGCCTTAGCACTTTCGAGGCTAATCAGAAAAAAAGGCCCTCTAACTCTTCTTGCCGGACGAATAGAGGACCAAAGCAAACTAAACCGAAGTCTAACTAAACCAATTCAAAAGTATGAAAAAAAAATCATTTTTGAAGTTTTGGACAACAACACAACTGTCCAAACTGTACTGCATCCTTTTCCTGTGCTTCATAACAGGATTAAATGCTCAAACACGATCTATCAAAGGTAAGATTACCGATGATACCGGCACAGTTCCCGGCGTTACCATCAAGGTTAACGACAAGCCAACAACAACAACAACATTTTCTGATGAAAATGGAAATTACACCATACTAGCAGCGGAGAATGATGTTTTGGTTTTTTCCTATTTAGGCTATAAAACGATGCAAATAGTAGTTGCAAATCAAGCAACTATCAATGTAAAATTGACTCAAGATGCAACGACTTTAAAAGAAATCATAATAAATGCCGGATATTATTCTATTAAAGAAAAAGAGCAAACCGGTAGCATTGCAAGAATGACTGCAAAAGACATCGACAAGCAACCTGTCACAAACGTACTAGCCGCAATGCAAGGAATATTGGCAGGTGTCAATATCATTCAAGATGGGGGAACTCCAGGCGGTGGTTTCCAAATTAAAATTAGAGGTCGCAACAGCATTCGTCTTGATGGAAATGAACCATTATACATTATTGATGGAGTTCCCTATTCAAACGAATCTATAGGCAGCGCGAATACTTCAACGGCATTACCAAGCCAAGCCAGTCCGCTCAACAGTATTAACCCCAATGACATTGAAAGCATCGAAGTATTAAAAGATGCCGATGCGACTGCAATTTATGGCTCGAGAGGAGCAAATGGTGTGGTATTAATTACTCGAAAAAAAGGAAAATCAGGTAAAACAAACATTTCAGTAACGGCCTCAACAGCCGTTGGTACAGCGACTAAATTTGTAGATCTGATGAATACGCAGCAGTATCTGTCGATGCGTAAACAAGCATTTATCAATGATGGAATTCCAATATCGGATATTGATTATGATGTAAATGGGGCTTGGGATCAAACCCGATATACTAATTGGCAAAAGGAATTATTAGGCGGTTCAGCAACAATCAATGACTTTAGAACCAGTATTTCTGGTGGTAGTGAAACAACACAATTCTTGATTAGTGGGAACTACAGAACCGAGGGAACAGTACTTCCGGGAGATTTCAGGTACATTAAAGGAGGGATTCTTAGCTCAATAAACCACACTTCTTTAAATAAGAAATTCAAAATCTCTTTTTCGGGAAATTACACGGCACAAGATAATCTACAAGCAGCGACAGATTTGACGTTAACAGCGCGTTATTTGGCACCAAACGCTCCCGCACTCTACGATTCAAATGGTAATATAAACTGGGAAAATGATACCTTTGAAAATCCTTTGGCACCCCTAAAAAGCACCTACAGTGCAAATACTAATGACTTGGTGGCCAACAGCGTGTTGTCTTATGAACTAATTCCAGGTGTAGAAATAAAATCAAATTTTGGTTTTACCGATTTAAAAACCAAAGAAGTTCGTACGATACCATCCACCATTTACAATCCCGTTTACGAAGTTGGTAGTGACAATTCCTTAATGTACTTAAACCAGACCAGCAGACAATCATGGATTATAGAGCCACAACTAAGAGGTTTCAAAAATTTTGGAAACCACAAATTTGATGTACTACTGGGGATGACAAGCCAACAGCAACGTACAGAACGCCTATTCCAATCGGGTATTGGTTTTGCAAACAACAATCTGATTAACAACTTAGCTTCTGCAATTACAAAAAATACAACCAATAGCGATACCTTTTTATACCGTTATCAAGCTTTTTTTGGTCGCATCAATTACAGTTACAAGGAAAAATACTTTTTAAACTTTACAGGTCGTCGGGATGGCTCCAGCCGATTTGGACCAGGCAAACAATATGCTAATTTTGGAGCTATTGGTGCTGCATGGATTTTTAGCAAAGAAAAATTCAATCCAGAAAATAGTAAAATGAGTTTTGGAAAACTCCGTTTTAGTTATGGAACTACGGGCAATGATCAAATTGGAGATTATCAGTTTTATGATACCTACGGTACAACTGGTGCTAATTATCAGGGCATAATTGGGTTACAACCTACACGTCTTTATAATGCCAACTTTGGATGGGAAACCAATCGTAAACTAGAATTAGCTTTAGAAACTGCTTTTTTTAAAGACAGAATTTTTAGCACGCTTGCATTTTACAGGAATCGTTCGTCGGATCAATTGGTAGGTATACCTATGCCAGCTACAACAGGTTTCTTGTCACTGAATGCGAATCTTGATGCTACCGTTGAAAATTCAGGTTTTGAATTTTCCGTAAGAACCCTAAATATTGATTCAAACTCTTTTATATGGTCAACGAACTTCAATGTGGCCGTTGCAAAAAATAAATTACTTTCTTTTCCGAATCTTTCAGGTTCCACTTTTGCAAATAGGTGGACATGCTAACTTAGCCATCACAGAAAGTTAAGAAATAATCTTAATTTTAACCTATGAAACAAGTCCGCAAAGTTTATGACAAAGCTTTCAAAGAAAAAGCCGTCCAATTGAGTTATGAGAGAACCAACGTATCAGAACTGGCCAGAGAGCTGGGAGTAACAGCACCACAGTTGTACAAATGGCGCAAAGAGTTCGAGGAGTTTGGAGAGGGAAGTTTTCCTGGAAAAGGGAATTTAAAACTAAGTCCTGAACAAGAAAAAATTTACGAATTGGAGAAAAGACTCAAAGATGCCGAGTTAGAGCGTGATATATTAAAAAAAGCAATCGGCATTTTTTCCAAGAGCGGTCGATGATTTATGGTTTCATTAAAAACAATGAACAAGTATTCCCGATTGAAAAAATGTGCAAAGTTCTACAAGTGAGTAGTGGCAGTTATTACCGATGGAAAAAACAAACAATCACTGCAAGACAGCAACGAAAAATCACCATAAAAGAAAAGATAACATTGATTTATTTTGAATCCAAACAACGATACGGAAGTCCTAGAATAACCTTAGAACTTTGGAGTATTGGTTATAAAATTTCAAGAATTACAGTAGCAAAATATATGAAACAGCTAGGTTTACGAAGTAAATTAAGCAAGAAATTCAAAGTAACGACCAACTCAAATCATAATTATTTAATCGTTGAAAATATATTAAACAGAGGGTTTATTGTAAAAACACCTTCAAAAGCTTGGGTTTCTGATATCACCTATATTCAAACCAAAGAGGGATTTGTATACCTGACAACTATTATGGATTTGTACGATAGAAAAATCATAGGTTGGAGTTTAAGCGATGGAATGAGTACAGATGAAACCTCGCTTAAGGCTTGGAAAATGGCGGTTAAAAACCGAAATATTGAGGAAGGTTTGATTTTTCATTCCGACAGAGGTGTTCAATATGCCAGCAAAAAGTTTGTAAATGTTCTTGATTCCTATAAAAAAATAACCCGTAGTATGAGCCGCAAAGGAAATTGTTGGGACAATGCAGTAGCGGAAAGCTTTTTTAAATCCTTTAAAACTGAATTGATTTATGGAAACAAACTGATTTCTAAAGAACAAATGAAACTGGAAATCTTTGAATACATTGAAATTTGGTACAACAGAAAAAGGAGACATTCTGCTTTGAATTATGCAACTATTGAAGAATTTAACAATCAAATTAATTACAAAAATGTAGCTTAACTTAATGTGCACCTTTTATTTGCAGATCCAGACAGTCCTTTTCAACAAAAACTAAATCCTTATTCAGAACAAGTGTGTCATTTTGAATATTGCCAGACCTTAAAACTAGTAAGCCTTTACTAGAAGTATCATTTGCCCCATATGTTAAACCTCTATAAAAAGTTCCAAATTGATTTAATTTAATTTCTTCCCATTCCCCTTCATTCATAAACTCAGGAAAGCGAATTTTAGGTGTCAATGTATTTGTCTTTTTATTCATAAGCTGTTAATCCTGAAATCTCACGCCCTTCGGCTATTTTATTTAATTGAGGCACTAAGTCTTCCATCAAAGCTAGTTCTTTTAGTCTGCGTTCTTTCCAACTTAGTTCATGTGGTTCTAAAAGGTCAGTCAGTTTTTCACCGTCAAAAATCATTCGGCTCATAATGGTATCTACAAAGACCTTCAAGTCAGTTGTTTTTACGCCGTGCTTGTTGGCAATGGTAGCCAATTCTTTTTCGTTTTTATCAAATTTAAAAGTTTCGTAGCCTTTGGTTAAGGTATTTACATCTTGTCCGCTGTTCCAGTCTAAGTTATTAATGTATTCCGCTAAATCTTCCTGTTCATCCATCAGGTTGGCATTGGCACTCAGTAAGCTAATTACTTGTGCTTTGGTCATTTTTTGTTTGGCAGGTTTCTTTTGTGTACTGTCGGCAATCAAACCCATGATATAATCATAGTCAATCACGGCAGAGGCAAAAAGTACAAATTCAAAATCGAGTTGTTGCACTTCATCTGGTGCATCTTCGCCTTCCTCTTGTTGTATTTTTCGTAATTTTTTTGCAGTTTCTATGTAAGAACTTCTAAACTCTTGTAAACTCTCGCTAGGTAAGATTGTTTCGATTTTCAGCTTTTGTTCTTCGGTAATGTCTGTATATTGGTCTAATTCGACTTTTAATTTTTGAACCGCTTTAAATTTCTTTATAAAATCAATTCGTGCCGCATCGCCTTTTAGGTTATAAACTTCTTGAGGTTCGTTTACTAAATTATTATCCTTCATAAAAATACCCAAAGCTTCTACGGCCTTTTGGTAATTATTAATCACCACAGGAGCAGGATCAACCAACCAAATTTCTTTTGCTTTTCCACTGTTTTCACCTGAGAAAAGTGCAATGGCTTGGTTTACTGCTTCTTGTTGAGAACGGAAGTCTAGTATGTTACCATAAGGCTTGGTGTCATTTAGCACACGGTTGGTCCTTGAAAAAGCCTGTATCAAACCATGGTATTTCAAGTTTTTATCTACATACAAGGTATTGAGGTATTTAGAATCAAAACCTGTGAGTAGCATATCCACTACAATGGTAATGTCAATTTTATCTTTATGCGGAACTTCTTTATTGGAGTATTTCTGGTCTTTGATGCGTCGTTGTACATCTTGGTAATACAAATCAAATTCATTAATAGAGTGATTCATTCCAAACTGCAAATTGTAGTCGCTAATAATTTCTATTAACGCTCTTTTCTTTTCTTCAGGATTTTGTTTGTTATCTTCTTTTTCCTGAGTTAAATCCTCTTGTAATTGTTTTATATCTGCTGCATTCTTTTGACTTTGTTGGTCGCCTTCTTTTGCAATTAGTTGAGAAGGAGGAGAGAATACGCAAGCAATATTAAGTGACACATAATCTTCATTTTCTGCTAGCTTCTGTTTTTGAATGGTTTTGAATAACTGATAATATTCTATAGCATTATTAATTGAAGCTGTTGCCAATGTCGCATTGAAACGTCTTGAAGCTGTTGCTGCATTGTGTTTTTCGAGAATCGCTTCAACTACCGCTTGTTGTGCAATAGCTTCGCCTGGCTTGGCATTCAACGAACCTTTACCTTTGAAATAGTCAATATGAAACTTCAACACGTTTCTATCGTCTATGGCGTGAGTAATAGTATAAGCGTGTAGCCTTTGTTGAAATATATCATCAGTGGTTTTGTAGGAAGCTTCTTCTCCTTCTCTTATTTGATATGTGGCATTTTCATCAAAGATAGGTGTACCCGTAAAACCAAATAATTGAGCATTCGGAAAAAACTCTTTTATAGCTTTGTGATTATCGCCAAACTGTGAACGGTGGCACTCGTCAAATATGAAAACTACACGTTTTTTGCTCAAAGGCTCTAAGCGTTCTTTGTAATTTTTTTTATTCGTGCCGTCTAATGCCAAACCTAATTTTTGAATGGTGGTAACAATTACTTTGTCTGCATAGTCAGCAGATAATAAACGTCTTACCAATGTTTCAGTGTTGGTATTTTCTTCCACACTTCCTTCTTGGAACTTATTGAATTCTTCACGAGTCTGACGGTCAAGATCTTTACGATCCACGACAAAAAGACATTTTTCAATATCTGGGTTGTCTTTCAACAGTGTAGACGCTTTGAAAGATGTCAAGGTTTTTCCGCTTCCTGTAGTGTGCCATATATAACCATTCCCTCGGTTTTGGTGGATGCAATCTACAATAGCTTTAACCGCATATATTTGGTAAGGTCGCATTACAAGCAATTTCTGTTCGCTTTCCACTAAAACCATATACTTGCTTATCATTTCACCAAGTGTACATTTTTTAAGAAATTTATCGGCAAACTCTTCTAAGTAATTAATTTTCTTATTCTTCTCGTCAGCTAATTCATAAATGGGTAAAAACTGTTCATCAGCATTAAAACTGAAATGTTGGTTTTTATTATTAGCAAAATAATAAGTTCTATTGCTATTACTCACAATGAATAACTGCATAAAACACATTAATGTATTGTTATAACCGTTTCCAGAATCATTTTTGTAATCCACGATTTGCTACATGGCTTTTCGGGGAGAAATTTCCAACTTTTTCAATTCAATTTGGACTACAGGCAAGCCATTAAGCAATAAAATGACATCGTAACGGTGATTACTATTTTCTGAATTGATGCGCAACTGATTTATAACCTCATAATCATTTTTGCACCAGTCTTTTATGTTTACTAAAGTGTAATGCAAAGGCGTTCCATCTTCACGTTGAAAATAGTTTTTTTCACGCAATAGTTTAGATGCTGCAAATACATCAGGATTTATAATTTCCTCTCGTAAACGTATAAATTCACTTTCGGTTAAATTCACGCGATTCAATGCTTCAAATTTGGATTTGAAGTTTTGTTCCAGTGTTTTTCTGTCAATAATATCTTTTCGATAATTATATTTCAGATCCGTAAGTTGCTTTATCAGGTTTTGTTCTATATGGGATTCTTTGCTCATTTATTTTTTTAAAATGAAAGGGAAACAAAAGATTTGCTAGTTGTCAAAAGTAACAAAATATGTTCATTAAATGTAGTGCGATTCGCTTTTGTTAGGTACAAGTTTAAATACTTTATTGGTATAGCTGTTCAGTATTTATAATGCTTGCATTAGGATTATAGAATCTTTTATATTTTGAAGGCATTTTCCATCAGTTCTTGTTCTGCTATTGATATTCCGATTTTATTAGCAATCGTTTTCCAGTGACTTGTCACTTGTATAACTTCTTGAATAATATATCCCATTTGTAAAATATTCAATCTAAAATATTCTCCAACACTTTTAACTAATTCAAAATCCAGCGCATTATTATCCATATCGATATTAAGAGCCAAACCATCTTTGTCTATGGATGGGTTAAGATCGTAAGCAGGTGAGAGTATCCAGCCCTCATTGATTAAAATAAATCCATGGTTACGCAAATGGTCATCGGTGTTAGAAATGGCTATATTAAAAACGATTCTGCGCCATAGTTGGTGAAGATTTTCTTCTACGTTTGCACCTTGATTACTGATGAATTCGGCAATATCTAAATAACTTGCGGGATTGTCTCTTATAGTATCTTCATTGTTGCCTGTCATTGTCATAGCTGAAGCAAAATGAATTCTATCGCCATTCTCCCTGTCAAAGCGTTTGGTAAAGAAAGTATGATGGTTGCCCATGATTTTTTCTATTCGACAGGGTGCCATATCAACTCCAGCATTGATAGCCAATTTATAGGCCAGAAACTCCCAAGCTGCTTTGTCTACAGTATCTGTCTTAGAGGGGAATTTAGCAATCCAAAGACTTTTATCGTTGTCTAAAATATTGGCTTTGGGCCTTGCTCCACCTAATGAAGATCCAGGTGCCATAAGAACCGATAACCATTTATTCACTTCTTCATTGTTGTTGTCATTTTCGAATATAGCGGATGCATTTTGGAGTTCTCTAATGGAGGACCAGGGCGGGGTAGAAGTAGTTTTATTGTTATCTAAGAAATCTCCATTCGGGTCGGTTTTAAATCGTAATGCTCCCATACGACTTTCATCATATACACCTAATAGAAAATCAATATCATAGAGTGCTTTTGGCTTTTCGTTCCGTTCTCTAGCAAGCTGGGCTTCTCGACGTTTCATTAAAGTTCGTCCCCAAGTATCAGGCATGCTGTCTAAAAAAATACCGAAGTTTTCTTTTTGGTTTGGGTATTGTGGACCACCATATAATTGGATGTCTGGATCCAAAAGGAATTTTTGTTCTGTTTTGAGCCAGTTCCTATCGTATTCAAAACTAAATGCTTTTTTACCTTTGGCTTGTTGTGCAGATAAGACACCAATTAATTTAGGTTCCTGCATTTCTTGCCAATGGGCGTAAACGTAGATGTCGGTTTTACTTTGTGACATGTTGTGTGTTTTGAATAAGTGATCTGTTTAATTTGTTTCTAGCAAGGGATTACTTTAATAATTCAAGGTCTTGAAGTTTTCTTCCTAGTTCGTCGTCAGCAGCTATTTTTAAAAAATCGTCTTGCAAACCGAGTACTCTCAGAACATTAAAATAGGCACCTATTGCAACACTAGAGTTTCCTTTTTCTATTTGGTATAAAGTGGTTCTAGCAATATCGGCTCTTTCAGCAATTTGTACTGCAGTGAGCTTTCTTCTTTTTCGTGCCAATTTAATATTCTCACCCATTTGCTCTAAAAGGAGTTGGTGTTTAGGGAATAAGACTTGCTTTTTTGTACTCATTTTAAAAATGTTCATTAATATGAACAAAAATAGCGAATATGTACATAATAACAAACATTTAATAAAGGTTTATTCTATTTAGGGTCATTGATTTCAACCCTCTTGCACCAAGTGTTGCAGATCAGGATCATTCTTAATGCGTTCTAATTCACTTTCTATAATAAGAACAATATCACGCTTAATCTGTTTATAATTAGCTTCAATTTCGACTTTCATTTGATCTTCGCCATGTTCATCAACGAAAGATAAAATAACGGGTATCTTTTTATAAGCTTTGGTTTCGGAAGCTACTTTTTCATTATCTACCACAATTTCAGAATGGAAAATTTTCTGTTCTATGCGTTCGTCAAAATTATCTGAAACAGCTCCCACAAACACACCTTGCGTAAGCGTAGAGATTTTTGATGCTGGTATCAAGCTGTCTAGTTGTGTAGATATTGAGGTTGATTTGTCATTTCTATTGATGGTTAGACTCTGACGTTTCTGTAATACTTTGCCAAACCTTTCTGATAAGCTTTTGGCCGTTTCTCCCACAACCTGACCACTAAAGATGTTGCCCACCGTATTTTGGATAACCTTACTTTCCTTATCACCATAATCACGAGTCAGTTGCGAATAATCTTGAAATCCCAAACATACCGCTACTTTATTACTTCTAGCTGTGGCTATCAAATTATCTAGTCCTCTAAAGTAGATCGTTGGCAACTCATCAATTATCACAGAACTTTTTAATTTTCCTTTCTTGTTGATTAGTTTTATAATTCTAGAATTGTACAAACCCAAGGCAGCAGAATAAATATTTTGCCTATCGGGATTGTTTCCCACGCAAAGAATTTTAGGTTCATCCGGATTATTGATGTCCAATGAAAAGTCATCGCCAGTCATTACCCAATAGAGTTGAGGTGAAATCATTCGAGACAAGGGAATTTTTGCGGAAGCGATTTGTCCTTGCAATTGATCTTGTGCGCCACCTTGCCAAGCATCCATAAACGGAGATAAATAATTTTCGAGATCAGGGTAGGAAGTAAGGATGGTAAAAACATCAACATATTTCTTGTTGAGCAATTCAATGGCATGTGGAAACGTGCAGTACTTTCCATTGTCATAAATTTTCAGGAACCAAATAATAGCGGCTAGTAATATAATGGGAGATTCCACAAAGAAATCGCCTTGCTTTTGTATCCAACTGCGGTTAAGATTCAACATAATGGTATAGGCAGATTCATAAGCATCTGAGATGTCTGTCATAAAATCTGGATTGATTGGATTGCAACGATGACTTCTGCTAGGATCGTCAAAGTTGATAATATAGAATTTTGGTTTAACGGTATACTTGTCCGAATGTATTAATAAATGATTATACGCAATGGTAGAAAGATCATCGAATTTGAAATCATAGATGTACATCGAAAATCCTTTTTCGATATGCTGCTTGATATAGTTGTTTATAATGGCATAACTTTTTCCAGATCCTGGCGTTCCTAAAACTATTGAGGCTCGAAATGGATTTACAACATTAATCCAACCTTCATTCCATTTTCCTTTGTAATAAAATTTGGTTGGCAGATTAACGGAATATTCGTTTTGCATCAATTTGGTTTCTTGCATGAAGCTTTCATTCTCATTATTAAAAACATCGCTCATAAGATCGGTTCGTAGTATTCGACTGATCCAAACTCCAGCCATCATTAACGATATATAGCCCGCTGAGGTAGTGAAGATGTATAAAGAAATAGCTGTGCCAGCAGATAACTTTAGCAATGATGTGTTCAGAAAGAAAAGTATAAATCCAACGATTAAGGCAATAGCTATTTTAGACCAAATAATTTTTTCGTTTTTGACTCCTTTTGTACCCAAACAACTTAAAGCTAACAATACCAATGCAAAAAACTTGGTGTACAAAGTGTGAGAAAATAGACTTGCAGTCCGTTGAAAATTACCCAGCATCTTGTTAATGATTTGTAGCGTCCAGCCCTTTTCTAAGAAAAAACTATAACAAAACCAGTAAAAGTGCATGAGTACTAGAAGGATACTTACAGCGCGCATGAAAGCCATGATTTTGGCTAGTCCTCTTAGGTCGTCTTCTCCTTGCATAATTGAAAAGTTAAAAATGTAACGAGCGAAAGTAGATCGAACGTAAAAGAATCTAAGTCAATTGACTTTCGTTGGCATCAATTGGCGTTGCTTGTCTCGCTAAACTATTTCTTTCCGTGATGATTGTTACGTTTTGTCTTTTTCTTTATTTGATTAGCAAATACTTGCTCTTCATAATCTTCACCTTGAGCATTTGGTAAGAAAGTTACAAGGCTTTCTATAAGTCCAAAGTCAGGTATAGAATGGGTTGAATAATTTCCATTAAGAAAATCAAAAAGTGCATGTGGTTTTTCTGTTTCTGCTGTGGATTCATTTTTACTAGCTGTGGATGAAATTGTTTTGGTATGCTGTCTCTCATTTTGAACTTTTTGAGTCCCTCCATTTTTCCATAAATCATTAAAAACGTTAGCAGATAAATTTTTACTTAATTGGGATCCATTCCAAACTTTGCGAGATTCATGGTCAATAAAAGTCATTCCGTATATACGACCTTGATCATTTCTTCGAACAATTGTATTAACTCCTTGATCGACTAGTTGTTTCTTAAAATCGGTTTCATTATTAGTGGTATGCATGGCAAGCTCTATTGAATTTTTTAGGATGTCTTTAGAAGGTTCTGTTTTCATTTTTTCTTTAGATTGTTCGAAATGCTTTTGCAAACTTTCCATGCCAGCCTGTTTTCCAAAAAGAGAGGATTTAAACGGATTCGTTACCTTTTCTCCTTTTTCATTCAGAGCAAAATAAACAAGACCTTGCTTAGACTGACCGTGTATTTCACCTGTTATTTGCTCAGCAGTAATATTAAAAAGAGAAAGTAGCGCATTATAAGTTCCTAAACTTTGATACTGATAATACTTTGGCAGATGTCGAATTACAGATGCTATTTGACTTTTCACATTGGCTTCTTTGTAGTCAACAGGCTTAAAGATCACTTCCTTCGGATTTTGATTTTTTTCAGTTGCAGGGAGTAATTGATATTTTTGTTCCAATGCACGGCAGGCATTCATAGAACGTAATTTTTCATAGGAATCAGATAACTTTTTTCCGTAACGATCCACGCAAGTCGAAACGATATGAATGTGAGTTCGTTCAATATCGGTATGCTTAAAAACAACATAAGGCTGGTCTCCATAGCCCATCAGTTCCATATAATCTTGTGCGATTTTTTTAAAGTCTTCATCACTTACACTATCTTTTGGGTTTGGATTAAGAGAAATATGTAAAACAGGTTTTTCTGTTCGCTTGTTTGCCATTAGATACGTTTCGAACGAACTGTATAATTGGTTAACAGTAAATTGTCCATTGACTGTTTCTCTTATTCTATGAGTCGATAAAACTGATCCATTTTCATGATCTACTTTTAGTTGGTTATAAGAAAGTGCACCAATTATATTTGCTCCACGACCAATTTTTGCTATCATTTTTCTTCTTTTTTCAAATGTTTTACTTCAAACTCATCTGTTAATTGCGTTATGGCACGACATAATTGCGCCAACTCGATCGTTTGTTTTTCTAATTTAAAGAGATAGGCTGCCGCTTTCTTTTCAGAAAAATTACGGTACAATATTTTGACAATTTGATTGTAATTAACACCAACAGCACGAAACTGACCGTACAAAGTAGTTAAGCGCATGTAATAATCCATTGCTGCCAGATCTACTTTTACTGTTTTTATTTGCTTTTCAAATAAGAGGGAAGTGATAAATAGGGCTTTATTATCTGCTCCCGAAGCTTCAAAAAGAGAAAGGAATTTAGCATTTTCCTGATCCGTTAATCGAAAAACATAACGGTGGATGCTAGGATCCTTTTTAGGATTCCTACCGCCTTTGTGTTGCTTTTTGCTTTGTTGATTCTCCATCATCATTCCAATTTTAATTTATAGAAAACCCCGACTTCGGAGGGGGTTTTAGCCCCGCGGCGGCGGCAAGTTGTTTTGAGGCACGGAATTCATTTCGAGTGCCTCAAAACACAACTTGCTCTGTTCTGGTGAACAGATAATCCGTCCGCCTGTCGGCGGAACAGATTTAATAGAGCAGGGAAAAACGGCTTTAAGCCGTTCCAGTTCTTATTCAAATATAGATTTGGGACTTTCATATTCTAGTTTATTTACTTCTTTAACAAAGTAAATCATTGAATTTTAGAATGGTATAGTAGTAAGTGTTGCCAAATAAGGCCATGTAACGCCAACGAGTTCATGGTTCTGAGATGTTTTGGAGTTACCAGCTTTCTTTGTTTCAAAGTTGTAAAAGGATATTTATAAGTGACTCTATATCCAATTTTAAACACAAATACCAAGGTTTAGGAGTAAGCAAGTATTTAGTAAAATGGTAAGGTGTAAAACGATACAGTTGTGAAACTATAAAAATGTAAAAGCATAAAAGCAGTAGTATAAATGAGCTTACCTATTACCAATAAACAAGGAATAGTTGTTGGAAATTGTATGAACATGCAATTGTAGATAAGTGCATATTTAAAGCAAATAAATAGAGCAGAACCTTGTATATAAATACAACAAGGCATACTGCTTTACAGCAAAACAATTTAGTAAATAGATAACTTTAAAATTATAAGTAATGGAAACAATAAATAAAACTTTAAAAATTAGTTTCTCGACCCAAAAGGGTGGAGTAGGGAAATCTACAATGACAACCTTGTTAGCTAGTGTGCTTCATTATCGATTGGGATTTAATGTACTGGTTTTGGACTGTGATTTTCCGCAGCATAGTCTTGGCAATATGAGAGACAGAGATCTTAAAACGGTGATGCAAAATGAACATCATAAGAGAGCGGCTATGAAACAATTTCAGTCGATTGATAAGAAAGCATTTCCGGTCATTCGCTGTAAGGCCGAGAATGCGCTAGAAAAAGCGTCAGAATATATAGATCAATCCAATAGTGATTGGAATATTATTTTGTTTGATCTTCCAGGAACTGCTAATACCAAGGGAGTTTTGACCACATTAAAAGCAATGGACTTCATCTTTTCACCCATTACTGCCGATCGCTTGGTAGTAGAAAGCACTTTGGGATTTGCCAAAGCATTTCTACAACTTCCAGAAACAGATGGAGGGAACAAGAACTTGAAATTTTGGTTGTTTTGGAACCAAGTAGATAGGAGGGAAAGGACTAGTTTGTATAAGGCCTATCAAAGTGTAATAGATGATTTAGATCTTTCCATGATGGAGTCAAAAATAATGGATAGTAAACGTTTCCGCAAGGAAACGGATGATACTACTAATTATATCTTTAGATCTAGCTTGCTTCCTGCTGAGCCTAATTTGATGAAGATAACTAAGCTTGATCTCTTTGTAAATGAATTTTTGAAAATTATAAAAACTTAAATCTTTTCTTGTATGGAATCTGATAAAATGCACAAGGGTTTTCAAAAACCAGTTGTAGATGAGGATTACCTCATGAATATTATGAGTGGGAATGAAGTGGTTAACAATGATAAAAACACAAGCCAAAGTGTCGAAGTTACGGAAAATAAGCCTAAAGAGAAAATTCGTGTGAGCGCTCCAAAAAAACGGAATTATGAAGAAGTATTTCTCACTAACAGATATCCGTCTGGTCGTAGTGGAAAAGTAGTGTACATAAGACCTAAATATCACGAACGACTCCTTCGGATTGTTCAATTGACAAGGGAAGAGAAAACAACATTGTATTCTTATATCGATAACATTTTAGAACAGCATTTCAGTGATTTTGGAACCGAAATCCAGGAATTTTTCAATGAGAGAAACAAGCCGATTTTTTAAACAATGTATAATACTAAATAGTATGGAAACTGTAATTGTAATTTGTCTGCTCATCGTCATTTTCCTTTTGGCAAAGGATAAAATTGTCATTAAAAAATATCATAAGCATCAACCAAATCAAGAGAAAGTTAACTCTAGTCTCCCGGATATTATGGGACAGCCTAAGCCTCAAAGAAGCCTTTCTGTGCCAAAGAAGACCTATGACGGTCAAGTGCAAAAAGAAGATCATTATGATGATAATTTTGATATAGAAATCGACGAAGATAAAGTCGAATTACAAATTCCACAAGAAGAGCTAGAGGATATTTTTGGGAATGTACCTGATTTTGAGAATGAAGAAGAAGAATGGAATAGTTATGGACTATCCGATGGCGATAATGGTTTTGCCCAAGGGGTTACCTTTGAAGAATTAAGCACTGTAAAAAAGTTGTTAAAAAAAGAGAAAATGAGACCCTCTCAAAAGGAAACGGCAACAGTCCTACTTCAGAAAATACAGGGAACCGAATTATTCGATCTATTGGAAAATTCCATCGAAGATGCTTCTCAAAAAATAGCCAAGCTGCTTGACGGTACACTTTGTTCAGAGACGGATTCTGGTTCTTCTTTTTTGCGGAAAAATGATTTGGAGGATTTTGATATTGGGGAGTTTGTTTGAGTAATTTGTAAATAAAATTAATTTAGTTCAAAGCCAATCATGGTCACATAATGGGACAAAGAAGAAATATCCTGTGTTGTTTCATTTTTATTCGGGTCTAACCCCTTTTTAAACGTATAAATAATTCTCGCAACTTCATTTATTCACGTGGTTTGTAGCTCCTTTTCCAGAATTGTTGAGTCTTTAGGAAAAATCGAACCAAACAAATCTCTAGACTTCGTAAATTCTTCGATAATCCAGAATTTATCTAACTTTATAAAATTTTAATTCCAACTTATAGTACGAAGTAAAATAAAACATTGCAGCTATTTGATTTTTAAGAACATTAATAACATAAAATCACTTAGACTTAGAAAATTTTGCTTGTAAAACCTATAATTCCCTTCTCAAATAATTGACTAACTCAATCTGATCTCTGCTTACAGTTATCTTTCTTTTATCGGTATTAACCAAAATATCTTTAAGAAATTTTCGACCTTTTTTAAAAGCAAGAGCATAACTAAATGCACTTTTAGTTGTTTCAAATGTCTTCAGACTGTCAACAAAGTAATTTAATGGCCAACGAAATTTAATAAATTTATTTACTAATGTTCTAATCAATAATTCACAATAATCCCAGCTCGGCACATCAGGTTTCTTTGGTGCAAATAAATAGCTAAAAAATGAGGACAAAGTGTCTTGATCATCTTGCTCAAATGCATCGATAGGAATCATTTGCCATTCATTATAGTTAATCTTTGAATTTTTGGCAAAGTTATAAACGTCATTAAAACATGCTGAAATTATTGGTGCAGGATTGGAAATTTTTCTATTAAAACCAAAAGAAAGTAATGCACATGATGCGAAAATTCTCGTATGGTCATCATTAATTTTTTTGTAAATAATTATCCATTGACTTGAATCTAAGTTTATAGAATGTAGATGATGATAGTTTAGATTTTGAAATATCTTACAGCAAAATTGCTCACTCAATATCTCAACATTCTTCCGAATAAAATCCTTTAAAACGGTTTTATTATTAAAAACTAATGATACAACATCTGCTGAACAATTAATAAATTTATTATTGTTACAAATTTTTATTAAATAATATAATCTTGGATCATTATTCCTTAACAAATGAAAAAGAATCGAACTTTTAGATTCTAATATTGACTGAATTATTTTTTCCCAGTTAACATTAATTGAATTTTCTAACACTTCTATCAGTTGCAACTGAATGGCATTAGGCAACTTCCATGTTTTGTAGTTAGTCGCAATTTCAGGTATTTTTTTTGAAAACACTGAAATTAAACGAGAATCTCTCAGTATGAGATTAATAATTTCTGATGGTTCAATTGATATGGTATTCCAAATATTTTGGCTAATTAATTCAGGTCCAAAACTAAAATAAAAATCAATAAATTCATCAATAGTAATCTTACCAGATTTAACAGCATTTAGCAACCTTTCACTAATATTAATGTTATTATCAGTATTTATTTGTGAAGCAAAGTAATGCAAAAGATCTTTCTCTTCGAAATTAAAAAGTTGTCCATCATTATAAACCTCTTTTTTGATTAATAGGCCTTCATTATCCTCGAATACTTCTGAAACTAACTTATTAATCGAAAAGAATGGGGAATCTTTTATATTTGAAAACATAAATAATTCAAGCAAAGGTTTGTAATTTCTTCTTAAACCTTTAATATCTGATCCATAAAACCAAAGAAATTTGCGCAACTTATTTTTTGAACTATTACGAAAAAGATCAGACCATTTATCCTCTATTTGGTCATTTTCTTTATTGATAGTATAGCAGTTCAAACTTTGCTTTTCGATTGAGCTTATATTTCGTGCAGGTACAATTTGAAAATCAAATTCAGCACCATCAATAATTTTTAAATTTAATGATCCTGTACAAAAAGAAAAATTCCTTCTTAAACGGGGCCATTGATTACTCCACACCTGTACTATATCCTTTTCAAAATCCATAGAATTATAGGCCGGACAAATAATAGTTTTTTCAGGATAATCGTATAAAGCAGTTAATAACGGTTTAGCATTTAAATAGTTATCAAAAAACGTACTTGAGTTTTTAAATTCATCCTTTTCAAACAATATAGGCATTGAATAATCTCCATATTCATCTTTCAATGGACGAACAAAATACGCCAATAGTTGATCTAAATCTGGTATTTTTCCTAAATCCGAAAATTGAATTAGTAAAGTGTGCGTCCAAACACATCCAGGTCTTTTCATTTCATCTGCATACCACGTTTTACTAAATGCGTAGTGAGTTGCTAATGGGTATCCACTAATATATACTTTAAATCCATCATCAATATTTGAACCTGATAAATCAGACTGGACCAATAGGGTCTTCTTCGCTTCACTAGACAGTGGCGAAGATGACATTAGTAATTGATGGCCATTTTGGTAGCCATGGAGCGTTTGATCAATCTGTATCTTCATTCGTTATCCAAAGTATCGGACTTAAAATATTATTTGAAATTTCTGAACCTTCAACAATTTTAATTCGTTCAAGTGCATCTTTAGAAAGAAGAGAGTCTTTAATATTAGAATTTTCATAATCTCCTCCCTGGGAACTTACCCCAAAGTATTTTACTTTAAAAAGATCTTTGTTCGTTGTGAGATATTGATGTAAAAGTGGTAACTCATTTTTGCACCAAATTTCAGGGTCTTCTTTACCATCCGTTAAGTCCCAACAAGATATAACAACCGAAATTTTGCGTAAAACATCTGGTGTATTAAAATCAACCATTTGTAAAAAATCAACTAATTTTACTTGACTTGGAACTAAATCCTCTGTCCATGGCTGTTCCGAGGTAGTATTAATCATATCCTCTCCAAAATATTTAAAATTTTGATTTTCGTGATATATAAACCTTGGCTTGTTTTTCACATCCCTTGGATCAATAAAAAGTAAAATACCGTGAACATTTTGCAGCAGATTATCAAATTCTTCGTCCCATTCTCTGTCAGTAAACTGTGTTTTAAAAGTTTCACCTGAAATGTCCGGGATATTTAATATCATGGAACTTCCGGTAACTTTATTAACAAGTTTAATATTAACATGTTCAATTTTACTTTGATTTGTTCGAATAACACTATTGCAGCTTGCCCAATTCCTACTAATTAGATTCAGGTACTCTAATTCACTATTTTCAAGACTATCACACTCAAATTCTCCTTCATCAACAGCATTGAAAACATAGTACCATAAAGCAGCTAAAAACGTAGTTTTACCTGATTCAGGCAAACCTGAAAACAATATCCCTTTATCGTTCATTTTCATTTACTTTATAATTATTGATAAATCGTTCTGAAACTTCCGATTGCAAAGTTAACCTTTTTTGAAGTAAAGGAAAGTTCATCAAGTCCTCAATTAAATCTTGTAATCCAAATCCCATATCAACTGCTGTCACGTTTTCGTCATGTGGCCTAGAAGCTATTCTTTTATAGTTGATTGCCTTTAGCTTTGCTGAAAAACGTCTATTAATTTTATTTACAACTAACTCCTCTAAATTAAAAGTGGCCAAATTTTCTAAAAGGTCCCATTTGGAAATAAGAACATTCAGAACTGTCTCGCTATTAAAGATTTTATTATCTAATGCTGATTGAATAAATAATTGAGCATCATGTAATGCCGCGGTCTTTTCGGAACCTGCTAGTTTCTCCCCATCTATTATATAAATTATATGGTTAGCTAGTTTTACCACTCCAAGGTGCTCTTTCATTGCTGATCCAGAACTTCTTGCCAACTGAATAGTTTCACCAGATATATCAGATAGTAAAAAATGCTTTTTTAAAGATAAATCGAAATTCGAAATTGCTATATGCAAAATTCTAAAATCAAGAGTTTTTGTTCGCTCTGTATCTGCTTTGATTGAACCCGATGACATTCTAGAAAGATGACTTCTTACCTCAAATGCTTTTTGAGTTAATGATCCCGCAAATAAGTGCTTTTTAAATTGTCCAATTTGAAAGAGATCAAAAATCGTTGCCAAAAGAGTAGTTTTTCCACAATCTAAATCCCCTAAAATTGTCACAAAATCGCATGGGTATCTTTGTGTTACTGATAACATTTCTCTAAGACTCAGTTCTGCACCTTTAAAAACCTCGATTTTCGTTGAAGACTTTTTTACCACTGACGGACTTTCATTTTCTGCGATCTCTTCATCATCATCCGCATTGTCATCCCAATAAAAATGAGGACATTCTTGATCAAGTCCTTCCAAACATTTGCCGTCATTTCGAATATCACAGCCAACTTGTGAGCATGCTTTTACCTCACTCATACTATAGAGATTGATAGGATTTGAGAAACGTCATTTCAGTATAAAATTGGAATGCTAAATCTTCTGGTTCGAACTTTTTTTCACAAGTTCCAGCACCAAATTTTTTGTTAAATGCACCTTTCCATATGTGCACATCTCCTAATGATTCCTCTAAACTTAAAGCATGCAAAAAAGGTGTAAATTCATTAAGCTGTCCAAGTAATAGAATTTCTCCCTTTACTTTTTGCACTGTGTCATTAATAATATCTACTAGCGACAATTCTTTTAGTTTACTTTTATTGCCATTGCTTATCACTAAAGCTTTATGCAAAATATGCTTAGAAGAAATTAAAAAACCAGTAAACTTAGTTATTTGAAATAGCTCATAAGCACTAGAAACTACTATTTTAGACAAACCAAGTTCATAAAAATATGCTTTATTTGATGTGCTGTACTGTGTAAATAGCCACCATAGAACATTTGTTTCTTCCTTTAATTTATTATTTTCATTATTAATATGAGTGACTAAATTTATTAAATTTACAGAGTCTTCACTATCTAATGTTTCTTCCCCCTCCTCGCCTTCTTCAATAGCTATAGCTCTATCCCTTAAATTTTCTACAGCTTCATTAACATTAAAAATTGGATTTGGTTCATTAGTAGCATCCATTTTGTGCGCTAATTTATAAAATGGGATATCCGTCGCGGAATATTGTTCAAAAAAGTTAAGATTAATAACTGCAAGACTAATAATATATCGTAAATCAGTGGTTGATTCAAATAAAAAACAAAGAGAAATCTCTGACAATACTTTTACAATATTCTCATTTGATTGAATTGGAAACGAAAGGTCAAACTCTTTAAATATACTTACAAAAAGTTCTTCATGTTCTGGATTGCCGATACTTATTCCATGTGCCAATTTGGCAATATCCAACCACAATTCCACATTTTCTTCATCAATTATTTTATTTATAGCTCTAATTCTTTTTTGAAGAGTTTCTTGAGTTAATGATAATTCTATAGTTCTGTACCAAGTTGGAAAGAGATCTTCGCAGGTGTGATTTTTGCTCATACAAATGGATTAATATTGTTTTGAAAAGGTTTTATATTGTTTATAGCTTCCCATAAATCTGGTAAAAGATTTCTCTCTCTAACTTGACGAAAAACTTCTTTATCCATCTCATGAGCACTTAAATTTATCATAGTATTAAAGGGAAGATCAAGGGTGTCAATCACCTTGGCTTTTTGATAAGAACTTAATTCTAGAAATGCTGCTACGGTTATTTGAACTGCGGAATGCATAATTTCTGGTTTTTGATTTACTTCAACAATTGCAAGAATTTCATTTTCAAATTTATCGGAATTCACTTTACTCCCGATATTGCATGACTTATTGACTCTTATTATTGGCTCCAAACCAATACCTACGAATCCGACTCTCGAACTAAAAACTCTTAAAGATAAAGATGTTGCACTTTGTGCGGCCAAATTTTGTCTTTGTTCCTTATCTACATTTTTATTTCCATCTCCGTAGTCACAAATGCCTTTAACTAGAAGCCATTCATTTAAATTAGCCCTTTTACAAGCTGCATAAATCCCAGCACCTTCCATTTCAGCTCCATCTGCTTGTGGAAAAACTTTTAATATTTTATTTCTTTCCTTTAGATTATCTATAAGTTTTTCGCCAGATAGGATTTGGCTAGGCAAAATTTTAGAAAATAATCCATTATCAATAGGATTGGTCCATGCTATATTTTTAAATCTATCTAAAAGTACTGCACCTGCATCTACAATTGATCCACGTTGTGTAATTCCATCTTTTGATAACCTTTGAATTTCATATGATATAATTGCATCGGAAATTAAAACATCTCCAATTCGTTGCTTTTCTTCATTAACTCCCATAGCCACTCCAATCATTAGTACTACTTTGGGTTTCCAATCATTAATAGATTCGAAAGCAGTTAATGCTGCTCCAGCATAGCTGAGTGATCCCATCTTACCCAATTGAACATGAACAGCTACATATTCTCCAAAAATCCCAATGAAATACGTATGCAATCCGTGAGGGACCTTTATTACATCCGTTTCGTCATTTAAAGGTAATAAAGCTTGCCTAACATGAAACGTTTCAATTTCATTTGCGGTTATTAAGAGTAGATTGATTTGTGGAATTAATTCCCTGACTTCATCAAATGATTTTTCTATTTCCAAATTAACATACTTTATTAAATTAATATTTACAGACAATTTTACAATATATACCTACAAATATAACATAATAAGTTAGAGACATCCGAACATATTATGAAATCATATAAATAATTTATGATTTTCAATATTCTTAACTCAGTTAATTCATAAAAGATAATCTTTAAGAAGCATCAATTTAAGAATTTCAGTTTTAGAAGAAAAAACAGTAATTAAATTTGGACTTGCAGAGTATAATATAAATATTAAAAAGCCGAAACATTTTAAAAAGCTACAGGAAAAGATGTAAGAATTACTCAAGAAATATAGGAGAGTAGAAAAATAGTGGGAATTGATGATTTTACAGATGATTTAGAATTTATTCAAAACATCTAATTAAGATTTTATTATTATACCCAATTATATTAAATCACTAAATGTGAAAGTTGACCTTATATTCAATTCATAAAACATTGATACGCCTCTCTAAATCTTCCGACTTCCTTTTACGCTACTTATTATATCTGCCCAAATCATTTTAGCCTTCTTACCATTCAGAAGATGAACTATGTTAACTACATGTAATTAGAGTATTAAGATATTAAAATTCTATTTATAAATGCCACTTGAAGTCAAATAATTCCTCTAAAAGCTATTTCATTTTAACACTTCCTATTCTGGGAGACCTTTGTTCCACAAGCCCGCAAGGTGCGGGAAGACAACAATAATTTAATGTATTTTAATCATGGAAAAACAAAGAAAAAAAGTTCTGCTGGCAGCAGCGATGCTGGCAGGTTTGGGAGCGATGGCACAAGGAAACGGAACAGCAGGCATCACCGAAGCGACACAAATGGTCACCTCTTATTTTGATCCTGCTACCCAACTTATTTATGCTATTGGAGCAGTAGTAGGTCTCATTGGTGGAGTGAAGGTGTATAACAAGTTTAGTAGCGGTGATCCAGATACGAGCAAGACGGCAGCAAGTTGGTTTGGTGCTTGTATCTTTTTGATTGTAGCGGCAACCGTTTTACGTTCTTTCTTCCTATAAGTTTTTGCCTTATGAATACTTATAATATAAATAAAGGTATTGGTAGAACGGTAGAGTTCAAAGGACTGAAAGCGCAGTACCTGTTCATCTTCGCAGGTGGTTTGCTCGGGATGCTTATCCTGATAATGATCTTGTACATGACTGGCGTCAATTCTTATCTGTGTCTGTTTATAGGAATCGGTGGGGGATCGCTATTAGTATGGCAAACTTTTTCGCTGAACAAAAAATACGGTGAACATGGTTTGATGAAAGTGGGAGCGAACAAGCGACACCCGCGATATATTATCTGTCGTAAGTCAGTGCATCGCTATTTTCAGTTAAATTCCAAAATGTATCAGCAATGAGAAATAAATCAAAATCGACTACATTGGAAAGTAAGTTTCCGTTGCTGGCAGTAGAAAATAATTGTATTATCTCTAAGGATGCTGATATCACCGCTTGCTTTCGAGTAAAGCTTCCAGAGCTTTTTACAGTTGCTTCTGCGGAATATGAAGCCATTCATTCGGCTTGGCACAAGGCTGTAAAAACCTTGCCTGATTATACGGTGGTACACAAACAGGATTGGTACATCAAGGAAAATTATGCTCCTGATATTGCCAAAGAAGATTTGAGTTTTTTGGCAAAGTCCTACCAGCAACATTTTAATGAGCGTCCGTTTCTCAATCATTATTGCTATCTGTTCTTAACTAAAACGTCCAAAGAGCGTATGCGAATGCAGAGTAATTTTTCTTCGCTTTGCAAAGGAGTGCTCATCCCAAAAGAATTAAGAGATAAAGAAATCCTTTCTCGCTTTATGGAATCGGTGGCGCAATTAGAGCGAATTGTGAACGATTCCGATTTTATAAAATTGGAACGATTAAGTGAGGAAGATATCATTGGAACACCCAGCAAACAAGGATTATTGGAACAATACCTAAGCCTTTCAAGAGAGGAGGGAACACCAATGCAGGATATTGCATTGGGGGCAGAAGAAGTTCGAGTTGGGAATAAAAGGCTTTGTCTGCACACCTTGTCCGATACCGATGATTTGCCTAGTTCGGTGTCTGCAGAAACCCGTTACGAAAAATTGTCTACCGACAGAAGTGACTGTCTTTTGTCTTTTGCTGCGCCAGTTGGATTGTTGTTAAGCTGTAATCACATCTACAACCAGTATCTTTTTTTAGATAACAGCGAAGACAATCTGCGCAAGTTCGAAAAATCCGCAAGAAATATGCATTCCTTGGCACGATATAGCAGGGCTAATCAAATCAATAAGGAATGGATCGAACGCTATTTGAATGAAGCCCATTCTTTTGGACATGCTTCTATTCGGGCACACTTCAATGTTATGGCATGGTCAGATAATCCATTGGAATTAAAACAGCTAAAGAACGACACCGGTAGCGCTTTGGCACTGATGGAATGTAAACCAAGGCACAACAGTACAGATGTTGCAACGCTTTATTGGGCAGGAATGCCAGGCAATGGAGGAGACTTTCCGAGTGAAGAAAGCTTTTACACTTTTATAGAGCCTGCGCTTTGTTTTTTCACTGAAGAAACCAATTATAAAAGTTCACCTTCTCCTTTTGGAATCAAGATGGCCGACCGATTGACCGGAAAACCCATTCATTTGGATATTTCTGATTTGCCCATGAAGCGCGGTATTATCACGAATAGAAATAAATTCATACTTGGTCCATCAGGTTCAGGAAAGTCATTCTTTACCAATCACATGGTGAGACAATATTACGAACAAGGCGCGCATGTGCTGTTGGTGGATACAGGTAATTCGTATCAAGGATTGTGTGAATTAATCAAGAGAAAAACCAAAGGAGAAGATGGCGTTTATTTCACTTATACCGAAGACAATCCTATAGCATTTAACCCTTTCTACACGGATGATGGCGTATTCGATATTGAGAAAAGAGAAAGCATTAAAACTTTGATATTGACTTTATGGAAAAGGGATGATGAACCACCAACAAGGTCCGAAGAAGTGGCACTTGCAAATGGGGTGAGCGGGTACATTGAACGAATCAAGCAAACTGATGAATTTCCTTCTTTCAATGGGTTTTATGAATTTGTACAAGGAGATTATAAAAAAGTTTTAGAAGATAAAAAGGTACGAGAAAAAGACTTTGATATTGCCAACTTCTTAAATGTATTAGAACCTTACTACAAAGGAGGTGAATACGATTATCTATTGAATTCCGAAAAACAACTGGATTTACTTTCTAAACGATTTATTGTTTTCGAAATAGATGCGATCAAGGATCATAAAATCCTTTTTCCAATTGTGACTATCATCATTATGGAGGTTTTTATCAATAAGATGCGTCGCTTGAAGGGCGTACGAAAACTCATCCTGATTGAAGAAGCTTGGAAAGCTATCGCGAAAGAAGGGATGGCAGAGTACATCAAATACCTTTTTAAAACGGTACGAAAGTTTTTTGGAGAAGCCATTGTTGTAACACAAGAAGTAGATGATATTATTCAATCACCTATTGTAAAGGAAAGTATTATCAATAATTCGGATTGCAAAATACTGCTGGATCAAAGAAAGTACATGAACAAATTTGACGATATCCAAGCGATGCTTGGTCTGACTGAAAAAGAAAAAGCGCAAGTACTTTCCATCAATATGAACAATGATCCCAAGCGACTTTACAAAGAAGTTTGGATTGGACTAGGCGGCACGCATTCGGCAGTATATGCTACAGAAGTTAGTTTCGAGGAATATTTAGCTTATACCACTGAAGAAACAGAAAAGTTGGAAGTCATGCAACTTGCAGGACAATTAGATGGAAATGTAGAAAAGGCTATCAAAAGGATTGCCCTTGAGAAAAGGGAAAAAGAAAACAATTAGTAAAAATTTTAAAAACGAATAGCAATGAAAAATTTAAAAATTATGGCGTGCATGGTGATACTATTTGCTGTCATGCCGAATGCTAAAGCACAGTGGGTGGTCACAGATCCTACAAATTTGGCACAAGGAATAGTCAATTCTGCAAGACAGATTATACAAACTTCGACCACAGCTACCAATATGATTAACAACTTTAAAGAAGTCCAAAAAGTCTATAATCAAGGTAAAGAATACTATGATAAGCTAAAGGCGGTAAACAATTTAGTGAAAGATGCTCGAAAAGTGCAACAGACTGTGTTACTTGTTGGCGATGTTTCTGAAATGTATGTAAACAATTTTGGAAAAATGTTGAACGATCCCAATTTCAATGAGCAGGAACTAACAGCCATTGCTAATGGGTATTCAACCTTACTTAATGAAAGCACAGAACTTTTGAAAGATTTAAAACAAATTGTAAACTCTTCCAGCTTGTCGCTCAATGATAAAGAGCGAATGGACATTATTGACCAAGTGTATCTAAAAGTAAAAGAGTACCACAGTTTGGTTCGCTATTTCACGAATAAAAATATTTCGGTTAGTTATTTGCGAGCCAAGAAAGCCAACAACAGCCAAAGAGTTTTGGATTTATACGGAACAGCGAACCAAAAATATTGGTAATCATGGAATTTAATAATCTTCATCAAGTATTACGTTCGCTCTATGACGAGATGATGCCTTTATCAGCAGAAATGGCAGCGGTTGCTAAAGGTTTGGCTGGATTAGGTGCTTTGTTTTATGTAGCATTAAAAGTCTGGCAAGCGCTGAGTAGTGCCGAACCAATAGATGTCTTCCCGTTACTTAGGCCTTTTGCTTTAGGCATCTGTATTACATTCTTCCCCACGATTGTTTTAGGAACGCTTAACGGAGTACTTAGTCCAGTGGTGCAGGGAACGCATAGCATATTAGAAAGTCAAGTTTTAGATTTGAATGCCTTACAACAGCAGAAAGACCTATTGGAGAGAGAGGCGATGCTTCGTAATCCTGAGACCGCCTATTTAGCATCGGATGAAGAATTTGATAAAAAGTTGGAAGAACTCGGATGGACGCCCTCCGATTTGGTAACCATGTCAAGCATGTACGCGGAAAGACAGATCTACAGTCTAAAGAAAATGGTACGCGATGGATTTCGTGAATTTATAGAAGTTCTTTTTCAAACGGCTGCACTAGTCATAGATACGATTCGAACGTTCTTCTTAATAGTGCTTTCAATATTGGGTCCTTTAGCATTTGCGATTTCAGTCTGGGATGGATTTCAGTCTACATTAACGCAGTGGTTGACTCGGTATATTAGTGTGTACCTCTGGTTACCCGTTTCAGATCTCTTTAGTGCGATGTTGTCCAAAATCCAATCCTTAATACTCCAAAAGGATATCGACAGTTTATCCGATCCCAATTTTATTCCTGATTCATCGAGTACTGTTTATATCATATTTATGATTATTGGCATCATAGGGTACTTTACCATACCTACGGTGACTGGATGGATAATTCAGGCTGGTGGCGCAGGGAATTTTGTTCGCAATATAAATCAAACGAGTACTAAAACAGGGAATGTTGTTGGGGCAGGAACTACCACAATTGTAGGCACTATTGGCGGTAAACTAATGAAGTAACAATTTAAAAATATGATGAAATGGAATTTAAAACTTTAAGAAATATCGAAAATAGTTTCAGTCAAATTAGGCTTTACGCTTTTGTATTTGCAGTACTGTGTTGTGGTATATCGGGATATGCTGTTTGGGAGTCTTACCGGTTCGCTGAATTACAACGTCAGAAAGTCTATGTATTAGATAATGGAAAATCGCTAATGTTGGCTCTTGCTCAGGATGCTTCTATCAATCGGCCTGTAGAGGCTCGTGAGCATGTACGTCGGTTCCATGAGCTTTTCTTTACACTAGCTCCAGATAAAAATGCAATTGAGAACAATATGAAAAGAGCATTTAATCTTGCTGATAAAAGTGCTTTTGATTATTACAAAGACTTAGCAGAAAAAGGATATTACAATCGGATCATTTCAGGTAATGTACAACAGCGACTTGAAGTTGATAGTGTGGTATGTGATTTTGAAACCTATCCTTATGCTGTAAAAACTTATTCTAAGCAGTTCATCATCCGATCAAGTAATGTAACAAAAAGGAATCTCGTCACTTCCTGCTACCTAGTGAATTCCGTTCGTTCAGATAACAATCCACAAGGATTCAATATGGAGAAGTTTACGGTTTTGGAAAATAAAGATCTAGAAATTATTGAACGTTAAAAATAACAAAGATGAAAGAGATTCGAACAAATATTGATCTATGGATCAATGAAGTTGAGGTGAAATGGAGGATGCTTCCATTACAGAAGCAGTATAAATATATCATGGTTTGTTTTGCCGTCTATCTAATGATCAGCATAGTTGGTATTTTTATCAGTTTGTTTTAGTTTCTGTAGGGTGCAATCCCTAGAGGGATCATTTGTACTAATTATAAAAAAGAAAAGACATGAAAGAAAGTGAAAACAAGAAAAATGCGGTCTATGTTACAGATGGCAGTATAAATGCAGCTTCCGATGGACTGGAAGTGAGTAGGGAGGGTAAAGCCGAAAAAATTAAAAAGCCAATCATTTTTGGATTGATGGCAATTGTATTTTTTGGTTGTATGTATTTGATATTTAAACCAGCAGAAAATATAAAAAATATTGAGATTCTAGGACTTAACGACTCAGTTCCTGAGGCTACAACTATTGGTTTAGAAAATGATAAACAAAAAGCCTATGAACAGGAATTAGTAGAACAGAAAAATGAAGAAAAACAAAATGCCCTGACATCGCTATCTGATTACTGGAATGAAGGGAGTACAGAAGAATCTTTGCAAGATGTTCCTGAAAAAGAAGCTAATACTAACGCCTCATTAAATAGTTATCGCAATGCACAAAATACATTGGGCAGTTTTTACAATAATGATAATTCTGAAACGCAGGAATTACGCAAACAACTAGAGGAGCTAAAAGAAGAACTGGCAAGAAAGGAAGAACCAAAAACTAATATTGTTGATAGTCAATTGGAGTTGATGGAGAAATCGTATCAGATGGCGGCTAAATATTTGCCGATCAATTCAGCCGCGCCCGAAACCAAGGCAACTGGAACTTCTACACCACCAAAAGAAGCCTTTGTTTCCATAATTCCAGAAAGGCACAATGTCGTTTCTAACCTGGAGCAAAAAGTTGAGGAACATCCATTAGTAGCGGTTAGCAATAGCACATTCACCAGTACTAATCAACAACAGCAAGCAAAGAATAGTATTCGTGCTGTTGTTCAAGAAACACAACTCGTCTCTGAAGAAACTAGTGTGAGCCTGCGTTTATTGGAGCCCGCAAGGATACAGAACAAAACGATCCCTGTCGGAACTATAGTAACGGCAAATTCAAAGTTTCAGCAAGGTAGGTTACAACTGAAGATCAGCTCTATTGAGTTGGAAGGAAATATTCTGCCCATCGAGCTTACTGCATATGGTTTGGACGCACAGCAAGGACTTGAAGTCCCTTATTCTGCAGAACGTACCGCGATGACCGACATGGCAGCCAGTATGGGACAAACATCCGGTAGCAGTATAATGCTGTCAACTTCTGCTGGACAACAGATTGCAGGGGATTTGAGCCGAGGACTAGTCCAAGGGGTTTCAAATTATTTCTCAAAAAAAATTAAAACTCCAAAAGTAACTCTAAAAGCAGGACTACAAGTGCTGCTAGTATCAAAAAAATAATTATTCAAAAAATAAATTGTATAAAATGAAAACAGCTGTAAAAAATACTTTGATGATACTAATTTTAATGTTAGGATACACATCAATTACGCACGGGCAAGATGCCCTGTGCCTGAGTCAAAAGGAGAACTTAAGTGTAATAGAATCCTACGATATAGAAGTAACATTCGATAAAACTTCACATCTAATATTTCCCTCCGTGATTCGTTATGTAGATTTAGGTAGTACTAACTTGGTTGCGAGTAAGGCTGATGATGCTGGTAATGTTTTGCGAGTTAAGGCAGCTGTTCGGGATTTTAAAGAGGAAACTAATTTTTCAGTAATCACCGAAGACGGAACTTTCTATAGTTTTAATGCATCCTACAATTCGTGTCCTAGGGTTACTAATTACAGTTTAACTAAAATCCAAAAAAGTAATTGTGAATGGAATTCAAAACAAGTTTTTTTTAAGGAGCTTGGAAAGAATGCTCCCCACCTCGTCGACGAATTAATGGGTGAGATATATAAGCAAAACAAGCACTTTATAAAACAAATTGGTACCAGAAAATTTGGAATAGAATTTCTATTGAAAGGTATTTATATTGACGATGACAAATTTTATTTTCATACACAGATTAAGAACTCAAGCTTCGTTTCATTTCCGATCGATTTCATTAATTTTAAAGTGGTAGATAAAAAGAAAGCGAAACGCACGGTTGTACAGGAAGTAATTAAACATCCAATAAGAGTATATAAATCTTTAGATGAGGTGCATGGAAAAACGGTTTCCAGAAATGTTTTTGTTTTGGACCAATTTACGATAGCTGATGACAAATTACTGCGCTTAGAATTCCATGAAAAAAATGGTAGCCGATTACAAGTTTTGGAGATCAAAAACAGCCACTTACTTAAATCCAAGTTAGTTAAGAAGCAACATACCGCGGAAGATTTAGAGTAGTGATCAAAACTAAATAGCAAGTGATTGCTTTACTAGATCTAGTTTAGCAGTCACTTTGATTTTAAAAATTATAAAAAAATGTAACTATCTTTAAATTAATGACTTGTTATTAGTTTGTTGCTTTTTTTTGTAAATTTATCACGTGAAATTCATAAATATTGATTATGAATCCTGCATTGTTTTTAGGTATAATTGCTCTAATTATAGGTGTAAGCCTTCGATATTGGATCAACAGACGAAAGTTTTACAGACGGAGTCCGATGGGAGTAGAGGGGTTTTCGAGCTATGAAAAAGCAGTAGTAATAGCATTCTTTGAAAGAGTGACCAAATGGATTTCTATTAGATTTATTATTTTTGGACTACTTATGTTATGGAGTTATTCAAAAAAGAAGTCAAGCGAAAAGAAACTAACTCAAATCAAAGTTGAAAATGTGAAATAATGTAGCGGCATTCTTTTGCTTCTTTTCTTTTGACGCTGTTGTGGAAAGAAAAGAAGGCGGAAATAAGTAATAGGATGAAGAATATCCTATCATTTAACGCGAACCTTTTCAGAAAAAATAGAAGGGAGCGTTGCGTACTGATTACTTTTTCTGAAGTGGTTCAACCAACTTCTTCAAAAAGACTTTCCCGACCATTTGGAAGGGAAGGTCTTTTTGAAGTTCAAGATTTCAAGATATGTATTCCATAAAACAAGAATTTAAAACTAATAAAAAATAGACGGCCACTATCAAATTGGGCCGTCTATAATTTTAATTAGAATTTATTAATTAAAGCAATTCACACCCAGTTTTTGAAAATTAGTACAGATTTCAAAAGCTTTTTGAGATTTTAATTGAGCAGTACCACCTAAAATAATTGATTGTAATTTGGGTTCGTTATCCTTATAGCTACGCACATTTTGGTAGTAGCCTGTTACAGCGTTGTATGCTCCAAACAAAGTTCCTTTTGTCGTGTTCATTTGTTGTGAGTCGCTTGTCATAGCATAGGCAAAAGCATCTTCAACGGTGTTTTTAAATACGGTTGATATTTCGTCATCATTTCCAGTCTTAAGATGTTGTAAGGTTTCTTTGTTAGGGCATAGTGCGAACTGTATCATTTTTTTAACCTCATTGTCGTTGACCTTTACTTTTGCCCAATTATTAAAAATGTCCTCTAATTGATTGCTAAACTCGTTTGCTAATCCCATTACTTTGTGCGCATTCTCCAAACGTTGTTTTGCTCCTGAAGTATGGCGTATTCGTACTACATTACTCATATTACGAAGCGATGCGTTTAGGGTATTTTGGCAAACAATCCTAACGGGTGTAAATGCTGCCGTAATGCTTCCGCTACCATCGTGAGAAGTAGTGAGAAAAATATATTTTTCTGTAACATCATCACCATTGCCAACACGAATATAGTCCGGTAATTTAGCCGTGATAAAAATACGTTCTCCATTTCCTAAAGCGCCTGCAGTCTCGTACAAAATCCCATCAGTACCACCTACAATAGCATCAAAGAAACTAAATGCTTCATGATTTTGTACAATGTGATACTCTTTACCTACGACACCCAAAACAGCATTGTTATCCGTGCGTATAGTAGCAAAATAATTGGGTACGTTTACTTCGTTGTCCCTTATTTCTAAACTGTCAGTAAGATCAATTGTATTTGATGCGTTGGTATAAAGAGGACTTTTTATCACTTCATAATCAAGTCCTGCGTGTTTAATTGCTTGCGCGCTTGTTGGATAGTCTGTTACTATTTGACCTAAACCGTGCCAAGCTTTTTCTTGTACGCTAAAAAAGGAATAACGTCCTGTTCTTTCGTTGAAATTTAAATTGTGTGCCATGATATTAAAATTTTAAAGTTGAAAAAATGATTAAATAATTAGTGTTAAAATGGTAGATCATCAATAGGTTCTTGTATAATGATCTTTGTGTTTTCTTGTTTTACGATAGTCTGTGCCTGTTCTATTTTCCTACTACCTCCGTGTAATTTTATAGTCGATGTGTGAAAATTTAAACTAGATCTTAATTCTCCGTTATTAGCAGTCCAGGCTCTTGTGCTCACTCTTCCTGTTAGCTCTACTAAAGCCCCTTTAATGAGTGTTTTTGCTACATTTGGACTTATCAGTAGGAGCAATCAAAATAGCTTGTTTGCTCTATGCGTTCGCCTTGCTTATTTCGATAACTTTCATTGATAGCTACTGAAAAATTTACCACTTTTTTGTCCTGCGGTGTTGTGTGTACTTCCGCATCCCTTGTCACTCTTCCGATGATGTTCATAATTTTTACTTTTAGGATTATTTTTTAAATTAATTTATTCGGTAATGAGAGGAGTTGCTGTTTTGTTTCACTCTAATTCCAATATAAATAGTATTAAATTTCATTGTTGACATTTTTTTTATTCGTCCAAAGAGCTGGAGTATGCTATGTTTCGTTTCGAGAGCATAAAAGGTTAGTGTTTAGTAAAAACAAGGTTTTATCAAATAAATACAACGCGTATGGGTGGAGATTTTTTGATAAACCCGTAGGGCTTGACCTTTTTTTTGCGTTAAAAACACTAGAATACCTTTGCTCTTGAAATGGGACAATTTAGCATACTGGTTTTTGAATATTAATAGGCTGGAAGCAAGGTTGTAAAGAGGATTATTTGGGATTATAAAGAAAAAAGTGACTCTTCAAACAAATACTGTGTAATGTTATCCATCCACTATTTCTCCAAGATAATGCTATGGCTATATAAGCCATGTAAAAGGATCTTGAAAATTATGTCTCGGTAGCGGCTTAAATTTTCAAGATTCTTTTATTGATTATCCGACTAAGCTCTTTTATGCTGAAGCAGAGCGGAAGTATAAATGTGCTTTGAGGATTGGAGTGAATTATAATTGCTGCTCTTTAAATTGTTTATAATTTCAATTTCATAAAAATGAAAAATCTATTAAGTGATTTAATGTTTTAGATTAGTGTGAAATAACTAAAGAATACAACTTAAATCATCAGCCTTTTATTGGTAGTCTTTTAGGCATAAGGAATTACGATTTACTAGTAAACAGAAGTAGTATAAAGTCAAGATTGTATTAAATAATAGACATTTGTAGTCAAATTGTGTCTTTAGATGACAGTGTACAGTTTATGAAATGGTTCTCTTTAAATTTAATCAACTAATTTTTATTGTTAACATTACAATTATCATTTAGTTGCTTAACGAAGAAAGGGAGGTTGTTTATGGAGGATGAAGTTAAAGACTTGATTAATATAGATATAGACTTGTTAAAAGATATAAATAATATTGAGAAAGAACAAAAATTTGTAAATTTGATGGTCGATATTATTATCACAATCACATTAAACGAATTAAATGAAAAGAGCGATTAGATATTTAAGGTTCAGTCAATTGGGGCAAAGTAATGGTTCAATTGAAAGGCAAGAGCTTTATACAGATCAGTGGCTACAATTTAACAATGTTGAATTAGCTGATACTTTTATTGACCGCGGAAGAAGTGCAAAAACATTTGATCGCCCCGATTTTATAAAGCTTCAAGCTTTTATTTCCAAACATTTTAAAAGTGTTGATTATCTTCTGGTAGATCAGATGGACAGGTTTAGTAGAGATGCCGGTGAAGCAATGAGTATGGTTAAGATGCTTCAACGAAAATACAGTATTCAAGTTGTAAGTGTCACTGAAGGAATAACATTCGATTATGATACGCCAGGAAGCTTTTTTAGAGCGGGACTACAGCTTCTACTAGCAGAAGAAGATAATATTAATAGAAGTATTAAAATCAGAGGTGGTTTATATACGGCTAGAGCAAAAGAAGGACGATATATTGGAATTAAGGCTCCCTTCGGCTATGTTAAATCTGGTGAAGGAAAAGCTAGAATGTTAGTAATTGAAGAGTCTCAGGCCAAGACAATTAAATTTATGTACGATTCTTATATGCATGATATTCCACTTTATATAATTAAAGAACAAGCGTTTAAACTAGGGTTTAAAGCGAGAGGGAATACTGCAGTTGAGAGGATTTTGACAAATCCTGTTTATGCAGGTATGTTGCAGGTACAGGGTTATAAAGAGTATCCTGGAGGAATCTTTCCCGCAATACATGAGGCAATAATTGATAACACAACTTGGCAATTGGTGCAAAATAAAATGAAGAAGCCTGAAAAAATCAGGACAATATTGGATGAAAACTTACCACTTCGGGGGATTTTAAAATGTCATTGTGGAAACATACTTACAGGTGCTCCATCAAGAGGAAAATCTGGAAAGTATTTTAACTACTACAAGTGTAAAACGTCTAAACATAATAATATTAGCGCACTCAAAGCACACAATCAGCTTGCTGAAATTTTTGAGCTGATGAGTTTGCCACAAAATATAATATCTGATATTAAAAAGTCATCTGTTACAAAAATGGAAGAGAATTTAAAATCTAATAAACTTGTAATAAACCAAAAGAAAATTCTACTAGATGCAGCTCAAGAAAAAATGTTTTCTGTTGAAGAGAAATGGATTAAAAATGAGATATCTAAAGAAACATATGATAGATGGTATACCACTTATAATACCGAAGTCACATCTTGCAAAGATTCTATCACTCGTCTAAGCCATGTAGATAAACATGCATTTACAATTTTACAAAAAAACTTGGATTTACTTGTTGATTTAAAATCATTATATAATCGAGCTACTATTACCCAAAAGAGAGAATTTGTAAAGCTGGTGTTCGACAGTAACTTATACTATCAGGATGGTATCTATCGAACACCTACAATGATTGATTTATTATCTCGTAATCACCTGTTAATGAAGGAAAAAGGTTTGCTTTTATATAATAAAAAAAGGGATGATTTTTCAATCATCCCATCCAGTGGAGTCGCCGGGAATCGAACCCGGGTCCAAACAAGCAACTAAAAAGCTTTCTACGCGTTTATTTTCTGATTGATTTTTCGATAGTGTGCTAGGCCAGAAACAGCCACACGCTACTTATCTTCTTAATTTTGAAATCCACCCGAAGCTCATGGAAATCTAGGTTTATTTTTACGGTTCCCCTGAACTGAACGCCACAAACCAAGGCTTTCAAGGAGAATCCAGCTTTCCTATCTGATAGGAACGTGGCTTAATCGTACTATAATTCGGATTATGCAGCTAAAGCGTAGTTATTTTCGCCGTGTAAAATTGTAAGATCTTATATTTACGAGCAAGGTCTCAATGCTCGACGTGCTTACTTATCAATTCGACTTGCTGTCAAAACCAGTCGACCCCTTTTTTTGTTTCAAAATCCAAATCTGAATTTTGAGTTTGCAAATGTACACTTTTTATCTGAACTACTATTGCAGAACTGGAAACACTATTTTAAAAATCATTCCTTTTTTATTGGTCTTTTAATTTGAACGGATAGTCGCCAAATAAAACTGCCAGTTTCCGAACGTCATACGTTTTTCTAGTAAATTTATTAGAAAGTGCAATAATGGTAACACCTTCCTTTCTCAAAGTAATGTACGACGACGTATTCCCGTGCCACCAACCATTGTGAAAATAAAAATTTTGTCCCGTTTCCCAATTAACCATTCGAATTCCAAGTCCGTAATTTTTTGTTCCTTTACGTTCATTGCTGTAACCTTTGTATACTTGACTTTGCAGGTCGGCCGTTAAAAAAGTAGAATTGTTTCTGGCTCTGTCAAATTTCAATAAATCACGCGGTGTAGAGTAGATGTTCTTGTCTCCGTAAACGGCATCTAAGTAATCTTTTCCTATCTCCACTTTATTTCCTTTATAAGAAGTTACTGCCGTATCTTTATCTTTTTCGTACTCAAAAACATAGGTGTTTTTCATGCCAAGTGGCTCGAAAATAATTTGTTTCATGGCATCTTTGTACCGAAGCTTTGTGATTTTTTCAATGATTAATGCTAACATGGCATAATTTGTATTGCAGTAACTGAAACGGGTATCGGTTTTGAATTCTAAACCAATTTCTTTAGTAGCCATGATCGTCAGGATATCTTGATTGGAAAGTATGTTGTGTCTATCCCAAATCGTTTTGTCACGATCTGTAAAATAGGCGTAATTACGCATGCCGCTCCTGTGATTCAATAATGTCCGTATGGTCACATCCGGGTATGGAAACTCTTTCAAGATTGTGTTTACCTTTTGATCCAATTCGATTCGTTTTGCATTTACTAATTTTAAAATAGCAGTCGCTGTAATAACCTTGCTAACTGATGCAATGTGTAACGGAGTGGATTTAATAATTAATTTTTTATCTCTGAAATTCGCATAGCCTTCATATTTTTCGTAGATAATTTGGCCGTTTTTAGCGACAAGAAAGCTTCCGTTTGCGCTGTTATTGGGCCAGTTTTTTTTGTAAAAAGAATCTATTTCTTGTTTTTTTGAATTGATGTATTCAGCAGTTAGTTTGGGCTCTGGCTTAGTTAACGGCTTCATTTTAGGCAATGTACTCTTTGGGAGTTGGGCATCACTTAACTCAACTTTCTTTTTCTCCTTGTTACAGGAACTCAAAACCAAAAAGAGGAGAAATATATGTAGTATCTTTGTTTTTTTTATAAAAATCATTTCTTTAATGCTAGAAAGGCAAATATATAGAATCAATGTCTTTTCAGACGTTGTTTTTTTCAAACCTTAACACTATTTTATCAATAGGTAGGAAGCATGCTTTTTGTATTATTTTGTACGTCAGAGAATAGTAATTTTTTGCCTGCGGTTTTTAATTAAAAAATAAATTCAATTTAGTTTATAATGTTATATTTGTAACAAATTGACAATCTAAAGTTATAATAAAACAAATCAAAACCCTATCATACTTATGAAATTTGGAATTTTAAAAGAAAGAAAAAATCCGCCGGACAGAAGAGTTGTTTTTTCGCCTGAAGAGTTGACAAGATTGAAACAATACCATCAAAATATTACGGTACAAGTCGAGCGTTCTGATATTAGGGTTTTCACCGATGATCAATATGAAAGTCTCGGAATTGAAATGACAGATGATGTAAGTGATTGCGATATTTTGTTTGGGGTAAAAGAAGTACCGGTAGAACATTTGATTCCAAACAAAACCTATTTCTTTTTTTCGCATACTATTAAAAAACAACCGTACAACAGAAAATTGTTACAGGCTATTTTAGAAAAAAATATTGATTTGTACGATTACGAAACAATTGTAGATGCTAACAATCGCAGATTAATTGGTTTTGGGCGTTATGCAGGAATAGTAGGTGCATACAATAGTATTCGCGCCTTCGGAATCAAATTCGAATTGTTTAAATTGCCAAAAGCAGAAACACTTTCAGGAAAAGAGGCGTTAATTACCCATTTAAAACGATTGGTTTTACCTCCTTTAAAATTGGTCATTACAGGAACTGGAAAAGTGGGGAATGGTGCGAAAGAAGTTCTGGATGCCATAAAAATAAAAGAAGTTTCGGTTGAGAATTATTTAACAAAAAACTACACCCAGCCCGTTTATACTCAGATTGATGTTTTGGAATACAACAAACGCAAGGACGAACAGGTTTTAGATTTTACTGATTTTTATCACAATCCTAAAGAATATGTTTCTGATTTCGAAAGATTTACAAAAGTATCTGATATTTATATCACGGGGCACTTTCATGCCAATGAAGCGCCGGTAATTCTTACCCGGGAAATGCTGCAATCAAATGATTGCAAGATCAAAGTAGTTGCTGATGTTTCATGCGATGTCAATGGTCCAATAGCCTGCACACTCAGATCATCAACAATTGCGGAGCCGTTATACGGATATTTTCCAAGTGAAAACAAAGAAGTTGATGTCTTTCATCCTGCAGCAGTGGTGGTCATGGCAGTTGATAATTTACCCTGTGAATTACCCAAAGACGCGAGTGAAGGCTTTGGAGAAATGTTCTTGGAGCACGTTATTCCAGCGTTTTTTAACGGAGATAAAGACGGTGTTTTACAACGAGCAAAAATTACCATAAAAGGAAAACTGACGCCACGATTTAGCTATTTGCAAGATTATGTTGATGGAAAATAATTTTGATCACTTATAATACTAATAAAACCTGCCATACACTGTTGCAGGTTTTTTTATGGACTTTAAAGTAATAAAAAACTCCTTTTTTTAGAAACATTATAAATCAATTAACAGCACAGAATTTTTGGCTCGACAGGAAATGATTAATTTTGTCAAAAGTAGAAATTTATAATGAAAAAAAATATTCCGATTTCCCTATTAGAATTAGCGATAATTACCGAAAATAGTAATGCAAGTGAAACATTACAAAAAACAAAAGGACTGGCGCAACTTGCTGACAGTTTAGGATACAAACGATTTTGGTTGGCGGAACATCATAATATGGCGCATGTAGCCAGCACTGCAACGGTTGTACTGATTGGGTATATTGCCAGTCAGACCCAAAATATTCGCGTAGGTTCTGGTGGTATCATGTTACCAAATCATGCTCCGTTAATTATAGCGGAACAATTTGGAACTCTTCAAATTTTACATCCAAACCGTATTGATTTAGGATTAGGAAGAGCGCCGGGAACGGATGGATTAACCGCACAGGCGATTCGAAAAGATTTTTACGAGCAATCACAACGATTTCCTCAAAATGTGGCTGCGCTACAGAAATTTTTCTCAGAAGATAATGCTACTGCAGCAGTGCGTGCTTTTCCTGCCGAAGGGACGAAAGTTCCCATTTGGATTTTAGGTTCCAGTATGGATAGTGCTGCTTTGGCTGCTGCCAATGGATTGCCATACGCTTTTGCTGGACATTTTGCACCAAAACAAATGTACCAGGCATTTCAGTTTTACCGGGATAATTTTGTGCCTTCAAAATATTTAAACCAACCCAAAACGATGGCTTGCGTAAACGCAATAGCCGCAGATACCGATGAAGAAGCCGAAAAATTGTCGACCAGTTTAACTCAAATGTTTCTGAATTTGATTCGCAATGATAGAAGACCATTGCAACCGCCTGTTGATTCCTTAGACGGAATTATGAGCGAAGAAGAGCATTTTCATGTCAACCAAATGACTTCTTGTTCCTTTGTAGGAAGTAATGAAAAATTAGTTACCGAATTGAAACAGTTTATCGATTACACTAAAATAGATGAACTGATGATTACCAGTCCAATTTTTGATCATGATGATAAATTGAAAAGCATTAGAATCATGAAGGAAGTAATGGATGCAATTAATTCCTTATAGAATAGACGAAACGTTAAATTTTTTTGTACCATATAAGTAATACAAGTTTTTGTGAACAAAGCTAAATTATTAAATCTGCTACTGAAAGAAATTTAAACCAATAAACCCTGCAACGTTAAATTGCAGGGTTTCTTGATTTATAACCCATCATTAACAATTCATTATTTAAGGCTTCCTACCATATCTTCCGGTTTTACCCAAGCTTCAAAATCTTCTGGAGTTACGTACCCCAGACGAACAGCTTCTTCTTTCAATGTTGTTCCGTTTTTATGCGCTGTCTGAGCAATTTCAGCGGATTTGTAATATCCAATTTTAGTATTCAAAGCGGTAACTAACATCAATGAATTGTCAACCAATTCTTTGATACGTTTGTAGTTGGGTGCAATTCCTTGTGCGCAGTGTTCGTCAAAAGACATACAGGCATCACCTAATAATCTCGCTGATTGTAAGAAGTTTGCAGCCATTAATGGTTTGAAAACATTCAATTCGTAATGACCTTGCATTCCTCCAACAGAGATTGCAACATCATTCCCCATAACTTGTGCGCAAACCATCGTTAATGCTTCACATTGTGTTGGGTTTACTTTTCCTGGCATGATGGAAGATCCCGGCTCATTTTCCGGAATAAGGATTTCTCCAATTCCTGAACGTGGTCCAGAAGCTAGCATACGTACATCATTGGCAATTTTATTCAATGAAACCGCCAATTGTTTTAACGCACCGTGCGTTTCTACGATGGCATCGTGTGCTGCTAATGCTTCAAATTTGTTTTCGGCAGTTACAAATGGGTGTCCTGTAAATTCAGCGATATATTCCGCTACTTTTATATCATATCCTTCTGGAGT
Organism: Flavobacterium sp. DSR2-3-3; assembly: GCF_049896585.1. Classification (NCBI taxonomy): domain Bacteria; kingdom Pseudomonadati; phylum Bacteroidota; class Flavobacteriia; order Flavobacteriales; family Flavobacteriaceae; genus Flavobacterium; species Flavobacterium sp. DSR2-3-3. The sequence continues at coordinate 281,940 of NZ_JAFCUP010000003.1, forward strand.
GTTTAATCCGGTTCCAACAGCAGTTCCCCCTAAAGCCACTTCTGATAAGTGAGCCAACGTATTTTTAACCGCTTTTAAACCGTAGTTTAATTGCGCTACATATCCGGAAATTTCCTGTCCTAATGTTAGCGGTGTAGCATCCATTAAATGCGTACGACCTATTTTAACCACATTGTTGAATTCAACTGCTTTTGCATGTAGTGTGTCTCTTAGTTTTTCAACACCGGGAATAGTAACTTCAACAACTGCTTTATAAGCTGCAATGTGCATTCCTGTCGGGAACGTATCATTTGAAGATTGTGATTTATTTACATCGTCATTCGCTTTGATGAATTGTTCGCCTTCGCCAATGTTGAATCCTTTTAATACTTGCGCACGATTTGCAACTACTTCATTTACGTTCATGTTACTTTGCGTACCGGAGCCGGTTTGCCAAATTACCAATGGAAATTCAGCATCTAATTTTCCGGCAAGAATTTCATCACAAACAGCAGCAATGGCATCACGCTTTTCTTCTGGTAAAACTCCTAAATCACAATTGGCATAAGCGGCTGCTTTTTTAAGATAAGCAAAACCTTCAATGATTTCTTTTGGCATCGAAGCCGATGGACCTATTTTGAAGTTGTTTCTTGAACGTTCTGTTTGTGCGCCCCAATATTTGTCAGCTGGAACCTGCACTTCACCCATGGTGTCTTTTTCTATTCTGAATTTCATTTTGTTGTTATTTAGGAATATTTATGTCGTATACTACTTTTTAGCCCCGATGGAAATGGAAATCCTTTTCTTTTTTTCTTTAAAAAAGAAAAGATTGGAGTGAACAGCGGGAAACAGCTCCAAATTCTGAGTTCAAAAATACGGATAATTCCTTTTTTATAAAAATTGATTGATAGTTTTTATGGTTTTTTATTGGTGCGAAAAGGAAATAAACTTACATTTGTGGCTACATTCAAAATTCCGGAAAACATGTTTGAATTTTCACAGTACTTAGGCTTTTTACTTTTCTTAACCATTCTTACTATAGGATTTTGGTTGATGTTTTTTCTAGTTGGTTTCGTATCCTACTGGGTAGGTGGAGCTAGTTGGGAAGCATACAAGGAGAAAAGAGCAAAAAAGAAGCAAGAACAATCAGTTTAATCTTTTTGTTAAATAAAAAAAGGACTCATTTATGGGCCCTTTTTTTTATGCTTATACTTTTCAATCTTATTAGCTCTAATGATTTATAAAAAAAAGGACCCATTTTCATAAGTCCTTAATTTTGTTATCCTTGATAATCACCTTCGTTATCTCCTTGATTTCGCTTAGGTTGTTCTCTTTCGTTTTTAGGTTTATTGAAACGGTATGTGAATGATAAATTAAATTGTCTTTCTCGCCACTGCATTTCGCTGTACGAATTTACAATTCCTGGAAGATTACTTTCCATCATTCTTTTTCGGGAGTTGAATACATCACTCACGTTGAATGAAAGTGTTCCTTTATCCTTCAAGATGTCTTTGCTGAACGCTATATTTGCTGCAAAAATACCTAAGCTTCTTCCTTGGGCATTATTTTGCGGACCGTTATAACTTGCATTAGTCTGCCAATCAATTTTGTATGGCAACGTGATTTTTGAAGTCAGTCTTGTAGACCATGAAGTTGCTACGTTATCAAAATTCTGTACAATTTCATTATTTTTAAAGTCAGTATAAGTAAAATCACCTTGCGTTTCGTTTCTGAAGAAATTGAAATTACTGTTTAATTTCCACCATTTATATGGAGAATAATTTAATGTGAATTCAAATCCAGTTCTGTATTCCGTAGCCAAATTGATCGGAGAACTAATAAGTATGGGAGTTCCATTTACGAAATCACCTGATTCTCTTCTTGCGAATTGAAAAACATCTGTAGTTTTATTTAAATAAAGCGAAGTATTAAAGGTTAATTTCTCCCATCTTTTGATGTAACCGAAATCAATTGCGTCTGAAAATGCAGGATCTAAATCTGGATTTCCAACAAAAATATTTATGTTACTTGACAAATTACTGAACGGATTCAACATTCTTCCTCTTGGTCTTTGAATTCTTCGGCTATAGCTTACAGAAGCGCTGCTTTTATCGGAGATTTCATAAGTGAAGAAAGCACTTGGAAAAAAGTTATTGTATTTTTTAGTATTAAAATCATTAGTTGCTAATTGATTGATTTCAATATTGGAATCTTCAAAACGCAATCCGAAAAGGGCAGAAAATTTATTAATTTTCACACCATACTGTGTGTAAATTGCATTAACTTTCTCTTTGTATTCTAATGTATTGGTGAAGTTGTTATTGGTTACTCCATCATTTTTAACGCTGTAATCCGTAAGTAATTCAGAGAAATCACCACGGTATCCTGCTTCAAACTGGCTTCCTTTACCTACAGGTAGCACATAATCCATTTGAAGTAAATTTCTGCTTTGGCTTTGATTGTTGATTGTCGTATCAAATTTTACCACACTTGTATTTGTGGCCGTATCCGTAATTAATGCATTATTAATGTCATCATTTGTAGAGAACGAACCATCAAATGTTAATTTATGACCATCTTTTTTAAATTTTTTAGTAAAGTTTGTAGTAAATTCTACATTCTCACTATCACTATTTTCTAAATTGATACGATTGCGGGTGTAATCATAATTAAATCCTGCGTCATAATTATTCTGAAAAACATTGTCGACATTATTTCCATCACTTTTTCTGTAGTTAAAGGTGTTGGTCCAAGAGAGGCTTTCGCTTAAATACAATTCCATCCCAAAGTTTCCATTGTATCCTTTATTGTCTCTTTCGTTCTCTCTCGTTTCATTTACATAATTTCGAGTTGAATTGTCCGCATTTAAATATCTTGAATCGGTAAATGCATTTCCAGGATTGCTACGATCATTGTATCCTTGCGTAGTAAAAAGATTAAAGTTTTTTGATTTGTAGTTTAATGTACCACTCAAACCATAATTTTTAGGATATCCGGTAGTGGCAATAAATGTTCCGTTTAAACCTTGATTTTTTCCTTTTTTCAGGATGATGTTCAATAAACCTCCACCACCTTCAGCATCATATCGTGCCGATGGGTTGGTAATCACTTCTACTTTTTCAATCGCATCTGCCGGAATCAATCGAAGTGCTTCCGCGATATTAATTGCATTCGAGGGTTTACCGTCAATAAGAACGCGTACATTTTCATTTCCACGAAGACTAATATTTCCTTCTACATCTACAGAAACAGAAGGAATGTTGTCCAAAACATCACTTACAGTTCCGCCTTTTACCATAAGGTCATTTCCTACGTTGTACACTTTTTTATCTAATTTAATTTCAACCGTTGTTTTTTCAGAACGAATGATAACTTCATTCAATTGATTGGGATTTTCTTCTAAACTAATCAAACCTAAACTACTGTTAGACTGTAGGGTTTTCTGTTTTATTTCAAATAATTTAAAAGATATAAATTCAATTTTTATGTCATAAACTCCCGGTTTTACCTCAATATCAAATTCTCCATTTGGATTTGTAATTCCACCAGCAACAGGTTTTTGATTATTAGGTTCTAAAAAAGTAATTGTAGCATATTCCAGGGGTTGTTTACTTATTTTTTCTACTACTTTTCCTGAAATTTTAATTTTTGGAACAACAGCTGCCTGTTGGGCATAACTCAATAGAGTCATGAAAAAGAGAACAAGAATTAATGCGGATTTTATTTTTTTCATTTTTAAAAAAACTTTAGTTACCAACGTTAGATTGCAAAAGTAACGTTTGGTTTAATAGTTAAAATCATAAAATAATGTTAATTAAAAACAGTTGTTTTATGAAATGAAAGATTTTATTTTTTCTAAATCTCGGCCAATGATTGCCTTGTTTTCTATTCTAACAATCGGTCTTTCAATTAGAATTGGATTAGCAATCATGACCTGAATAATTTGTTCATTATTCATTTTTTGGTCTTTAAAATTGTCTGTCCAGATTTTTTCTTTTTGGCGCACCAATTCAATCGGTTTCATATTCAATTTTTTAATAATAGTAGATAGTTCTTCAAAAGAAGGCGGGTTTGTCAAATAATTGATGACTTCAAACTCTTTTTCTGATTGTTCTAAAAGTGCGAGACAATTTCTGGATTTTCCGCAGCGTGAATTATGGTATATTTGTATCATGTAATTTGTTTTCAATGGTTGTAAATGCGTTATATCAGTTGTAACAAAAATATATATTTGTAAATCTAATCAGTTGTAAAATTAAATTAAAAAACACATGTTTATAGAACAAGGTTTAAAATCAGAGAATACGTTTTGGAAATATATTGGCGGTTCAATATTAATCTTTTTTGCTTCTTTGATTGGGCAGATTCCATTTCTTGTCATTTTAATTTATGAAACAGTATTAAACGGAAAACTGTATCCTACCAGTAATGAATCAATTATGCGTTTTTTTGAACCGAATCTGAACTTGTTTTTGATGCTGATTTCGTTTGTGTTTATTATGATCGGCATCATTTTGGTGATCCGACACCTGCACCATCAAACGGTACTTTCCGTAACTACTTCAAGAGCAAAAGTTGACTGGAACCGAATTGTATTTTCATTTTTGATTTGGGCTGCATTTACAATTGTATCCACTTTATTTTTCTATTATTTTAGTCCAAATGACTTTGTAATCAATTTCAAACCTATTCCATTTGCTATCTTGGCACTAATCGGAATAGTTCTTATTCCGATACAAACCAGTTCCGAAGAATTTATTTTTAGAGGCTATTTGATGCAGGGATTTGCAAATCTTGCTAAAAACAAATGGTTTCCATTACTAATGACTTCGCTGATTTTTGGTGGAATGCACTGGTTTAATCCGGAAGTTGTAAAAATTGGCCCTGTAATTTTGGTTTATTATATTGGCACCGGATTATTTTTGGGAATTATTACCCTTATGGATGAAGGAATGGAGTTAGCGCTGGGATTTCATGCTGCTAATAATTTGGTTGGTGCTTTATTGGTCACTTCGGATTGGTCTGCTTTTCAAACGCATTCTATTTTCAAAGATATTTCAGATCCTTCAGCAGGATTAGATGTTATTTTTCCTGTTGTCATAATTTTCCCGATACTTTTATTTATCTTTAGTAAAAAATACAATTGGAGCAACTGGAAAGAAAAATTGACTGGTAAAATTTAGTTGATTTAAGCTTTAAAAAATAAAAAAAAGACTACTCATGACCACTACAATAACATATCAGAACGTTCATAATCTTTTTAAATTGAACGGTTTTCATTTAGATCGAAATGATTTATGCCGAGTAGCGTACAGTTTTATTAAAGAAGGAGATGAGCATGAAAAGTCTGTGGGCGATTTTATACTTGATTGGTTTGACAATAAATCCTATGTGGAATTCAACACATCAGGAACGACAGGAGCGCCTAAATTAATCCGAATAGAAAAACAGGCGATGGTTGATTCAGCGATTGCTACGGGTGATTTTTTTGATTTACATCCCGGTGATAAAGCACTGCATTGTTTGCCGACTAAATTCATAGCAGGGAAAATGATGTTTGTAAGGAGTTTTATACTTGGTCTTGATGTAGATTTTGTGGCACCAAGTTCACATCCTTTGATGCTAAATGATACCAAATATGATTTTGCAGCCATGGTTCCTTTGCAAGCGCAAAACTCTTTACCGCAGTTAAATAACATAAAAAAGATTATTATTGGAGGCGCGAAAATGAATACTGCTCTCGAAAAAGGCCTGTCCAAATTAAAAACTACAGTTTATGAAACTTATGGTATGACTGAAACCATTACTCATATTGCTGCCAAGAAAATAGGAGAACAGGCTTTCTCAGTTTTACCCAATATAAAAATTGCCATTGATGATCGAAACTGCTTAGTAATTGATGCTCCAAAAATTTCAGAAAAATCTATTGTAACGAATGATTTGGTCGAAATAGTTGGCGAAAACCAGTTTGTTTTTATAGGGAGAATAGATAATGTAATCAATAGCGGCGGGGTTAAATTAATTCCGGAGAAAATAGAACAAAAGTTATCCCATAAAATTAATTCGAGATTTTTTGTAACTGGGATTCAAGATTCTGATTTGGGCGAAAAATTAGTTTTGATAATTGAAGGTGAAAATCAAACATTAGAAGATACTATTTTTGATGATTTGGATAAATATGAAAAACCAAAAGAAGTATTTTATGTAGCAAAATTTACTGAAACCGAAAATGGCAAGGTGAAAAGAAAAGAAGTACTGGAAAGTATGTAATTCAATCCATCTGGTGCAATTAATAAAAATTGTGATTGATCGTAAATACAAAATCAGCTAAATGGGAACTTAAAAAAAGAGTTGGATGCCCAATTCTCGGGTCAACATAGCTAAGGTTTTCTCCAATAAAGTGAAACATCGTGAAGAAATAAAAAAAATATTTGTTTCTATTTGTTCTAAAATAAGAAACTACAACAGCGACCAAATGAAATAAATTAACCCGTTAGGTGTTATTATACTTAAGTTTTAGGAATTACAAATTGTATTGTTAGTATGTAGTGATTTTTTCATTTAGAGGGACGAGAAATCTCATGTCGTGAATTGATAATGTAATTCCTCTTCTGTCGCAATGATAACATTGCGACCTTACATTATTTTTAAACCATTGTACAACAAGGCAATGAATCATTAATTCTTATAGGTATCAAATTTAAAAATTACCTTATTTATAAAAGCCTTTTTTTGAATTTCATACTCTTTTGTTTATTAAAAATTAGTTTAAAAATCGATAATTTACTTTAAAGCCAAGACTATTTTCGGCATGGCCAAGAGCTAAAAATTGTGTTAAATTCATCGAAAATCCTAACTTATTTTTATTAGGGCTAATGTTAAAATAGCGACCCACATACAATCCAGAACATACACCAAATTGTTGATCATTGGCGTATTCTGATACAAAACCCATTCCTATTTTACTGTTTTCATCTGATAAAACATAACCAACGCCTGTTTCAGCACCCCAAAACCAATGCGAATTCATATTGAATTGAATGTTCGGTCTAAGGCTAAAAAGGCTGAAATTATTGTGGCTGGCTCTTTCTTGCGTCGTACTTTCAGGAGTAAGAGGTCGAGTGTTTTTGCGGATGAATCGGTAGTCATAATCAAATCGGATTCCTACTTCTAATTTCCTTGAAATTATTTTCCCAACTCTTCCATTTAAACCAATTGCCAGTCTGTGTGTCCGATACATTTCGATATGAACCGGTAACGAAGTATTGATTCCCGATTCAAAATAAATAGGTTTTTTTTCTTTTTTTGTGCTATTACTATCTAATTTATTTTGTGCCAATGTAGACTGACCTGACAATATCAATATACTAAATAGTAAAACAAAAATCTTTTTCATTTCTTATTCAATTTTAAACTATTAAAATGAATTAGGTTAAGATTTGTTAGTGTTATATAGTCAATGAGGCTGTTTTACTGCTCCAAAGAAGCAGCAACAAAACAGTCCTAAATATACAAAATAATTATTTAAGCAATTGATAATCAGTGTTAAACCTGAATAATACCAAGGTTGAATTTTTTCTCAATCGGGGAGTGATTGGCCGCTTCGATTCCCATTGAAATCCAAGTTCTGGTATCTAAAGGATCGATAATGGCATCTGTCCACAATCGGGATGCAGCATAATACGGTGAAACTTGTTCATCATATCTAGCTTTTATTTTATCGAACAATTCTTTTTCTTTATCTTCATCCACTATTTCTCCTTTTGCTTTAAGCGAAGAAGCTTCAATCTGTGCCAATACTTTAGCAGCCTGTGTTCCGCCCATAACAGCTAATTCTGCACTTGGCCATGCAAAAATTAATCTGGGATCATACGCTTTTCCACACATGGCATAATTTCCGGCTCCGTATGAATTCCCTACGATAACAGTAAATTTTGGAACAACTGAATTAGATACAGCGTTTACCATTTTGGCACCGTCTTTTATAATTCCTCCATGTTCGGATTTAGATCCAACCATAAATCCGGTAACATCCTGAACGAATACTAATGGGATTTTTTTCTGGTTGCAATTGGCTATGAAACGCGTGGCTTTATCAGCACTATCGGAGTAAATTACGCCTCCAAATTGCATTTCGCCATTTTTAGTTTTCACTACTTTTCGTTGATTGGCAACAATTCCTACTGCCCAACCGTCAATTCTGGCATAACCGGTAATAATGGTTTGACCGTAACCTTCTTTATACGCTTCAAACTCGGAATTATCCACTAAACGATTGATGATTTCCATCATATCGTATTGTTCATTTCTGGCTTTTGGCAAAATACCATAGATTTCCTTTTCATCAAGCGCTGGTTTTTCCGCTTTAATTCGGCTGTATCCGGCTTTATCAAAATCACCTATTTTGTCAACTATGTTTTTTATTTTGTCTAATGCGTCTTTGTCATCTTTAGCTTTGTAATCTATAACACCTGAAATTTCACAATGTGTTGTTGCTCCGCCCAAAGTTTCGTTATCAATGCTTTCGCCAATGGCCGCTTTAACCAAATAGCTTCCTGCCAAAAATATACTTCCCGTTTTATCCACTATCATTGCTTCATCGCTCATAATTGGCAGGTAGGCACCACCTGCAACACAACTTCCCATAACGGCAGCAATTTGGGTAATTCCCATGCTGCTCATTTGAGCATTGTTTCTGAAAATGCGTCCAAAATGTTCTTTGTCCGGGAAAATCTCATCTTGTAAAGGCAAATAAACTCCGGCACTATCTACCAAGTAGATTATTGGAAGACGATTCTCCATTGCGATTTCCTGTGCGCGTAAATTTTTCTTAGCCGTTATCGGAAACCAAGCTCCTGCTTTTACAGTGGCATCATTAGCCACTACAATACATTGTTTTCCTCGGATGTATCCTATTTTTACAACAACGCCACCTGATGGGCAGCCACCGTGTTCGGCATACATTCCTTCACCAACAAATGCCCCAATTTCAATACTTTTCGCTTTTGGATCCAATAAATAATCGATTCGTTCGCGTGCGGTCATTTTGCCTTCGCCATGTAATTTTTGAATGCGTTTTTCGCCGCCGCCTAATTTAACTACGCTTAATTTTTGACGCAATGCGGAAAGTAAAAGTTTATTGTGGTCTTCGTTTTTGTTGAAGTTCAAATCCATGATGAAATAATATTAAAAAAGTTTGCGTCAAAAATACAAAATCCAACGAAATAAATTTTATTAATTTAAATCGTATATAATGATAATTGAATATATTTTTACTAATAAAACCAAAAAACAGAAATAAACTCCTGTTTTTTACGAATTTAATAAAAAAGAGAAAGTTTATTTTTTGGATTCTTTTACAAGTCTTTTCAAAATTGCCCATTGTTTCAATGCATCTCGAGCCTCTACAGCCGGATAACCCAACATGGTTTTTCCGGCAGGGATATCTCCTGTTACACCGGAACCGGCACCTACAATAGCACCATCACCTATAGTGGTATGGTCTTTTATGGAAGCGCTTCCGCCAATAATAACGCCGTTTCCTAATGTTACTGAACCGGCAAGTCCACTATTTCCGGCCATTATACAAAATTTACCTAATTTGCTGTTATGACCTATTTGGACCAAATTATCAATTTTGCAACCGTCACCCAAAACAGTAGAACTGAATTTTCCTCTATCAATACAGGTATTGGCACCGATTTCGACATTATTGCCTATAATTACGTTTCCAATTTGCGGAATTTTTACCAAACCTCTCTGTGGATCCGGACGAAAACCAAAACCATCTGCGCCAATAGTTGCATTGGGATGTATAATGCAGTCGTTTCCTATTTGACAACGTTCTCTAATAACTGATCCTGACCAAATCACAGTGTTTTTTCCTATCGTTGATTCATCTAAAATGGTTACATTAGGATAAATAGTAGAATAATCACCAATAATGACTTTAGGACCTATGTAGCATCCTGCACCAATTCGGGCACCATTACAAATAGTTGCAGTTTCGTCTATTGTTGCGGTTGGATGAATATCGACTCTAAATAGTGGAGTTGGAGGTGCAAAAAGATCTAATATTTGAGACATTGCTAAATCAGCATTTTTTACTTTTATAAAAGCCCTTTCTTTTCCGGGTTGTATGGCAATATCCTCGTTGACAACTGCGACACAGGCTTTTGATGCTGACCAAAATTTTTCGTATTTTTTATTTCCAATAAATGAAATTTCAGATTCATTAGCGGCCTCAAGTTGTTCAGGTGCAATGATACGTTGAAAAGTATTCCCGACTATTTCTCCCTGTAGTATCTCATTTATTTCTTGAATGGTGTAGGATTTCATTACGTAGATATAGGATTTTGTTATTAAATATTTTTCAAATAAAAGAATTTAGGGTTGAAATTCCTAATCCTATCAATTTCTTTAACACTCAGAATATGTACGACTACCGTTGCAGTTAAATTTCATTTTATTAAATGGTTGTAATTAATTTTACAGCAAAAAACCGATACTTAATTAAAAGTATCGGCTAATTTTTATTTATTTGATTCGAATTTTATGCTTTAACAATCATTTTTCCTTTGTTTTCTCCTTTAAATAAACCAAGTAAGGCAGCCGGTAATTGATCAAAACCATCTACTATTGTTTCTGTGAATTTTAATTTTCCTTCATTTACCCATTTTGATAAATGAGCAATTCCTTCTGGGAAGTCTTTTTGAAAATTACTAATGATAAAACCCTGCATTAATACACTTCGGGTTAATAGCAACGGTTGAATTCGGGGCCCCATAGGAATTTCAGCACTATTGTATAAAGAAATTTGCCCACACAGCACAATTCTAGCGTGAAAATTCAGGTTTTGGATTACCGCATCAGAAATGCTTCCGCCCACATTGTCAAAATAGACGTCAACTCCATTTGGGCATAAATTAGCTATTGCGGAGTTTATATCGGTGGTTATTTTATAGTTGATGACATCGTCATAACCAAATTTTTCTTTTAACATTGTTGCTTTTTCATCAGAACCAGCAATTCCGATTACACGGGCTCCATGGATTTTTGCAATTTGGCCAACTACAATTCCAACGGCCCCTGCTGCTCCTGAAACTACAACAGTTTCACCTGCTTTTGGTTTACCAATGTGTAGGAGACCAAAATAAGCGGTTAATCCGGTCATTCCCAATATTCCTAAATAATACGTCAAGGATTCGACTGTTGATTCAATTTTTTGCAGATTTTTATCCGAAGCAATCATTTTTTCGCTCCAAGGCAAACCTCCCAGTACAACATCTCCCGTTTTAAAAAGATCAGATTTTGATTCCAATACAGTTGCTAGAACTCCTCCCTCTATGGCTTTGTTTAATTCAAATTGAGGTACATAAGACTTTCCTTCATTCATTCGTCCACGCATGTAAGGATCTACGGAGTAATACATTCCTTGCAACAGTAATTCGCCCTGTTCCAGTGCATCTAATTCTATATTTTCAAATCTAAAATCATTCAATATTGGACTTCCATTAGGTCTCGCTGCAAGCACGATTTGTTTAGTTGTCATAATTGTCTTTTTTAACAGTAAGCATTTTATATATTTATAAAAGCCAAAGCCTATCTATTCTACTAATTTAAAATTAGTAATATAATAATTAGGCTTTGGATAATCAATAATTTCTAGAACGGATCAGATAATCCAATTACACGAATTAATTTTTTATTTACAAATTCATGAATTCCAATTTCTGAAAGTTCTCTACCATAACCTGAACCTTTGGTTCCGCCAAAAGGCAGATCGGTTTGTGTCCAAGTTGGGTGATTGATAAATATCATTCCAGAATCAATTTGATCTGCAACTCGTTTTCCACGTTCAATATCTTGTGTGAATATGGAACCTCCCAAACCAAAATCAGAATCATTTGCCAATATAATTGCTTCCGCTTCGTCTTTTACTCTGTAAAAAGAGGAAACTGGACCAAATAATTCCTCGTGATAAGCAGGAATTTCTGGGTTTAAATCAGATAAAATAGTAGGCTCCATATATGCTCCCGGTCCATTTACCCGTTTGCCTCCTAACAAAACAGTGGCTCCGGCTGCAACGGATCTTTCTACTTGATCTAACAAGTGTAATAAAGCTTCTTCACTACTTAAAGGGCCTAATTCTGTGGCTGGATCCATTGGATCACCCACTTTTAATTGTGCTAATTTAGCGGTATATTTTTCGATAAATTCATCGGCAATAGCCTCAACAGCAATAATTCTTTTAGAGGCAATACAGCTTTGTCCATTGTTGTTCATTCTACCTACGACGGCCCATTCAACTGTTTTATCTATATCGGCATCTTCTAAAACAATAAAGGCATCATTACCTCCTAATTCTAACACTGATTTTTTAAGGTTTTTTCCCGCTTCTGCAGCTAAACTCGCACCAGCGGCTTCACTGCCGGTAAGCGAAACTCCTTTAATTCGTTTGTCAGAAACTAGGGTTGAGACTTTTTTTCCTGATAATAACAAATTGGTATATAATCCAACTGGCGCTTTAGCCTCTTTAAATAAATCCTCAATTGCAACGGCACATTGAGGAACCATGGAAGCATGTTTTAGTAAGATGGTGTTTCCAACCATAATATTTGGCGCAATGAAACGCGCCACTTGATAAAAAGGAAAATTCCAAGGTTGCACTCCTAGTAAAACTCCAATTGGGCTTGATCTAATAAAGGCTTCACCTAATTCAGGTTCTAACTTTTTATCGGCTAAAAATGTTTCGCCATTTTTAGCGTAATATTCTAAAATATTGGCACTTAATTCTACTTCACCTACAGCCTGGGAAAATATTTTTCCCATTTCAAGGGTAATTAATGTGGCTAGGGCTGTTTTTTTCTCTCGCATTAGTGATGCGACTTTGTTTAAAACAGCTGCTCTCTCGGGATAAGATGTTTTTTTCCATTCATGAAAAGTAAGATCGGACTGTTCAAGAGATTGTTCTACTTGTTTATCTGTCATTTCTTCAAATGATTTCACTACTTTATTGGTTGCGGGATTAATTGTTTGTATTGACATAATTTTATGTTTAAAAAAGATTACTAATTTGGAATCAGCCAAAATAAATTTAGTATGCAAAACACATTATTTTAGCGTATGTAATGTTCAGTAATTAATTAAGTGAATTTTGAAAAAGTATATTTTTATTTTTTGAAAAGTAAATTTGTTTTAATTTTTGTTAACTAATTATTGAATAACAAAGATAAAAAGATGACAAAGAATGGGACTTACACAATTTCCACATTAACTTTTTTTTATGTTTAAATTTAACCCGTTGGGCGTAATTCAATTTGTTTAATTTTTTAATCACGCAGAAACACAGATTTTAAAATTATGTATGGCGTTGAATTTTTTAGAGAAAACCATAGCTACGTGAATCCAAGAATTAGGCTAACCCACTTTTTTTTCTGTGTTTCTATGTGGTTCAATTTTTTATGTAAGATTAATTGAAATTTTTATTTATTACACGCAACGGGTTAAAGTTAGTATAATCAGGACACTTTTTTAAACAGTTTTTTTGCTCGTCTAATTAATTATACTTAGTGATGAATATTGCAAACTTTTGCTTTTTATTTAAATCTTTAAAGACAATTCGGACGCTATAAAAAAACAAATCCTACCGGTTTTGAAGCTAGTAGGATTTGTTTTTATTTATGTTTAAAGGGAAATACTCAATGCAAATTATTCCTCTGCTTTTTGTCCCATCATCATCAAATAGGCTTTCAGGAATTCATCAATTTCTCCATTCATAACGCCGTCAACGTTACTGGTTTCGTAACCGGTACGAACATCTTTGACTAACTTGTAGGGTTGCATCACGTAATTCCTGATTTGGGATCCCCATTCTATTTTCATTTTTCCGGCTTCAATATCAGCGCGTTGTGCCTGTTTCTTTTTTAACTCAATTTCATATAATTGAGAGCGTAACATTTGCATGGCGCGTTGTCTGTTATCTTGTTGTGAACGCGTTTCGGAACATTGAATTTGAATTCCGGTTGGCTTGTGAAACAATTGCACTTTAGTTTCCACCTTATTAACATTTTGTCCACCTGCACCACTGGATCTCGAAGTGGTTATCTCGATATCAGCAGGATTAATCTCAATTTCGATGCTATCATCTACTAACGGATACACATAAACGGATGCAAATGAAGTATGACGTTTAGCATTACTATCAAATGGAGAAATACGCACCAATCGATGAACGCCGTTTTCTCCTTTTAGATATCCAAAAGAATAATCGCCTTCAAATTCGAGTGTTACGGTTTTTATACCTGCTGCTTCTCCTTTCTGAAAATTCAGTTCTTTTATTTTAAAGCCGTATTTTTCGCCCCACATCATGTACATTCTCATCAGCATCTCTGCCCAATCACAACTTTCTGTTCCTCCTGCGCCGGCGGTTATTTGTACTACAGCACTCAAAGTATCACCTTCATCAGAAAGCATATTCTTGAATTCGATGGCTTCAATATGAGCTTGAGTAGCGATATAATGTTCGTCTAATTCTTCTCCGGTAAGTTCACCTTCTTTGTAAAAATCGTAAGCGAGTTGCAATTCATCGGTCATTTCGACCGCTTTATTGTAATCTTCAATCCACTTTTTCTTGTTTCGAAGGTTTTTTACAATTTGTTCCGCTTCTTTTGTATTGTTCCAAAAATCAGGCGCAAAAGTTTTTTCTTCTTCATTTGAAATCTCAATTAATTTGGCATCAACGTCAAAGATACCTCCTCAACGCACCAAGGCGCTCTACAATACCTTTAATTTGTTCGGTAGTTGTCATAAAATTATATTAATTTGATAGATCTGTTTTCAATATTTATCAAAAATTCCGTTCTGTACTACAATTAGTTTAGTTTTAACGGAACTAGTTGGAATTAACAAACGGTATTGTGTAAATTTGTGGCACAAAAGTAAAAAAAATTTACGCAGGGACAAGTCGTGACTTCTCCTTATCAACAATAAAAAATAATATGGAAATAAATTTAGTTAGCGATACGATCACAAAACCTTCACGCGAAATGTTGGTACACATGCTAAATGCTGAGGTAGGAGATGATGTTTACAAACAAGATCCTACCGTTATTGAACTTGAAGCCAAAGTTGCTGAAATGTTTGGAATGGAAGCAGGACTTTTTTTTCCTTCGGGGACGATGGCGAACCAAACGGCAATAAAATTGCATACACAGCCTGGAGAACAATTGATTGCCGACAAATATGCGCACGTCTATCATTATGAAGGTGGTGGTGTTTCGTTCAACAGCGGTGTTTCTTGTTGCTTATTAGACGGAAATCGAGGTATGATAACTGCAGAACAAGTGGCGGGAGCTATCAATGATCCAGAATTTTACCACAGTCCGTTAACAAGTTTAGTTTGTGTCGAAAACACAACTAATAAAGGCGGTGGCGCTTGTTATGAACTAGAAGATTTAAAAGCAATAAAGGCGGTTTGTGATGCCAATAATTTAAAATTTCACCTTGATGGTGCCCGAATCTGGAATGCTTTGATAGCCAAAAATCAAGACCCAAAAGCATTTGGTAAATTATTCGACACTATTTCTGTTTGTTTGTCAAAAGGTTTGGGAGCACCAATTGGTTCCGTATTGTTGGGTGATAAAGCGACGATTCACAGAGCGTTACGCATCCGAAAGATTTTAGGTGGCGGAATGCGTCAGGTAGGCTATTTGGCGGCAGCGGGA
Source organism: Flavobacterium sp. DSR2-3-3 (assembly GCF_049896585.1). Classification (NCBI taxonomy): domain Bacteria; kingdom Pseudomonadati; phylum Bacteroidota; class Flavobacteriia; order Flavobacteriales; family Flavobacteriaceae; genus Flavobacterium; species Flavobacterium sp. DSR2-3-3. Next base: position 297,644 of record NZ_JAFCUP010000003.1, read on the forward strand.
ATATACGCTTTAGATAATAATGTAGAGCGCCTTGCTGAAGATCACCGAAGAGCGAAAGAAATTGGAGAAGTTTTGAAAAAGGTAAGTTGGGTTGCATCAGTTGAACCGGTGGAAACTAATATTTTGATTTTCTCGTTGGTTCCAAATTGTATCGAAAAGAATTTAATTGAATTGTTGAAACAAAAAAATATTTTAATTAGTTCCATGGGTCATGGAAAACTGAGAATCGTTACACATCTTGATTATAAGGAAGTTATGCATACGTATGTTTTGGAAACGCTGCAAAAACTGGTTTAAAAAAAGTTATAAGTTATGAATTATGAGTTTCTCAAATTGTCAAAACTCATAATTCATAACTCATAATTACTTGAACAAATTATCCATACCCGGAATCATTGGCATATCCATTTTTGCAACAGCATCAAGTTCTGCCTCATTGGTTTTAGTCGCTTTTTCAATCGCTTTATTCATTACTAAGATCATGTAATCCTCTAACTGTTCTTTATCTTCTAACAATGAGTCGTCAATAGTGATTGATTTTATAGTTCTGTTCGCTGTCAGCGTTATTTTCAATAAGCCATCAGTACTTTGTTCGTCAATAAGAACCGTATCCAAGCGTTTTTTTGTGTCTTCTATTTTTTGTTGGGTTTCTTTTAGTTTTCCCATCATTCCCATTAAATCCATGTTTTAATTTTTTAAATTAATTTGATTTACAAAATTACTATATTGCATAGTCATAATCAATAAAATATTCATGAAAAATAAACTCATCCTAAGTTGTCTTTGTGTTATTTTTGCACCATCAATTACTAAAATTAAAGCACAACAAATGTTAAAAAATATTTCTACTCCAGTAGCTAAAATAATTCCAAAAACTTTAGAAAAACACAACGAAAAACGTGTTGACAATTATTTCTGGCTGAACGATAGAGAAAATCCGGATGTCATTGATTATTTGAATCAAGAAAATACCTATTATGACGCCATGACTGCGGATACGAAGGGTTTTCAAAAAGAATTATACAAAGAGATGAAAGCCCGCATCAAGGAAGACGACCAATCAGTTCCTTATTTGTACAATGGCTATTATTACATTACCCGTTTTGAAACTGGAAAAGATTATCCTATCTACTCCAGAAAAAAAGGAAGTCTTGCCGCAAATGAGGAAATTTTATTCAATTGTAATGACTTGGCCAAAGGACAAACCTACTTTCAATTGGGAGGTTTAAGTGTGAGTCCGGATAATAAATTTGCGAGTTTTGGAATTGATACCGTAGGAAGACGTATTTACACGATACAGATCAAAAACTTGGAAACAGGAGAAATTTTTTCGGATAAGATTGAAAATGCTACCGGAAGTTCCGTTTGGGCAAATGATAATAAAACGATTTTTTACACCCGACAAGACAAAGTAACGTTGCGCTCTGATAAAGTGTTCAAACATAAGTTAGCGACAGATTCAGCTGCTGATGTATTGGTTTTTAATGAAAAAGACGATACGTTTAACGTTTCTGTGGGAAAGGAAAAATCAAAAAAATACATTGTTATAGGTTCCGGAAGTACATTAACAACCGAGTACAGAATTTTAAATTCAGATGATCCGGATGGAGAATTTGTGGTTTTTCAACCAAGAGTTCGCGGATTGGAATATAGTATATCTCATTTTGGAGATTCTTTTTATATCTTGACCAATAAGGATAAAGCGACTAACTTTAAGTTGATGAAAACTCCTGAAAACAGTACTGCAAAAGAAAATTGGAAAGATGTAATTTCGCACCGAACAGACGTTTTATTAGAAGATATTGAAATTTTCAGGAACTATTTGGTTGTCGAGGAACGTTCCAATGGTTTGAATCACATTCGCATCATGCCCTGGAGTGGGGAAGGGGAGTATTATTTGCCTTTTGGCAGTGAAACCTATAATGCATACACGACTACAAATGTTGATTTTGACACTGATATTTTGCGTTACAGCTATCAATCATTGGCTACACCATCTTCGATTATGGATTTTAATATGAAAACCAAAGAGAAAGAAACCAAGAAAGAGCAACAGGTTCTTGGCGGAAAATTTGATAAAAATAATTACATCGAAGAACGTGTTTGGGCCACTGCAACAGATGGAACCAAAGTGCCAATTTCAATGGTGTACAAAAAAGGATTAAAAAAAGACGGAAATAATCCTGTCTTGCTTTATGCGTATGGCTCCTACGGAGTTACGATGGACACGTACTTTTCATCAACACGTCTGTCTATTTTGGACCGTGGTTTTGTTTTTGCAATAGCACACATTCGCGGTGGCGAAGATTTAGGAAGACAATGGTATGAAGACGGAAAATTATTGAAAAAGAAAAATACATTCACTGATTTTATTGATTGTTCCAAGTTTTTAATTCAGGAAAAGTTTACTTCACCAAAGCATTTATATGCCGAAGGCGGTTCAGCAGGGGGTTTGTTGATGGGAGCAGTAGTCAATATGGCTCCGGAATTGTACAACGGAGTGATTGCTCAAGTGCCTTTTGTGGATGTAATAACCACGATGCTTGATGACACTATTCCGCTTACAACTGGAGAATATGATGAGTGGGGAAATCCGAACGAGAAAAAATCATATGATTACATGTTATCGTATTCGCCTTATGATAACGTAAAAGCTCAAAAGTATCCTAATATGTTTGTTTCCACCGGACTTCACGACTCGCAAGTACAGTATTGGGAACCTGCAAAGTGGGTTGCTAAACTACGAACTCTAAAAACAAATGATACTGTTTTGTACCTAAATACTAACATGGATGCGGGTCACGGTGGTGCTTCCGGTCGATTTGAAGCCCTAAAGGAATTAGCAAAGGAATATAGTTTTTTATTAGATTTAGAAGGAATTAAAAACTAATTAGATTTTTTTTGTTAAATTTGTAACTTTCGTGGTCTGATTAAAAATTGGTACGACTAACTATTTTTTTATGAAAAAAGAAATAACTGCTTGTAATAATGTTTTAGAATTGATAGGTAATACTCCACTTATTAAGCTAAATAAAGTTACTAAAGATTTAAAAGGAAATTTTTACGCGAAAGTAGAAGCTTTTAATCCAGGACATTCCTCAAAAGATAGAATAGCATTATACATAATTGAAGAAGCTGAAAAGAGAGGTGTTTTATCTCCTGGCGATACGATAATTGAAACAACTTCCGGTAATACGGGTTTTAGTTTAGCAATGGTCAGTATTATAAAAGGATACAACTGCATTCTTGCGGTTAGTTCCAAATCATCTAAAGACAAAATAGACATGCTTCGAAGCTTAGGCGCTAAAGTGTATGTTTGTCCGGCGCACGTATCTGCTGATGATGAACGTTCTTATTATAATGTAGCCAAACGTTTGCACGAAGAAACGAAGGGCTCGATTTATATCAATCAATATTTTAATGAGTTGAATGTTGATGCGCATTATAAATCTACCGGTCCGGAAATTTGGAAACAAACTAATGGTGCAATTACGCACTTAATTGCCTGTAGTGGAACAGGTGGAACCATTTCTGGTACTGCAAAATACTTAAAAGAACAAAATCCTAATATTAGAGTGCTTGGAGTAGATGCTTTTGGATCAGTATTAAAAAAATATCACGAAACGAGGGAATTTGATAACGATGAAATTTATCCTTACAGAATTGAAGGTTTGGGTAAAAACTTAATTCCATCAGCGACTGATTTTGATATTATCGATAAGTTCATGAAAGTCACCGACGAGGAAAGTGCTCATGCTGCAAGAGAGATTACTAGAAAAGAGGGGTTATTTGTTGGATATACATCAGGAGCAGTGATGCAAGCAATAAGACAATATGCTGAAGAAGGTGAATTTGACGAAAATAGTAATGTAATCGCAATTTTCCCAGATCACGGTTCTCGTTACATGAGTAAAGTATTTAGCGATGATTGGATGAATGAACAAGGTTTCTTTGATAGCATCAACGAAGAAGAAGTTCAAAAAATTGAAATGATAAAATAAGTTAAAAATTATACATAAATAAAAAAGTCCCACTTGCTTTTGCGAATGGGACTTTTTTATTGAATACAAAGATAAACACTTTTTAATTTAATCCAATAATTCAGAATTATTAAGTATCAATTCAATTTTTTTAATAGTGATTGTGATCTGACTCATTTGTAATTCTATATTTCTAAAAAAAAGACTGATATCTCTACTGACCCAACTTTCAGAAATAACTCTTGCGCCCAAACTAATTCTTAAAATAGCACTTTCAATTTCAGTAGTATATTTGACATTAACTGCTTGACCAATATGACATTTTTGGGCAGCAAGTCGAATAATTTCTAACGAAGAACCTTCAAACTGATCGGATAAATCAGAATTTAATAAAGTGTACAATTTTTTTACTTTATCAACAGTTAAGACCTCATTGTTTTTAAAAATAAAGAAAGGAAAAATTGTACGGATGTTTCTTATTCCAAATTCTTTACTGCTAAAGCTCTTTGTTTTTGTTTCATCACTATAAATAGGCATTAAAAATGTGGCCTCTTTTATGGAGTCATCAACAAAATTGCAAAACATCTCAATACCCATATTGCGATATAATACAGGTGTTTTGTAATACCTGTCCATTTCAACAACGGCAGCATTCCAGCGCATATAAGAACCATAGTTATATCCGTCAGATAATTCATTGGAACAAAACCATGAAGTCGGCCAATCAGAACTGTTGTAATATTTGTTTAAGCCTTTTGGTAATGTGTTTTTTACAGATTGAATTAATTTATTGACACTTTGAGGTAAAATTAATGCACCGCAGTATGGAGGGCCAGTGAAGAATTTACTCCCCGTTATGGTAACAATATATCCTTTATTTAAATAATTTTGTATGTCTTTTGGATCTAATCTCAACTGTGATCCATCAACAATTATTTGAATTGATAAGTTTTCAAGTCTATTTAATTTTTTTATAAATTCGTCACTAGGAGATTGATACCCTAATTTTGATTGGTCCATAGTATGTAATACTATATGCCTGCCTTGATTTTTGGTCCTAATAACGGCATCGAATACCTCCTCATCTAATTGAGCGGAAGTTTTTAATGCGCCATTTTGATCTCTAAAAGGTATTTGTACTAAATCAACATCTCTAAAACCTTCAATTTTAGCATCTTTTTTAATTGGATAATTTAAAGCAGTAGTATTTTCAAAATGACATCCCTTTAAAGCCGCAGCTACACCGCTACCAGTTTCATCAGAGGCCACTAAAATATGTGTGATTTCTCTATCGGAAATAATTTGCGTTATAGCTGCTATTTGAAGTGAAGAATCAGTACCTGATGGTGAAAAAATTATTTCACATTCCTCATTTAATCTGAATATTTTTCTAAGGTTATTTTTTAGTAATTCAGAAAACTCGATAGTAGTATTTTTAAAACCATTTTTCAAGCTATTTCTAATTAATATACTTCTCACTTTATCTGTTTTATCAAAAGCAAAATTAGAAACGCTAGACGCCGTAGATGAAGCAAAAGTAAATGCATCAGGTCTTGGGAATGGACGACATCCGTATTTGTTTAGCAAATGAATTTCATCGATATTCAAACGAAGATCTCCTCCAGACATCAACATATATTCTGTAGGTTTTGCAAGATTTTCGACAATAGCTTTCCAAGATTCTTTAAGTTCAGTGTTCGAATTTTTTAAACCATGAAATGATTGGAGTTCTTCGTTTATTAATGAAGATTCAGTATTTAAATCGATATCATTTTTAATTAAATTAATTAGAACATAATCAAGATTTTCTAATTTTTCTTTATCATCTTTAGGTAGTAAATTATAAAATATTCGAGTTACTTCAAGAGCTGCAATATCGCATAAAACTACATCTTGTTTTTCGGTATTCAAAGCTTTGTACCATAGCTGCCACTCGATTCCATATCTTAAATAGACTAAAGCTAAAATGGGTTTACTCAAAAAGGATGAACCAATTATAATTGATTTGTTGGGTACAATTTTGAAAATAGTAGGCTCACTAGTTGAGGTGATAATATTGATATTATTTATCTTTGGTACGGTATTAAATCTTTTTAAAACGCGAACTAAATAGTTTACATTTTCTTTTTCAAATAAACTTGTTCTTTTATATTGATTTTCAATCAGGATGTTGTTTGTCATATGTATTATAATTTTATACGTTCCTTGGAACGACATTCTGTATTAGGAATATTTAGCTAATTAACAAAACGTATTTAATTACGGACTAAATTTTGTAAAAAATCGTCACAAAAACTAAATTTTTCTTAAGCATTTTTTGTCTCAAATAAGGAAATTTAGTTTGTAAAATAATTGTGCTCCCAATAGTTTTATGTATCGCTTGTTTTTAAGGCTTTACATTTAGTAAAAGTTAGCAAATATAAGAAACTTGACAGCAGTAAAAAAGATATCAAAAAATACTCTTTTGCTAAATTTTCTGTCTTTCATCTTAGTCCGATATTTAAACTGTATTGATATAATAATTTAGAGGTAAAAGCTTATTAAAAAATTGTATCGATATAAATTAATTTATTATAAGAAAACTTGATAGAAAGGGACAGGCAAGAAGGCAAACACATAATTATAAGTAATTATCTACTTTATGTTTAAAATATGCTTTAAACCGATTTTAAATAATGACGCAGCAGTCACGCAGCAGAGGATAATTAAGAAAAGAAATAAAAAAGGCTTAATTCTTAATTTATAATTGTGAAACAAAAAAACTCCAGCTAAAGCTAGAGTTTTAAATATAATTTAAATGAAGTCTAAGCTTCTTCCATTGTATGATACACGTTCATCACGTCATCATCTTCTTCCAGTTTTTCAATCAGCTTTTCGATATCAGCCATTTCAGATTCTGTTACTTTCTTCATGATTTGGGGTATTCTTTCAAATCCGGAAGAGAGAATTTCCAGTCCTCTGTTTTCTAATTCTTTTTGGATGGTTCCAAAGCTTCCAAAAGGGGCGTAAATCAATATACCGTCTTCATCTTCAAAAACTTCCTCAGCACCAAAATCGATTAATTCTAACTCCAGTTCTTCAGGATCTATTCCGTTTGCTGGAATTCTAAAATTACAGGTATGGTCAAACATGAATTCAACGGAACCTTGAGTTCCCATTGTACCATTGCATTTATTAAAATAACTCCTGACATTAGCCACCGTTCTGTTGTTATTATCTGTGGCAGTTTCAACCAAAATTGCAATTCCATGAGGTGCATATCCTTCAAATAAAACTTCTTTATAATTGGCTGTATCTTTATCAGTCGCTTTTTTAATGGCGCGTTCCACATTTTCTTTAGGCATGTTCACGGCCTTAGAGTTCTGGATAACGGCTCTTAATCTGGAGTTGGCATCAGGATTAGGTCCGCCTTCTTTTACGGCCATTACAATATCTTTTCCAATTCTGGTAAATGCTTTGGCCATTGCTGACCAACGTTTCATTTTTCTTCCTTTTCTAAACTCAAACGCTCTTCCCATTTCTATTTCTTATTTTGAACTGCAAAAATACAGTTATTAGTTATTTTTTCAAATATTTTTGTTAATCAATTGGAACGTGTTTTGAAATAAAATTTGTTCCGGTTGTATTCCAGTTATTGATAGCGAGGGATCGTTCTGTGTTGAACTTTGTATTTAGTTTATTATACGTTCCTACCTCTTTATTCAGTGTATTTACCAATGCATTGAAATTATCAATTTCTGCTTTTGATCTGGTGTTGGCTTTTTTATCGTCCATTATTTTTTTGCTTTCCTGAAATTTTTGGTTTAGCATTATAAAAGCAACAACTCCAGGTGCGAATTCTAACGCTTCTTTTTTACTGAATTCCAATACTTTTTTAGTAGCATTTACAAGCATTACGTCATTTTTGTAAGCTTTAAATGTTTTTAGTTTATCCAGACCTTCATTCGAATATTGTTCCAGTGCATTGCTGTTTTGTTGAATCGCGTTCAAATTATTTTCAGCAATCGCTTTCATCAACACCGATTCTGTAAAATTTACTTTAAAAAAGATCAGATATAATTGCGTGTGATTTTCGAAAACTTCGTTGGATATTTTCATTTTTTTGCCCAATTCACTTTTATCTTCCCCAATTTGAATCCCATATTTATTGGCAAATATTTTTTGGTTGGCATTCAATTTATCGACTTCTTCATTGATTTTAGCATTGACTAAATCTCTTGCCATAATAAAAGCTTCCATAAAGTCATACGATTGTTCAGCAACCTCCTGCATGTTTATTATTTTGTCATATTCCTGATTAATTTGCTTTTCAGAAATTGCTAGATAAGCCAGAAGCTGGTTTTTATATTCCACATCACCTTTATAACCTTCTTTCAAAGCTTCTATTTTTTTAGCCGCGGTTTGTATGCTTTTTACCAATGTTTTTCGAGTAACATCAATTTTTCGGGCGTTCTTGCTGTGTGCCACAGCCGAAGTGTATTTCCATGTAGTTCGGGAAATTACATCAGTTTCCTTGCTGATGTAATTCAAATAATCAACTGGAGTTTTGAATTCCTGAGCATTTGTAATGGTTACAGTTAGCAAAAATAAGAGCAAAATAAAGGTTATTTTCATGTTTTGTGGGTTGGTTTATTTGGTTAAAGTATTATAATCATTAAGTATTGCAATTGCTTCCTCTAAATACGGACTGTTTTTTAAATTCTTAATTTTGTACGTATTACTATCTTGCTGAAAAGTATCAAATTTTAATTTCTCTACATCATAAGTGGTATTCGAAAGCGTAAAATTACTTTCACTGTCAATTATTTTTTTTACCTTTTCCCAAAGGGAGTCAATTTTATGCACCTCATCAAATACATCTTTGAGAACTAATCGGGTTGGCTTTTTAGGATTGTTATAAAGTGCATTAATCTGTTGGTTAGCCACATTGATTTCATTAAAACGGATATTTTCTTTTACTCTCGTATGACTTAATGCTGTTAGTTGGGGGAAATAGGTTTTTGGCAAAGGACTAAATCTGGCTTTTGTACTAATAACATCGTTTTTCAGAGCTGTTTTATAACTGCCTTCACGAGGAATTACACTGTCAAATAAAACGGGGAGCATAATATCTGGTATTATTCCTTTTATCTGATTGCTGTCACCGGTAATTCTATAAAATTTTTCAATCGTTACTTTCACAAAGTCTTCTTGATTATTTTTATCCAGTGGTACTATTGCCTGCATGCTTGCCTTACCTAATGAGGTGCTTCCGATGATGATTCCGCGGTTGTAATCTTGTATCGCCGCCGCAAAAAATTCACTTGCTGAGGCAGAGTTCCCATTCATTAATAGCACTAAAGGGCCACTGTAAACGCTGCCACGATTGTAATCTTTTAGTATTGTCTGTTGGTCCTTACTGTCTACCAAAACGGATAAAGGACCGACATCTATAAACATTCCGGCTAATTTAATCGCTTCTTGGATAGAGCCACCACCATTATTCTGAAGATCAATAACTAAACCTTTAATGTTGTCTTTTTGCAGTTTTACAATTTCTTTCGCAACATCATCGGCACAACCCTGAACGGTGTTTCCATCAAAATTCGAATAAAAACTTGGGATATTGATGTAGCCAATTTTCGATTCTTTTTCGGCAATGTAGCTGTAAACGGCATTATCAGTTGCTTTCAATATTTGTTTTCGAAGAAATACGGTAACGATGGCGGCATTTTTTTTCTGAATGGTTAATTCTATGTCAGTATTGGAATCTGAAAAAATCAATTCTCCAATTTTTTCAATAGAAGAGCATGAAACAGTGTAAGTGGTTCCTTTTGTATCGGAAACCTTTAAGATGATATCGTTTTTGTCAAATTTATTGGTTTTCGCAGCTGGTCCGCCCGGAACAATTTCCTGTACAATGATTTCTTCTTTGTCATTAAAACCAACGTTCAATCCTAGTGAGAGAGAGCTGGTAGACAAACCCGACATGAAACTGGATTTTGCGGCCAACGAAAAATAATTAGAGTGCGGGTCAAAATAAGTGCAAAAGAGATTCATAAAAGTGTTTTGCAGATCACTTGCGATTCGGTCTTTGGTTTCCAAAATACTGTTTACCTGACACAAATTAGCGTCAAATAGTTTTGTTTTGGTTGTTTTTTCAAGGGCTAAGAAATTTTGATTCAAAGAATCTAAATTAGTGCTTGATTTAGAAATATCTTCCAGAATATCATAGCGGATTCTTTTTTTCCAAACACGTTCTAAATCAGTGGCAACTAAATCAAAAGGAAATTTTTTCTTCGAAAATTTTACAGAATCATTTGAATTATAATCAAAAGAATCCTTTTGTATTTTCTCTAAAACTTTCTTTTTTCTGTTTAAGGCCAAGGTGTAGACAGCAACAAAATCATTCATAAAAGAACAATTATTTTGCAAAATGTAATTGTCCAGTTGGAGTCTGTGTTCGCATAGTTTTTTGTATTCAATCTTGGTGAATAAGTTTCGATTCGAATCCAAAACATCCAAAAAACCATCAAAAACAAAAACCGATAAACTGTCGTCTATCGGTTTAGGTTGGTAATGTTCGCGTTGTAATAACGCATTTATTTTAGAAAGTGTTTCACATGTTTTTGCGTCATTTTGACCAAAAAGTGAAAATGTAGTCAGCAAAAATGTGAGTGAAAGTTTCTTCATTTATTTTTATTTCTTGTAAAAAGGTAATTTTACCACTTTGGCAGGTACGTCATTTTTACGGATTCTGATAAATATTTCGCTGTCCAAGGCACTGTTTTCTACAGTTACATAACCCATTCCTATTCCTTTATTCATTGAAGGGGACATCGTTCCCGAAGTTACTATTCCGATTACATTTCCTGATGCATCTACAATTTCGTAATCGTGTCTTGGCACCGCACGTTCCTGCATTTCAAAAGCAACCAGTTTTTTAGAAACTCCTGCTTCTTTTTGTTTTTTCAAATTTTCTGAATTGGTGAATTCTTTTGTGAACTTTGTAATCCATCCCAAACCAGCTTCCAGTGGAGAAGTGGTGTCGCTGATATCATTTCCGTACAAACAAAAACCCATTTCCAATCGCAATGTATCACGAGCCGCAAGACCAATTGGTTTGATACCAAAAGCCGCACCCGCTTCAAAAACTTTATTCCAAATTTGTTCTGCTTCGGAATTTTTACAATAAATCTCAAAACCTCCAGAACCGGTATATCCTGTAGCCGAAATGATTACGTTTTCTATACCGGCAAAATCACCCACTTCAAAATGGTAATACGGAATCGCAGATAAATCTTTTGAAGTCAAGGATTGCATCGCTTCAACCGCTTTTGGCCCTTGAATTGCCAATAATGAATAATCATCCGAAAGGTTTTTCATCTCCACACCCAAATCATTATGAGCCGAAATCCAATCCCAATCCTTGTCAATATTCGATGCATTTACGACTAATAAATACTGCTCATCTTTCATTTTATAAACCAGCAAATCATCTACAATTCCACCATCATTGTTTGGCAAACAAGAATATTGCGCTTTTCCAATAGTCAAAGTCGATGCGTCATTTGAAGTCACTTTTTGAATCAAGGCCAATGCATTTGGACCCGTAAGCAGGAATTCACCCATGTGAGAAACGTCAAAAACACCCACGGCATTGCGCACCGTTTCGTGTTCCGCATTCACTCCTTCATATAAAATGGGCATGTTGTATCCGGCAAAAGGAAGCATTTTTGCTCCCAAAGTCTCGTGTATGTGCGTAAGCGCAGTATTTTTCATTGTGTTTTTCTATAAAGTTTGAAGTCGCTAATTTATTGATTTTATTTCGGGTGACAAAGGCGGATTCAAGCAAAGTTTAAAGTTTCAAACGTTTTCGGAACAATCTGTACTGTAGGATTTATAATAAGTATTTTTAGGAGCTATTTCCTGCTTTTCACTGCAATCTTTTTATTTGCCGAAAAGGCGCTAAAAAGGATTTCCGTTGCAATCAGGGCTATGGAATTTCGGTTCAATTAACGAATTTGTTTCCTATTAAATTCGTAATTTTAAACAAACAAATTTCCATGACGAATCACATTTACATCGACCAAGAAGAAATTCTGAAACGCTACAAACAGCCAGACAAACAGACCCATAAAGGAATTCAGGGACACGCATTGATTATTGGCGGAAGTTACGGCAAAATAGGAGCAGTGAGTTTGTCCTCGAAAGCGTGTTTGAAAACCGGTTGCGGATTGGTCACCGTTTTCATTCCAAAATGTGGGTATGATATTTTACAAATCTCAATCCCAGAAGTGATGGTTCTGACGGATATTCAGGAGGAAATGATTTCTAATATCACTTTCGACTTCACCCCGCAAGCCATAGGAATTGGTCCGGGGTTAGGTCAGGCCGTTGAAACCCAAAATGCGCTGCATCAATTTTTGAAAACAAATAGAACTCCTTTAGTTATAGACGCTGATGGATTGAATATAATCTCCAAAAACAAAAAATTATTGGCTTTAGTGCAACCCAAAACCGTTATCACGCCACATCCCAAAGAACTGGAACGATTGATTGGAAAATGGGATTCCGAAGAGGAACAAATCAGTAAAGCAATCTCTTTTTCTAAACAACACCAAGTTATTATCGTAATGAAAGGTGCCCCAACCAGAATAATAGATGGTGAAACTGTTTATGAAAATTCCACCGGAAATGCTGCTCTCGCTACCGCCGGAACAGGTGATGTTTTGACTGGAATGATTACCAGTTTATTGGCACAATCCTATGAACCGATAAATTCCGCTATTCTAGGCGTTTATCTTCATGGATTAACCGCTGATATTGCGTTGTCCGAAACGGGTTATCAATCGTTTATCGCTTCAGATGTGATTGCAAATATTGGAAAAGCTTTTTTGAGTTTGAAGAAAATGGAGTAAATAGCGCTCATAAATGAATTTTATCCCACTTATTTGTAAGTTTGTATCCAAGCAAAATAGCTTTGTCCAATTCGATTATGGAAAACATACCCCATCTCAGAACCGTAAATGTTACGCGATACATCACTCCGTTGCGGGAAGGCGGTTCTTTGCCTGCGCTCGCGGAAGCCGATGATGATTTTAAATATGTACTGAAATTCAAAGGTGCCGGACACGGCGTAAAAGCTTTGATTGCCGAATTAATCGGTGGAGAAATTGCCCGTGTTTTAAACCTGAAAGTGCCGGAATTGGTTTATGCCAATCTCGACGAAGCTTTTGGACGCAGTGAAGCCGATGAAGAAATTCAGGACTTGCTTCAGGGAAGTCAAGGACTTAATTTAGCGTTACATTATTTATCGGGAGCCATAAATTTTGATCCTGTTGTCACGTTGGTTGACCCAAAACTAGCTTCTCAAATTGTTTGGTTGGATACTTTTATTACAAATGTGGACAGAACGTTTAGAAACACCAATATGTTAATTTGGCACAAAGAATTATGGCTGATCGATCACGGCGCCAGTCTTTATTTTCATCATTCGTGGACCAATTGGGAAAAGCATGCGCAAAGTCCTTTTGCACTAATAAAAGACCATGTTTTATTACCTCAGGCTTCTTTGTTGCCAGAAACGGATACAATATTCAAAAAAATATTAACTGACAATGTATTGCAAAGTATTGTAAATCTGATTCCGGGAGTATGGCTGAATTGGGAAGATACCGATGAAACTCCTGAAGCGATACGGGAAGTCTATTTTCAGTTTTTATCCACACGTTTAAACCATTCCGAAATTTTTATAAATGAAGCACAAAATGCAAGAGCAACACTTATATGAGTATGCCGTTATCCGAGTTGTGCCAAGGGTAGAACGCGAAGAATTCCTCAATGTAGGTATTGTTCTTTTTTGTAAAAAAGCAAAATTTATCAAGGTGCTGTATTCGGTAAATGAAGCGAAAATCCAGCTTTTTGCAGATGATTTGGATGTAGAACAATTACATTTAAATGTACAGGCATTTGCAAAAGTGGCACATGGCGAAAAATCAGGTGGACCCATCGGGCAGTTTGATATTCCATCGCGTTTCCGTTGGTTGACCGCGCTCCGCAGTTCAGCCATTCAAACCTCAAGACCACATCCGGGTTTGTGTCATGATTTGGAACAAACAACACAACGCTTGTTTGAAGAAATGGTATTGTAAATAAATTTTAAAACTGTTAGGAAGTTATTTCGTTCGGACAAAATATTTTTTCGTAGTCAACAATAGCATCCATAAAATTTAAGGAAGGCTGTTCAGGTGACGCGCAAGATGCATGCCCATACTAAAGCAAGCTTGCAGAAGATAGCCGCCGGTGGGCGCATCCCAGTCGAGCATTTCACCAATGCAATAATTACTTTTTTTATCTTTTAGTTGAAAATTTTCGTCCACAGCATTCAGTTGGATACCGCCTGTTGTAGATATTGCATCGTTCAATAGCGCAGACTCAGTTATTTCGATACTTAATTTTTTAATATTTTGAGCCAATAGTTCCGGATTTAGGTAGGTTTCTTTCGAAAGGTATTTTTTCAAAAGCCCAATCTGCGCAGGACTCAATTTAATTTCTTTTTGCAGTGTTTCACTCGTCTTTTTGAAAGTCGATTTTTTAATTTTTTGAAGTAAATCAGCAGAACTCAAAGTTGGCTTCATATCCAAGAAAACAATCGCCTTTTGTTGGCTTTGCAGTTCTTTTCGAATTTGTGGACTAAGCGCATAAATGGCATTGCCTTCTAAACCAAAACGGGTAATAACCGCTTCCCCTTTTTGCTTTTTGTTCAAACAGCTAATCGCAATATTTTTGAGTGGACTGCCTTCATGTTCTAAAATAAAATCTTCCGACCAGTCCACACGGTACGCACAATTCGAAGATTGAAAAGGAATGACAGGAATATTTTCCCTTTCAAATAACTCAAGCCAAGTACCATCAGAACCGGTGACTTTCCAACTCCCGCCGCCCATCGCAAAAATGGTATAGTCGGATTTTATTGCTGTATCCGAATTGAAAACCACAGCATCATTACTTGTCCAACCCGTCCAAGTGTGTTGGAATTGGATAGTAACACCTTGCTTATATAAAACTTCCAAAATTGCGTTGAGTACAGCTATTGGTTTGATGCCACTTTCAGGATATACCCGCTTGCTACTGCCAATGTATGTTGGAATACCGATTGTACCAATCCACTTTCTAAAGTCGTCGTTGTCAAAATCAAGGAGTGCTTTTTTTAAAAAATGAGGTGGTGTGTAGCGCGCAATTAATTCTGCAATGGGTTCCGAATGGGTGAGGTTGAAACCTCCTTTTCCGGCCACCAGAAATTTTCGTCCTAATGTTTTATTTTTTTCGTAAACTGTAACCTTGAATTTTTCACGATCCAATAATGCTGCAAGTATAAGCGCTGCAGGTCCTCCTCCAATGATTGAAACTGATTTTTTCACGCCACAAAAATAGGTTTTTTTACCTATAACCCCTGATGTTGGGTTTTATATTAGAGTTTTGGCGCAATCCCAAAGCAGAAAATTCCATTTTTCATTCCCGTATCTACAGCTTTGGCGTCTGTGCCTCGATATAATTATGTAAAGGGATTTTGTGTTGTATCTTTCTAATTTATAAATACAGCGCGTCTTATTCGCTTAATTTAATTTCTAACTTCAAGTCTATTCTTGCGATTTAACTGAATTGGAGCGGTTATGAAGAAATAGATTTTCTAATACTTTGAATACTTTTTACAAAGAGGTTCTTTAAAAAACGCTGGGGTTTTGCCGAGGCAAGAGTAAAATTGTAAGCGGATAGTTTAAGCAAAATAAGTGAATAAACGTTGGCAAAACAGTTTTAGCCAATGGCGAAAATAAGAATATCAGTTCTTCGAAATTGAAGTAAGGCGATGTTCTTATCTTTGAAGCGGTTGATGCAATAACCACAGGTGCTGAATCCATTGTAGGTTTAACGATTATTGCTTAACGACAAATTACTGTTGAGAGCGCTCCTCCTGTTAGTTGGGAAACTGAAGGCGACAAATCGTCTGTAAACAACGGAACTAAAGTGTGATCGGACAAGATTAAACATATTTGGAATAATCAACCAGGCAAATTTTTTTTAGATATAATGATTACTTTCGCCGAAGGAACAAGCTGTCAAAAAATGCCTGACTAAATTGCATACATCATTCTATTGGCAGCATTTAGATTATTATTATTATTATTAACCCGTTGGATGTAATTATTGAAGAAAAATAATTACATCCAACGGAAAACAATTAGTACAATAATTTTAACGCTACAATATCAAATCTAACCAGATTACTTATTATGTTATAATTTACTTTTCTTCAAAGCGTCGATTAATTCCACCAAATCGACTACACCGTAAGTAGACATATAGTCTGAGACTGCATAAGGTAAGATAAGACTGTTGTTGTGAATAATTGAACCGCATGAATACACTACATTAGGTACATAACCTTCCCGTTCATCCTCAAGCGGTGAGAGTAGGGGCTCACTAAGTCTTCCAATTTCCTTCGAAGGATCATCAAGATCAAACAGCGAAGCACCTATGCAATATCGTCTCATGGCACCTACACCGTGCGTAATCACTAACCAGCCTTCATCAGTCCAAAGTGGCGATCCACAATTTCCAATTTGTGTATATTCCCATGGATAACGCGGTTCTTGGATGATGACGGGATTATCCCATTGGGTAGCTCTATCGGAATACATAAGGTAATTGTTAACACCATCAACTCTAGATAGCATAGCATACTTGCCCTTAATTTTTCTAGGAAATACTGCGAGGTTTTTATTTTGAGCACCAGCTCCATGTAAAGGCATTACCCGGAACGTATAAAAGTCTTCAGTAGAAATCAGTTTCGGAAGAATTACATGACCATTATAAGCGGTGTATGTAGCAATAACTTTTTCTGATTTATCATCATCCACAAAGCGAACAAAACGGGCATCTTCAATACCGCGGCTTTCAGAATCTGATATTGGAAATATAACACGTTCGGTGATGTCAGAATCATGTTTGAAATGCAAATCATAAAACGAATCTGCTAACCAGATCACTTCTTCCAGCGCGGTTCTCCTATCAAGGCTTATTGTTTGATCGCTCAAGGCTTGATTTACAATATTTTTTAAAGCATAATATCCAAATTCATCTGGTAAGTCTTGCATAATACAAGTTGAATATTTGTCCTGAGTATGCATTTCTGTCAATTTCTGTATAAATCGTTTTTTGTTATATAATGATTTGTGAATAATTTCAGCTTTATCAATGTTGTCACCAATTTTTACCATTTGGAGATCGTTATTTTTATCGAGAATTCCCCTTCTAAAAACGATTGATGAGATATGACCTTCCCCCGTGGCACGGAAAGAAATGATGACTCGTTTTTCTCCCTTTTCAAGATTTGACTGATCAAAATCTTCCACAATAGAAGGGTTGAAAAAGGCTGCTGATTCTATGGCGTACTCCATAGTACAGTAAGAACCGATGAGCAATTTTCGTTCCGCTGAAAGGCTATCATAATTGATTTGCATCCCTTCAATTATCCCTCTGATTTTTTCGCAATGCTTATAAAATGTATTTGAAATATTCCTATGACGTCGGGCAAAATCCCGAAGTGTATGTTCCAAGGTCTCTCTGACTTGTTTTTCATTTAATGTCATGATGTGACTCACCATTTTTTGGGTCCGTTCATCGCCATTCATAAAATAGCGGGCAACAACCCTACTGCAATCAGGAATAAATTTTACATTTTTTCGTATGACAGGAACTCGCATAGATTTATTTTTAAATTTAATTAAATAAGTACGTTTTTTATCAAGTGATGAAAAGTCGTCTAAGTATTATAAAAGGCGTTAGCACCAATGTATAAAAACCATCGATAATTGTGCTGATGTCTTCATCCCCTTAGCAATTTAAGCTTCATCTTGAATATTTCTTTTATCAAACGTTAGATTATATCGTGCTTTTAAATTGATGCAAAATAAAAAATAGTATTAAAATTTATTCTGTGTAAATTCGATCTTAACGTTTTGTCAATTTTATGTTAATTTTTTAGTAATCTAAGGATGAATATATTGTAAGCTTTTATCTCCTTTCCAAGATGTTTTTAATAAATTGATGTGTTTTAACAAGGGAATCGAACCTTGCATTTTTCGAAACCTCTCTAACCGGCTTCTAAAACTTTAATCCTCAAATTTTTTTAGCACAGGAATTTTTTGTACTTGTTCCAGACGTTTTGTAAGTTCTCTTTTAAAGTCATTTAGTTCGGTCTCCATATTTGTCAAATCTAAATGCAGTATTTCTTTTTCTTTGTTTAATTTCCCCAGATTGGGAATAATTTCATGAATTTTACTTTCTGCTTTAGTTACTTGTATTCGTTTGCAGTAAATGAGGCTCTCTGAACTATGTGAGGGAGCAATCATCATGATTAGAAATGGATAATTGTTAGTTACTTTAGCCGCTTTTAATTTTCCGCATTCAAGTTCCACTTTGACTGCAAATTCAAATTCTTGCATATTAAATGTTTCCTGTTTGCTTTTCGGATTTAAATAAGCCTGGATTGCCTTCGCATTATTCATAGTTAATAAATTTACGAAAGTTTTTTTTCAGTCATTCAAGTCCTTAGCTCTGGCCTCTTCAATAGCAGGAATATTTTTTAGATTTTGAAGATCTCCTTGTGACCAGTCCCAACTTTAGGACGAGCTGGTTTTATGTATTTTTCACAAAAATCTGCTGTATCAATTTTACGACTTACAAATTCCCCTTCCCTTTTTATATAAAAGTCCTGATAAATTCCGCTACATTTCATTTATTTACTTTTTAAAAAGATTCGGTTTTAAAAAAAATATGTTCAGGTAAATGGTCTGCGTAATATTTTATTTAAGATTTCTTCATACTTTTCAGGAAACTTAAATCATTGTTTTTCATTGATTAAGATTTGAAGTTGTCAATGCCTTAAAATTTCTTCACGCAATTTACCCAATAAAAAAATTCATATTTCGTCGTCATAATAGTTATAAATAGGTACTGTAAAATTGAAAGAGGAGGCGACACTCTGCATGCTTTCGACCCATATTTTACCACCTTTTTTTTGTAAAAGATCTTTTACCAATAATAATCCGATACCTTGACCTTTATTTTTTGTTCTTTCTTTTAAAAAAAATTCCATTTGTGGGGTAAAAATATTTTTTTGTTGTTCTTTAAACATGCCAATTTCAAAATTCCAGATTTCCACAATAATTTTATCACATTCTCTAACGGTTGTAATGGTAATTTTTCCATTAAGTTATGAATATTTGATAGCATTTGAAACAATGTTTTGAAGTATCGAGAGCAACATTTTTCCATCGACAAAAACACAGTTATTTTCTTGAATTTTGTGATGAAGACTAATTGTGTTTAGAAGAGCGTTTTTCTTTAATATTTCAAAAACTTTATCCACATATTGTACCAACTCAATTTTTGAGGGAGAAAATACGTCAACCGCATATTTTACTCTAACCCATTCCACCAGATAGTCTAACAAATGTAATTCCTTTATTTAGGATTCGTAAATCATACTGAGCATTTCCTTTACCGAAGAAATGTCCATTTTCTCAAAATTTTACTTCAGATACTCCTTCGTTCCTACAATTCCCGCAAGATGGCTTCTTAAATCCCGGGAAAGTATAGCCAGCATGCTGTTTTTGTGCGTTATAAATTCTGCAAGGTCTTTTGCATCAGCGTTGGCAATAAGCCCTCTTTTTGTAATATTATCCGTAATCCAAAGGCGCTTTAGGGATTTTGGAAATTTAATTTGCGTTAATTGTTACCTTTTTGGATCAGATTTATATATTTAATCATTTTTTTTAGATTACACATACGTCAAGTAAATGCTACTAAAGTTAAATATTTTTAATCACTTATAATGTTTATAATTGAAAAAAAATAATATAATTACTTAATAATGAGTGATTAGTATTTTTTTTGATTTTAACACAATGTTGAATTTTAAAAACTAAACTTTCTCAGATACCAACTTGAGATTAGGTTTTTGGACGAAAAAAATTAAATCAAATAGAAGAACTTAATAATAAAGAATACTTCTGGAAATTTAAATAATTTATTGTCATTGGTGGGAAAGAAAGTATAATAAGAAATAACGTTTTCATTTGTAGAAGAAAGATCCGATTAATTAATTTAAAAATTCTCAAACTAATCCAAATTCCAGAGTCCCATTCTCGAAATCTTCTAAAATCGTGATTTTTTAGAGATCGTATAAATTAATATAATTTTTCTAAGCTCTGTCAGTCAGCGCTCCAATATCTTGTAAACGATTTGTAGAGCAGTTTAGCGTGTATATTCCAATTAAATAATAAAGGAAGGTTTAAAATTAATGCGATTATTGACAGGAAATTGCGGCAGGTTAATTTTAGTGGAGCGGCTCCCTGTTTAATTATTACTTCATCGATTTGACGCATTATTTAAATAAAATTAACAGTTACAAAATTTTATTATTAATCTTAAATTTATTTTAAATACTTGTAAATGAGTTATTTGTGTTTTATCTTTATAGTGGTAAAATATTTTAAAATGCTGTTGCGTGATAATTATGAAACCATATTGAAAGAGAAATTACATTCCAGCTAAGTTGTTTTTCGACTGTGTATCTAAAAAAATGAGATGTACCACGATGTTATTTTTTAATCTTATTCAAAGTAATTTTTATATTAATCTTTTAAAATCAATTAAAATGAAAAAAGTAATTTTTGTAAGTGTGGCACTTTGCTTTTCAATGTGTTTGTTCGCCCAAACAGATTCAACGAACAAAAAAATGCAGCAAATTAATAATGGAAAAAATCAAATGACTAGAGAACGGAATTATCAAACAGCTGATAAGTCTTTTCCCGATGGCGTAATGATGAAAAATGGGAAGTTGATGATGGTCAAAAATGGAAAAATGACCTTAATGGATCACGAAATGTCAATGAGTAACGGGACGAAAGTGATGTCCAACGGGACCATTATGAAAAAGGACGGTACAAAGATGATGATGAAAGAAGGCCAACATATGAATATGGCTGGTAATTTCAGAAATCCTCAAACAAAAAAAGGTATTACTAAAAAAACCACTGTTAAGGAACCTAATAACAACAAAAAGAAAGATATGTATTTGATGCAAAATGAAAAAATTAAAAAAGATAGTTTGAAATAATCAGCGTAACAAAGTAATTAATAATTCTAATCTTAAATAAAGCAACAATGGAAACGGAAGGAAATCAAAACCAGCCAGAACAGACTAAATCGGAAAAAAAAATGCTAACAGGAATGTTTGCTGATCGTGAAAGCGCCGAGAATGCCTACAACTCCCTTCATGAAAGAGGGTATAGCAAGGATGATATAAATCTAATAATGTCAGACGAAACCCGTAAAAAACATTTCTCAGATGTAGAAGAAACAGAAATAGGTACAAAAGCAGCTGAAGGTGCAGGAAAAGGTTCTGCAATTGGGGGAACTGTAGGTGCAATTGTAGGTGTTGTTGCGGCATTAGGGACGAGTTTGGTCATACCGGGTCTTGGTTTGCTGGTAGCTGGTCCTTTAGCTGCAGGTCTTGCTGGGGCAGGGGCAGGTGGTATCGCAGGCGGAGTAATAGGAGCCTTAGTGGGTTCTGGAATTCCGGAAGAACGAGCAAAAATATATGAATCCGGGGTAAAAGATGGGCGAATTGTGATGGGTGTAAATCCGAGAAACGATGACGATGCGAATCACATTGAAAATTCGTGGCGCGAAAACAAGGGAGAAGAAATCTACCGGTAGTACAACAGGTTTACAAGGGTTGGCATTTTTAGATGTCAACCTTTTTTTATTTTACGGGAGAAACGTTTCGAGATGAATTTTTACGACAAATGATGCTGATATCAATCATAGTTTGACTGATAAAACAAAAATCGGTATTGATTTCCTGAGTCATCGCAATAGTTACAAACTAACTGCTTAAACTATTCCATTTAATTATTTTGAAAATAATTCGATAAATTTTGTTCTTATATCAACAAGACCTTTTCGATAACAAAGTTATTTTACGTCTTAAAAAGGGCTGAAATTTAAACCAGTTCAGAGTTTATCCAATACATCAAAATCTTCAATAACAGGTTTTAATGTTAAAATTTGGGGATGACCAGACTTATTTATTCGAGGAAAAATCAAAGACTATCCTTATAACGATGGACGCCAAGTATTATATTAA
The DNA here is from genome assembly GCF_049896585.1 of Flavobacterium sp. DSR2-3-3. Taxonomy (NCBI): domain Bacteria; kingdom Pseudomonadati; phylum Bacteroidota; class Flavobacteriia; order Flavobacteriales; family Flavobacteriaceae; genus Flavobacterium; species Flavobacterium sp. DSR2-3-3. Next base: position 319,820 of record NZ_JAFCUP010000003.1, read on the forward strand.
TAAAGCACGAGTAAAAATAAAACTGTTTTAAATACTTTCTGGGTATTTTACTCCCGGTGAAAATCAATAGAATAACTTTGGTATTAAATTCGCTTTATTTTCCATTCTAATACAAAGTTTAAACATTTTCAATAAATATACAAATAGTGGTGTTTCTGTCAATAATACTAATCTTCTGCACAATTATTACTTCTAATTATGAAAAAACATAGTAATTGTCTTCTCTATTAATTCATTTTTATTATATATCTTGTTTGAATTGATGTTATTTATTTCATTTTGTATTGGAATCGATTAATTACTATTTTGAAACTCATGACGCAAATTAATGCCATAAAGATAACTCATGAAAAAGACACTCTTCAAATTTTAAAAAAAATTGAATAGTAGAACTTACTGACTATAAAATCAATCGGTGATGCGCTTTCCACAATCAATTGTATGGCTTTGTAAAACAGAAAAAACCGGATGTCACTTTCTTCAATTTCCTATTCATAGTTGATCTTTTTTTGTAATGTTTAAAAAATGTGAATTTAGCGTTCCAAAACTAAAGTTTATTTTAGTATGAGAAAATTATGCTTTAAAAGCAGTTAAATACAGTACAAGTGATTTTATTTTGAAGACAATTGATTTTAATGCTATTGTTTTAGCCGTTTATAGAGTCATCAAAAAAACTGAAATGGAACGCAGTTATTAGAATCAAAAAGTCAAGAATGTTACGCTTTAGACTCTTTAGATCACTTAAATGACTATTTTGCCATTGCATCGTTGGAAAAAATAGAAATTATTTTAATGTCGGAAATTAAACTATGTCGGGTTAATGGGAGACATACTAATTTTTTTCTCTTAAATTGTATAATGGTTATTTCTAACAAAAATTTAAGAAAATACATTATGCTGCTGGACAGTAACTATTTTTTTTAATCCATTATTCCGATTGTATTAATCTGCGAAACATATGAAAAATAAAGCAAGGGGATAGTTATTTTTATGAATTTTCAAATGAAATTATTTTACTTGTCACAAAAAGGAGCCGAGAGGATTTTAATAAAGTTATAATTAAAAGAGTAGTGCATTTATAGTAATTCTTAACCAAGAATTAAGATTTGAATTATCTAATCCAAATTACTTCTAAAATTAATTCCGCACATGAAAAGCAACAATTTAATGATAAAACATGGCTCCAACGATTTGGACTTGATTAAAAAATAATTAACAAAAGGTGGTGTTAATTATATTGCGGAAACAGTGCATAAAAAAACAGACGAAAAAAAGCACTTTTATATTCCAGCATGATATCATCCTCTCCAATTGTATTTTTCCGGCTTTTGATGGTTTTCCGGCTTTAAAAAATAAGAGAGAAACTAATACCACAAATACCTTTTATTTTTGTTTCCAAATCCATTGATATAGAAAATACCGATGTGCGAATCAAAAAAGAATTAACAGATTTTGTACTTAAAAAGCGATTATGCACTTTAATCATTAAAATAAACCTTACCTATAAAAGCAATTTTCCATTTTCATGACAATGATTTTAGTCGGTTATTTTTGAAAATTTGATTTTCTTTATTTCTTGTTCTTTGCATGGTAACATCATTCAATTTTTTTATAAATTCCAAAATAGATATGATGTCCTGTTAATAAAATTTACGAGACTGTGAATTTTGTAACTATTAAAAATAATTGTGTACAGAATAGATTTGACTAATTTTTAAATTTGTTTCTGAAATAATATCAGAATCAATTTCGGAAATCAAAAGTTATGAAAACGACAAAAGACGAATCTGCAAAAGCCATTAAAGCACCAAACAATACGACAGGAAAAACAACCAAAAATTCAAATCGTACCGCAAAAGACGGAGCGATAATAGCAAAACCTGAGGCATCGAAAGACTTAAGAGATTTTTTAGAAGAAGAATTAAAAGCTATTTATTGGGCAGAAAAAGCGTTGACAAAAGCACTGGTTAAAATGGCCAAAAATGCTACATCTGTTCAATTGATAAAGACGTTTAAGGAATCTTTGAAAGAAACCGAAGTACATGTTACACGTTTGGAGCACGTTTTTGAATCATTGGGTCTCAAAGCAGTTGCTAATAAATGTGATGCAATGGCAGAACTGTTGCATGAGGTCAATGGCATAATCGAGGGAACTGAAGTTGGTAATGTTCGCGATGCAGCGATGATTGCTGCAGCGCAGAATGTGAAACATTATGAAATCGCTACTTATGGGACTTTGCGTGTTCATGCTGTTACTCTTGGTAAAACAAAAGCTGCCTTACTTCTTGCAAAAACACTTGAAGAACAGAAAAACGCTGACGTAAAATTAACAGAAATTGCTGAATCACATATCAGTGTTAGTGCTGCGTACGAAGGTGGTAAATAAATAAATAAATATTCCACTGATTTTATTGTGAGTTTATGTGCCCTAATCAAAGATTTGGGGACTTGTATTTTTAGTTTTTAAATTTTTATCTTCTGTACTGCAGTCAAAATGTTTGGTGAAGAAATTTTTGTTAAGTGTATCTGACAACGATTCAGCATTCCTTTTCATAAACATAATTCTTATTTTTATGTTCGCTAAAAATTTACATATCGTTTGTTCTTCCTATTACATCGCTAAACGGAAGAATGTTTTTTATCCTGAAAATATTTTATCAGCCAAATGGTTTGCGTTTTATTGCATGCATTTCAACAGTTTTGAAATAAATGCTACATTTTATAAATTCCCCACATTGCTAATCCTCACCATTTGGTGTAAAAAAAGCCCTGATGATTTTATAAATTGCGTTAAAGCACCAAAACTGATAAAGTATGTAAAAAAGCTCGTCTACTGCAAACCTAAAATAGATGAATTCTTTTCGCTTTGCAGAAATGGACTCAATGACAAACTGGGTTGCACCTTATTCCAGTCCCCTCCAAGTTTGCATTACAGCCCTAAAAAGCTTGCTCTTATAATAGAAGCTATCAGGCTTCACGGAATTTTAAAAATGTTTCATTCTAAATATAGCCGCATTGATCTCATAAAGCTTCATGATTTTACTGACAAAAAATTATTTGCAAAAGTCTTTATATTAGTCAATACTACCGCAAGCAAAGCCGGAGTTTTAAATGCACAGGAACTAAAAACACTTTTTTAATCTTAATTCTCAATTTATTCACTTTGTACCAAGTTGCCCTGTATGGAATTCGATTCTTTTTAAAGGGTATATAAAGTCGATAATTTTAGTGCCGATGGATTTAAATAATAAGATAATACGTTTTAAAAAACAGTAAAAGACAATGAAAATAATAGAGATTAAGGTGATGCGTGGAGCCAATTACTGGTCTGGAAACAGGAAAAAACTTATCGTTATGAAACTTGACATTGGAGAGTGGGAGCAAAGGCCTACAAACACGATTAAAGGTTTTGGCGAAGTATTGGAAAAACTGTTGCCGTTTTTAAAAAGTCGCAAATGTTCAGAAAGAATTGAAAACAGTTTTTTAGAACGTGTAAAAACAGGAATATCAGTAGGACATGTAATAGAAAAAATTGCACTCGAATTACAAAGCCTTGCAGGAATGGAGTGTGGTTTCGGACAAACACTCCCTACTAATGTAAACGGCATATATAATGTTGTTTTCTCATATAGCACTGAAAGATCTGGGAAATATGCTGCTAAAGCTGCGGTTGATTTAGTGGAAAATTTGTTGATTGGATTAGAGTATAATGTGGAAGCTGCTGTACAAGAATTGCAACGCTTGTACAATAGAGAAAAATTGGGTCCCAGTACGTTTGCCATTGTAAAAGAAGCGGAAAGCAGAAATATTCCGTACACTAGACTAAATGATGATTCTGTATTAATGCTCGGACAGGGATGCAATCAAAAAATTATACGCGCATCCGTTGCATCAACTACAAGCAGCATAGCAGTTGATATGGCTTGTGATAAAGATGCAACCCGCAACTTATTGTCCCAGTCATACATTCCCGTACCGAAAGGGATGCTAATCGATGACATATCGCAACTGGAAGAAATTGTCAAAAAAATTGGATTTCCGCTTGTGACCAAACCAGTAAATGGCAACCACGGCAGAGGAATTACTACACAATTAACAACTCTAAATGAAGCACAAAAAGGTTTTTATGATGCCCAAAAAATTTCAGAAAATGTAATCGTGGAGCGTTTTATACCAGGAAATGACTATCGTTTTCTGGTTATCAATTACAAACTGGCAGCCGTAGCGAAAAGAACACCGGCTTTAATTTTAGGCAATGGTATATCCACTATTGAAGAACTGATTACTAAAACTAATAGTGATCCAAACAGAGGTGAAGGCCATCAAAAAGTACTCACTAAAATAAAAATTGATGCGGCAACACAATCCATTTTAGCGGCTAAAGAACTTAGACTGGATTCGGTTTTATCCGCTGGAGAAATTTTATTCTTAAAAGACACAGCCAACTTAAGCTCTGGCGGAACAGCAATGGATATAACGGATTTGGTGCATCCACAGAATGTTTTTATGGCAGAACGTATTGCACGTCTGATGAATTTAGACATTTGTGGTATTGATATCATGGCCGAAAATGTTGCAATTCCGATCACCGAAAAAAACGGAGCTGTGATTGAAGTAAATGCAGGTCCTGGTTTGAGAATGCACCTTTCTCCCACCGAAGGAATGGCAAGAAATGTGGCTGAGCCTTTAGTCAATATGCTTTTCCCTAATAATGCCAACGGACGTATTCCGGTTGTTGCTGTTTCAGGTACCAATGGAAAAACTACGGTTACACGATTGATTGCCCATTTGGCGCAAGCGGCAGGACATCATACAGGATATACGACAACGGATGGAATTTATATCGACGGAAATACAATTCGTTTAGGAGATTGTAGCGGACCCGGCGGTTCAGCTACCGTGCTTCGTGACCCACTTGTTGATTTTGCAGTTCTCGAATGTGCCAGAGGCGGAATACTTAGAGCCGGCTTAGGATTTGATAAGTGCAACATCAGTGTGGTAACCAACGTTACTGAGGATCATTTGGGATTAAATGATATTGACACTATTGAACAATTGGCTCGAGTCAAAGCAGTGGTGGCACAAAGTACCTTTGATACCGGAACCGCAATTCTGAATGCGGATGACGATTTGGTTTATCAAATGAAAAATACTCTTGCTTGCACCATTGCATTATTCAGCATGAATGCCAATAATGAACGGATAAAAAAACATTGCAGTGACGGAGGATTAGCGGCTTTTGTCGAAGATAATTATTTTGTCGTAAGTAAAGGCGAATCGAAAATAAAAATAGTAGCAGTTGATCAAGTGCCCCTTACTTTTTCAGGTACCTGCGAGTTTATGATTAAAAATGTTTTGCCCGCTTTATTAGCTGCAACAATAAGTAATTTTCCTATCGAAACAATTAAGGCTGCGCTTAATTCTTTTATCCCTTCGCCAACATTAACTCCCGGCAGAATGAATGTTTTTGAGTTTAAGAATTTCCGATTAATGATTGATTATGTTCATAATACGGACGGATACCTTCAGATGCAAAAATTTATGGAGCAAGTTGATGCAACAAAGAAGACAGGAATAATTTCAGCCACCGGAGACCGTCGTGTCGAAGATATTAAGAACATTGGCAGGTATTCTGCTCAAATGTTTGATGAAATAATAATAAGACACGGAGACAACAGAGGAAGAACGACAGAAGAACTCAGCACAATGCTTTCTGATGGTATTCGGGAAATTGACAGCAGCATTAAGATAAGTATCATCTCAAATGAAATAGAATCCGTACAATATACCATTAATCATGCGCAAAGCGGTGAATTTATTTTTGTGTGTGTTGATGACATTCAAAATACGATTGCCTATGTACAACAACAAATAGAAAAAGAAAATGCAGCGGTTAATTTAGTTCCGCAGTCCTGATGGAAATAGTTTAGTTTCACATGCTCGCCGAAGCAACTGGAAGTACAAATAAAATAGAAACAGCTAGTTCATTGCTGTACCAACTGTAATGCTTTATACTACTAAATTTGTGCTGTGGTTTTGTTCTAAAATACAACACTTTAAATGGTCGTCAAAAATGAAAAAACCATATTCAACAAATTTCAAATAATTAAACAATATAAACTTTGTAAAATGAAAAAAAAATTAATACCATTGTTATTTTTAGTACTGCCTTTTTTATGCAGTGCGCAAGAATACATCGATCTGTTTTCCATCAATTATGGGAAATCACAAAAAACAACTTTCGCAAATTCATCCATTAACACCGACATAACTACATTTCAAACAAATCTTATTTTACCAATTGTTTTAAATGAAAAATATATTGCTGTTACGGGTGTAAATTTCAGCAGCTACAAATTACAATTGTTTCCTGATTCTGATAAAAATCATTTGTACACAACAAATTTAAGAGCAGGTTTGACTGTAAAACATTCTGAACACTGGAGTGGAATATACCTTTTTCTGCCAAAAGTGGCATCTGATTATATCAATCTCAGCAGTGACGATATTTACCTGGGCGGATTGGCTTTATTAAAATATAAAAGAAACGAAAGTTTTGGTTACGGTTTGGGACTTTACGGCAGCAGTGAAGCTTACGGTATGTCCGTAGTTCCCATTATTACTTTCTATTATCATAGTCCGGATAAACGTTTTGAAATAAATGCGTTTATGCCAAATGACGCTGATATTAATTATAGTTTAACTGATAAAACTAAAGTGGGCGTGGATTTTCTGGGTCACGGAAACAGTTACAAACTGACCACTGATAACGTTCGTTCGAATTATGTCGAAAATAATTCGATAGACCTTTCGACTTACGTACAAAGAAGCGTTTTGGACAAAAAAATTCTTTTACGTATAAAAATGGGCTATTCTTTAAATCAGTTTAGAGTGTATCCAATAGATGAAAAACTTGACTTACAAATTCTAGCGTTAAAATTTGGTGATAACCGAACCTTGGTGTTAGAAAACAAATCAAACACACTCCTATTGAAGTTGGAAGCTATTTATCGCTTTGATTTGAATACTGTTAAAAAATAAGTCGAATCACGAGAATATGTTTACGGTGCGCAGATTAATTTTGGACCAAAAGATAATTAAACTACCCGTGAAGTATATTTCTCTTTGTTTAATTTATTGACCACATAGAAGAAACGAAGACTTTAAAAATTTGGAATTCGTTGCACTTTTTTAAAGAAAACCGTAGTTGTGTCAACCCAAAAAATGTAATGTTTAACTATTTTTTTCTAAGTTTTTATGTGATTCAATTCTTTTATTGAAATTTGGATTAATTACTCACAACTCGTTAAAGTTTTTATTTTGTCAATCCTACAGAGTGGGAATCAAATGATTGATTCATAAAGTGAGATTTCTTATTGCTCAAAAAGACAAAATCAATCCATACTAAAGATACAATTCGTAACCTTTAATACTTTAATCTAAAAGGAGTTCAGGCGTAATAAAACAATGTTTCCATAGACCAAAAAAAACTTTAATTACATCCATTGGGCAACGGAGCAGTAAAATTCATCGCTGATTTATTTACCACTATGTGTATTTTGATGTATTATTCAATGTCTTCTTTTTTCGAAATATCCTTCTTATCTAAAGGTTTATTGAGAGGTAAGGTAAAATAAAAGGAAGATCCTACGCCTTCTTCACTTTCAACCCATATTTTTCCGTTATTTTTTTCTAAAAATCCTTTTACAAGCAATAGACCAATGCCCGCTCCTTTATTTTCTTCTACCGTTTTTGAAAGTGCTTTAACCTGAGGAGTAAAAAGTTTATCCATTATTTCTTTGGACATACCCTTTCCTGAATCTTTGATTGCTACAATCATCATATCATCACTTTGCTTTGCTGACAAGGTAATTTGGCCTCCTTTATGCGAATGTTTAATCGCATTCGAAATTATATTTTGAAGAATAGAAAGCAACATTTTCTCATCAGCAAACACGGTACAATTTTCTTCTATTTCACTGTGAAGATTTATGGTATTGATGGATGCGGTTTCTTTTAATGATTCAAAAACTTTTTCTACATAATGAACAAGTTCTATTTTGGACGGAACAAACGCTTCGGCAGCATACTTTATCCTTGTCCATTCTACCAGATAATCTAGCATGTTCAATTCGTTTACCGCCGCAATGTGAAATTCTTTCAACAAATCTTTGGCTAAAGCAGGATTAATTTTATCAAAATTTGTCTCCAAATATTGAGCACCCTGAATAATTCCGGCAAGTGGGCTTCTTAAATCGTGGGACAAAATCGCAAGTACACTTTCCTTGTGGGCATTGAGATCTTCCAACTCTTTTGCATATTTTTTTATTGAGTCCTCTGATTCTTTTTTGGCAGTAATGTCACGCAATATTTTTACAAATCCTATAACTGCATCATCTTCATCTTTAAGTGGGAATACCAAACCATCTGCAAAAAATGTTTTTCCGTCCTTGCACAAGTGCCATCTTACATCTACAGATCGTCCTTCTTTTAGAGCAATGTCAATTTCCCTTTGCGGAATTCCAGCTTTTTTATCTTCTTCGGTAAAAATAGTTTCAAATGGTTCCCCAATAATTTCATCTGTTTCATACTGAAATATATGTGTTGCCCCTGAATTCCAACTGTTAATATTTAAATCTGTATCAACCGTAAAAATGGAATAGTCCAATAAACTATCAATTATTTGGCTATAAAATTCTGCTGTAGGAACGTATTGCTCCTTAAGACCTTTCGTAGTTTTTGCTGTAGACATTTTTTTTGGATTTAAAAATACTGTATGAAGAATCAAGGCGCAAATTATCTTTTTTTCACCGTAAAATGTGTTACATAATTATTTTTATTTGTTGCAAAATTTAATGATAAGTTGTAGAAAATTTACATAAAAACATAATTGCTAACGGACCAGCTCCAACTTTTTTTCTCATGGATAGATTTTTGCTAACTCGATAAAGTAACTCCTATTTTTATTTAAAACTACTTTATAATATCCTTTAAATAGTATCCAAATCTATGATGCGGGAGACGCAAATCGAGGCTGCAAATAGATGGGTAATGGCTAAATGTTCAATAATCAAAAAGAAATTCTTCTTTTACTCAACGATTATTGTAGAATTTATAATGCTAATTAACTAAAAAATATTCCTAATTTACTAAGTAATTTTTTATTTAACATTTAATATTTATCGAGGAAATAGTTATTTTGGAGTAGGCAAAGATGTATTTTTGTACTCTAAAATTTCATTTTTACCATTTTGAAAAACATCCTAATTATTGACGACGAAGAAAAACTTCGCGGACTTCTCGCTAGAATTGTAAAATCTGAGGGATTTGAAGCTTATGAAGCATCGGATTTAAAATCGGGTTTCAAAAAAATGGAAATCAAGGATATTGATGTAGTTCTTTGCGATGTCAAACTTCCAGATGGCAACGGCGTTGATTTTGTACAAAAAATAAAACAAGTATTTCCTTTGACCGAAGTCATCTTATTGACTGCTTTCGGAAAAATTTCCGATGGTGTTCAAGCCATGAAAAATGGAGCATTTGATTATATAGTGAAAGGCGATGATAATGACAAAATTATTCCGCTATTGTACAAAGCATTGGAAAAAGCGCAGTTGCAAAAGAAAGTCAAACAACTCGAAAAAAGAATCTCTGATAAATATTCCTTTGACAGTATCATTGGTAAATCAAAAGGACTGGAACAGGTAATTGATTTGGCTAAAAGAGTATCCAAAACAGATTCCACCGTACTTTTAACAGGTGAAACCGGAACCGGAAAGGAAGTTTTTGCGCAAGCCATTCATGAAAGCAGCAATCGGGTTGGGAAATCTTTTGTTGCGTTAAATTGTAGTACTTTCAGTAAGGAAATTCTGGAAAGCGAATTATTCGGACACAAACAAGGGGCTTTTACCGGTGCAGTAAAAGATAAAAAAGGATTTATTGAAGAAGCCAATGGTGGAACCTTATTTCTGGATGAAATTGGGGAAATGCCTATTGAATTGCAAGCTAAATTATTGCGGGTTTTAGAAACTAGCGAATTTATTCAGATTGGTGATACCACCCCAAAAAAGTCTAATTTCCGCCTAATTGCAGCAACCAATCGCGATTTAAAAACTGAAAGCGAAGAACACCGTTTTCGTTCTGATCTCTACTTTAGGTTAAATATATTTGAAATCAAAATTCCAGCCTTAAGAGAAAGAACAAAAGATATTGCGCCATTGGCTCATAGTTTTGCATCTCAGTTTTCGGCTAAAACCAATAAAAAAACAGTGAGTATTGATCCTGAATTTCTCCATAAACTAGAAACCTATCACTGGCCAGGAAATGTTCGGGAACTTAAAAATGTGATTGAACGTTCCGTTATTTTGGTTAATGGGGAGCTGTTAACCCAAGAATTGCTGCCTTACGAAATACAAAATCAAACCGACAAAGCCAATAAAATAGTATCCGCTTTTTCGATGGGAAGTGTAGAGAAATTGCACATTCAAAAAGTATTGAATTATACCAAAGGCAACAAAGCCGAAACAGCGCGCCTACTTGAAATAGGTATTGCAACACTTTATCGAAAATTAGACGAATACAGCATTCATTAAAATCATATTATTTTGAGAAAAGCCTATCATTTTGATAGGCTTTTTTTATGGCTTTTTTTGGCATAAAAACCACAAAGCTTTAATTGACAATGATTTGATAGTCATTACGATTTATTGGAATATATTTTGGCGTAAGCGATGAAGAACATAAAAAACATTCTTATGAAAAATCAAGTCACCACAATTTACAAACAAGCAGAACGCTTTGCCGAAATCACCAAGACAGCAATTATTACGGGAAATATTTCTAGAGCAAAAAAATGCTTAGCACTTGCTGAACAATTATTGATAACAGGAAGCAACGAAACAAAAATTGCTATTTCGAATGTTTATCTTTTTTCTGTTTCTTCTTTTATGGAACTGCGTCGCTGTAACATTTCTAATCTGTTTCCAAAAACATTGAAGGCAGAATACATCAAACAAATCAATGCAACCGGAGTATAATCTTAATTTTTAATCCATGATAGTTACTATCCTTTTAATCGCGCTAGCCATTTTGTTATTTGCGATTTGTTTTAAAGCCGTCGAATTTTTTGAAAAAATCTAAATCATGACAGCACTATTTATTATCGCACTTGCCGTTTTTGGCTATTTGGTTTATGTACTAATCAAACCCGAAGAATTTTAATAATGTAAAATGTGATCTGTTAAATGTAAAAAGTTGGTTAAAAAATAAAAAAATATTGGACCACGCATCTCACATTTTACAATTCACTAAAAAATAAACAAATTATGAACACAGAATTATTTGGCGTCATTAGTATTTTTATTGTTTCCATAGTTTTGGCTATTCCTTTAGGACGGTATATTGCTAAAATATATTCAGGCGATAAAACACTGCTAGATCCGATTTTCAATCCAATTGAAAAATTTATTTTTAAGATCAGCGGGATCAATGCCACGGAAGAAATGAACTGGAAACAGCATTTAAAAGCGCTTTTAAGCGTGAATATGGTATGGTTCTTTCTTAGCTTTTTTGTTTTGTTATTTCAAGGTTCAATGCCTTTAAATCCCGACAATAATCCAAACATGTCACCCGATTTAGCATTCAATACTGCTATTTCATTCGTGGTAAACTGTAATTTGCAGCATTACTCTGGGGAAACGGGCGTTTCCTATCTTTCGCAAATGGTTTTGATGTTCCTGCAATTTGTTTCAGCGGGTGTCGGGATGGCTGCAGCAGCGATGGTTTTCACTGCAATGAAAGAGAAAACAACTGATGCATTAGGGAATTTTTACAATTATTTTATCAAAAGCTGTACCCGTATTTTACTGCCGCTTTCTGCTATGGTAGCGATTGCTTTGTTATTTAGCGGAACACCGATGACTTTTGAAGGAAAAGACAGCATCACCACTTTACAAGGTGAAAATGTTGAAGTTTCCCGCGGTCCTGCCGCAGCATTTATCGGTATTAAACATATTGGAACAAATGGTGGAGGGTTTTTTGGAGCCAATTCGGCGCATCCGCTGGAGAATCCTACTTATTTTACAAATGCTGTGGAATTGTGGGCTCAATTAATAATCCCGTTTGCGATGATTTTTGCTTTAGGTTTTTATTTAAAGAAAAGAAAATTGTCCTACGTAGTTTTTGGGGTAATGACCATTGGTTTTTTACTTTTAGTAATACCAACAGTGATCAGCGAAATCAACGGAAATCCTGCCATCGAAAAAATGGGGATTATGCAGTCTACGGGTGCTATGGAAGGCAAAGAAGTTCGCTTTGGGCCTGCTACTTCCGGATTTTGGAGTATCGCAACAACGGTAATTTCCACTGGTTCGGTCAATAGTATGCACGATAGTTCGATGCCGATTTCCGGTTCGATGCAATTGCTGGCTATGATGGTTAATGCCTTTTATGGAGGTTGTGGTGTTGGTTTTTTGAACTTCTATATTTTTATCATTCTCGCTGTCTTCATTTCGGGATTAATGGTCGGAAGAACCCCTGAATTTTTAGGAAAGAAAATCGAAGCCCGCGAAGTCAAAATTGCTGCTTTCATCGCTATTCTCCATCCTTTATTGATATTGTCGGGAACCGCATTGGCTTCTTATTTTGCCGCGCATGACACCGCAATGGGCTATTGGTTTAGCGGAAATGCAACTGGCTGGCTCAACAATCCGGGTCATCATGGTTTTTCGGAAATGCTTTATGAATATACTTCGAGCGCCGCCAATAATGGAAGTGGATTTGAAGGCTTGGGAGACAATAATCCTTTTTGGAATATAACCACCGGAATTGTTTTGTTATTAAGTCGGTTCCTTCCGATCATTGGACCTTTGGCTATTGCAGGATTATTAGCCAATAAAAAATACATTCCTGAAAGTGCGGGAACTTTAAAAACGGATACGACCATTTTTGGAGTTATGGTTTTTGCCGTAATTGCAATTATAGCAGCGTTATCTTTCTTTCCGGCATTAGCTTTAGGACCATTGGCAGAATATTTTACAATGTAAAATGTAAAATGTAAAAAAGTAAAAAGTGAGGTGTAAAAAGTAAAATATTTACTAACTCATATCTGACATTTTTACTTATTGCATTTCACAATCTGCCCTCGAGATTTTTAATTAATCCATAAATAAGTTTTCCAATAATGTCTAATTTTTCAATCAGTTGTTCGCATTCTTTTTCATTGATAAAGTTTAATTCTTTACTCAATAAAATTAAAGTGTCAAGTTCAGATAAAGAGCCTAATGAAATATACAGAAAATGAATGAATTCTTTCGTACCTCTTCTAGCTGCACCTTCAGCGATATTTACCGGAACTGAAACAGAAGCTCTTCTAATTTGTGAGATTAATCCAAATTTTTCATCAGAGGGAAATCGATTTGTTACTAAGTAAATTTCTTTAACAAATTCAAAACTTTTAATCCAAGAATTCAAATTTTTATGTGGTTTCATAACTTTAAATATTTTTAATTGACTATCAAATATATTCAATCTCACGACATTTCACATTTATCATCTAACATTTTACTTATAAAAAAATGACTCAAAATAAATCCAATTCATTATTTGAGAGCAAGCAGGTAAAAGATGCGTTAGTGCAGTCTTTTGTAAAACTTAATCCTAAAATAATGTTCAAAAACCCGGTAATGTTTACCGTAGAAATCGGAACGGCTATTATGCTTGCCGTTTGTATTGCCATATTATTTGGCGCGCAGGATCAAGGGAGTTTTATTTATAATTTCATTGTATTTTTAGTTTTATTAGCGACACTGTTGTTTGCCAATTTTGCAGAGGCAATTGCCGAAGCCCGAGGAAAAGCACAAGCAGACAGTTTAAGAAAAACACGTGAAGAAACACCAGCGAGACAAGTTTTACCCAATGGTGAATTTAAAAATATCAGCTCTTCTGAATTGAAGAAAGGCGATGTTTTCATCTGTGAAGCCGGTGATCTAATAGCCACAGATGGTGAAATCATCGAAGGTTTAGCCACGATAGACGAAAGTGCGATTACCGGTGAGAGTGCTCCTGTCATTCGGGAATCTGGGGGTGATAAATCGTCTGTAACCGGTGGAACTAAAGTCTTATCAGACAAAATTAAAGTTATTGTAACTAATGAACCAGGAGAAAGTTTTCTGGACAAAATGATTGCTTTGGTCGAAGGAGCAAGCCGTCAAAAAACGCCTAATGAAATTGCTCTAACCATTCTTTTGGCGGCATTCACCTTAATATTTGTAATTGTTTGCGTAACCTTGAAACCGTTTGCTGATTATGCAAACGCACCGATAACAATAGCAGCTTTTATTTCGCTTTTTGTTTGTTTGATTCCAACAACCATTGGCGGTTTACTTTCAGCCATTGGAATTGCGGGAATGGACAGGGCGTTGCGTGCCAATGTAATTACCAAATCAGGAAAAGCGGTGGAAACTGCCGGAGATATTGATGTATTGCTTTTAGACAAAACAGGGACGATCACGATTGGAAACCGAAAAGCAACCCATTTTTATCCGGCAAAAGGTGTTTCGGAAGACGATTTTATTAAATCAGCAGTTTTGAGTTCACTTGCCGACGATACTCCTGAAGGAAAAAGTATTATTGAGCTCAGTAAAATGTTAGATGTGAATGGTAAAATGCAACTGGACATTTCACAATTTACAAATCACATTTCACACACAATAAAATTTACTGCCGAAACCAGAACAAGCGGTGTTGTTTTAAAAGACGGTACCAATATTAGAAAAGGAGCTCAGGATGCAGTAAAAAATATTACTCTTCAGGCCGGAAACATTTTTCCAGACGATACCGCTCAAAAAGTAATTGATATTTCCTCTAAAGGAGGAACGCCATTGGTAGTCGTTAAAAATAATCAGGTGCAAGGCGTTATTGAATTGCAGGATATTATCAAAACGGGAATGAAAGAACGTTTTGACCGTTTGCGAAAAATGGGTGTTAAAACGGTCATGGTCACCGGAGATAATCCTTTAACAGCCAAATTCATTGCTGAAGCTGCCGGTGTAGATGATTTTATCGCCGAAGCCAAGCCAGAGGACAAAATGAATTACATCAAAAACGAGCAACAAATGGGTAAACTTGTCGCCATGATGGGTGATGGAACAAATGATGCTCCCGCTCTTGCCCAAGCCGATGTAGGTGTGGCGATGAACAGCGGAACACAAGCAGCAAAAGAGGCAGGAAACATGGTCGATTTAGACAATGATCCCACCAAGTTAATTGAAATTATCGAGATAGGTAAACAATTATTGATGACCAGAGGAACGCTGACTACGTTCTCGATTGCGAATGATGTAGCCAAATATTTTGCAATTGTTCCAGCACTTTTCATCACGGCAATTCCTGCCCTTGAAGGATTAAATATCATGCGTTTGCATAGTCCGGAAAGTGCCATTTTATCTGCAGTGATTTTCAATGCGATTATTATTCCGATATTGATTCCGCTAGCTTTAAAAGGCGTTGATTATAAGCCAATCGGTGCCAGTGCTATTTTACAAAGAAACCTATTGATTTACGGACTTGGTGGATTGATTGTACCTTTTATTGGAATTAAATTAATTGATTTGTTTGTAGCAATATTTATTTAAAAAGTAAGAAGTGAAATGTGATAAGTAAAAAGAGAATCCCATAATTTCAATTCAACATACTTTCACATTTCACATATTTAAAATAACATTTAATAATAAAAAAATGAAAAATATATTTTCAATATTAAAATTCACACTCTTCATAATGGTATTGTTTGCTATCATTTATCCAATGTCGATTTTCGGAATAGCGCAATTGGCTCCAAATAAAGGAAGAGGGGAAACGGTTACCGTAAACGGAAAAGTTGTGGGTTACCAAAAAATTGGACAGAAATTCGATAAATCAAACTACTTTTGGGGAAGGCCTTCTGCTGTGGATTACAATGCAGCGGGAAGTGCGGGAAGCAACAAAGGACCTAGCAATGCGGAATATTTGGCTTTAGTTAAAAAAAGAATTGATACTTTTTTAATGGTTCATCCATATTTGAAAAAAGGAGAAATTCCATCGGATATGGTGACGGCTTCCGGGAGTGGTTTAGATCCAAATATTTCACCGCAAGGAGCTTTAATTCAAGTGGAAAGAGTAGCAAAAGAAAGAAAATTATCGATGAAAAAAGTAAAAGCTTTAGTCGAAACTAAAATCAATACACCTGCAGTGGTGGGGACGGCAACAGTCAATGTTTTAGAGTTGAATGTCGCTTTGGATGAGTTAAAATAAAAATAATTATAATTTAAACATTTTAGATTTTAATTTTTAAAAGATTAAAAAAGAGTTGATTAAAAATAGATTTTTAAATTATTGAATAATACTTTTTAGCCCCGATAGCAGTGAAAATCCTTATATTTTTTGTTTAAAAATATAAGATTGCAACGAATAGCGGGATTAGCTTCAAATAAAAAATAATAAAAATGAAAAAAATAGTAGGTATAGCATTACTAGCTTTAGCAGGTACAACAATTAATGCTCAGGAAGTGGAGAAAGAAAAAAGTCCTTTCACGTTTTCGGGTTATATAGAAACGTATTACAGTTATGATTTTGGCAAACCCGACAATCATGTGAGGCCAGGATTTATTTACAGTCATAACAAACATAATGAAGTCAATCTGAATTTAGGTTTGGCAAAAGTGAATTATATTAAAGATAATATTCGTGGGAATTTTGCACTCATGGCCGGAACGTATGCGCAATACAATCTGGCTGCCGAACCGGATTTGTTGCGAAATGTGTATGAAGCCAATATAGGCGTAAAAATTTCGGCAACTCATAATCTTTGGGTTGATGCGGGAATTATGCCTTCGCACATTGGGTTTGAAAGCGCCATTGGTAAAGATTGTATGGTTTTGACCAGAAGTATTTTGGCTGATAATTCACCGTATTATGAAACGGGAGTAAAAATTGGGTATACTTCAAAAAGTGAGAAATGGTATTTGGCTGCGATGTATCTGAACGGATGGCAACGGATCCAGAAAATTGATGGCAATCAAACCCCAGCTTTTGGGACGCAAGTGACTTTCAAACCTTCGTCTTCAGTGGCTTTGAACTGGAGTACGTATGTGGGGAATGAACAACCGGGTACAGAAAAAAAATGGCGTTATTTCAATAATTTTTACGCCTTGCTCAAAGTGTCTGAAAAAGTAAATATTCATACCGGTTTTGATATCGGAGCGCAACAAACTGCAGTCAAAAGTGATCGATATGATGTTTGGTTTTCACCTGTTTTAATTGCACAATACAAACCTACAGCTAAAATTCAATTGGCAGCAAGAGGCGAATATTATGCAGATGAAAAAGGGGTAATCATCGCCACAGCAACACCAAACGGATTTAAAACCTATGGTTTCTCGGCTAACTTTGATTATTTAGTGACTGAAAATTTAATTTTTAGAGTAGAAGCCAGAAATTTAAAAAGTAAAGATGAGGTGTTTTTAAAAGATAATTTGCCCAGCAATCAAAATGTATTTTTAACGACTTCAGTAGCGATTTCATTTTAATTTTTTTCTAAAATATAAATCTAATTGGACAACGAAAAAGAAAATAATGTCAAACACTTTCTCGATTTAATTCAAAAATCACGAAAAGGAAAGTTTAAAGTTTACATTGGGATGAGTGCCGGTGTAGGTAAAACTTTCCGGATGCTACAAGAAGCGCACACGCTTTTGAAAAATGGGATCGATGTAAAAATAGGCTATATCGAAACGCATAATCGTAAAGAAACACACGAATTGTTATCGGGTTTACCAGTCATCCCAAGACGAACGCTTTTTTACAAAGGGAAACTGCTTGAAGAGCTGGATTTGCAAGCCATAATCAATTTGCGACCTGAAGTGGTTATTGTTGATGAATTGGCGCATACGAACATAGAAGGAAGCAAAAACGAAAAACGCTGGCAGGATGTTTTGGAAATTCTGGATGCAGGAATAAATGTTATTTCGGCAGTTAATATTCAGCACTTAGAAAGTTTAAATGCGGACGTAAAAAACATTACGAATATTGACGTTCAGGAACGCATTCCAGACAGTGTTTTGAAATTAGCGGATGAAGTGGTCAATATTGATTTGACCTCAGATGAATTGATTGCCCGTTTGAAAGAAGGTAAAATTTACACCGAAGATAAAATTTCAACTGCCTTGAGTAATTTTTTTAAATCGGATCAAATATTACAATTGCGGGAATTGGCTTTGAAAGAAGTAGCGAGTCAAGTTAATCGGAAAGTGGAAAGTGAAGTGCCCAAAAACGCCTCAATAAAACATGAAAAATTATTGGCTTGTATCAGTAGTAACGACAAAATCGCCAAGACAATCATAAGAAAGACGGCTCGATTAGCGAGTTATTACAATAGTAAATGGTATGTTTTGTACGTGGAAACACCAAAAGAAAGCAGCGACAAAATTGCACTCGACAAACAACGACATCTGATAAATAATTTCAAATTAGCTACACAGCTGGGTGCTGAAGTGATTCGAATGGAAAGCAAACATATTACGAATGCTATTTTAGAGGTCGTCACCCAAAAGCAAATTACCACCGTTTGTATCGGGAAACCGCATTTGAGTTTATTTAAAGTAATTTTATCGACAACTGTTTTTAATAAATTGCTTAACAGCTTATCGTCATCCAATATTGACCTTGTAATACTATCTTAAAATGAAAATTAAAACAAAATTAAACCTAGGCGTCGGCTTGCTTTTTCTATTGATAATAATTCTTTCATTAGTTGGCGCTTTTTATATTTTTTCTATAAAAAAAGATACCGAAAATATTCTGAAGGCCAATTACAATACATTAGAATATTCTCGAAATATGTTGCTTTCTTTGGATGAAATGAATGCTGACGAAGAAAAAGCAATTGTAGTGTTTGAAACAAATCTCATAAAACAAATTGCCAATATTACTGAAGCTGGCGAGGATAACGCAACTTATAATTTAAAGAAAGTTTTTAATTTTTTGAAAAAAAACAAGGCAGACGAAACCCTAAAAAGTCAAATTCGTCAGGACATTTTCGAGATTATGAAACTGAATATGAATGCGATTAAACAAAAAAGCGATATTGCCAAACACACGGCAGAGGCGGCTAATTTTTGGATCGCTATTACCGGAACACTTTGTTTTCTGATTGCCTTTAATCTTCTGGTGAATTTGCCCAACAATATTGCCAACCCGATAAAAGAGCTTACGGCCAGTATCAAGGAAATAGCCAATAAAAACTATTCGCAACGCGTGCACTTCATGAATCACAATGAATTTGGAGATCTGGCCAAATCTTTCAACACCATGGCAGAAAAATTGCAGGAATATAACAATAGTAATTTGTATAAACTGTCATTTGAAAAGAAAAGACTAGAAACCTTGATCAACAATATGCACGACCCAATTGTCGGGTTAGACAATCAGGGTTTAATTTTATTTGCCAATGACGAGGCTTTAAAAATAATTGGATTAAAAACGGAGGAAGTGATTGGAAAACTTATAGCAACACTCGCTCTGACAAATGATTTGATGAAATCGTTAATCGTCAGCGATTTTCAAAACGAAAGTAGAAAAGTACTTCCAATGAAAATTTTTGCAGATGGAAAAGAAAGTTATTTTGAGAAAGAGATCGTCAATATTACGATTAAACCAACAGGAGAAGATCAAACTATTGATATTGGCAATGTTATTATTTTAAGAAACATTACTGTTTTTAAAGAATTGGATTTTGCCAAAACCAATTTTATAGCCACTGTTTCTCATGAATTAAAAACTCCAATTTCATCGATAAAATTAAGTTTGCAATTGCTTGAAAAAGCAGAAACAGGAAACATTAATGAAGATCAAAAGCAATTGATCGAAAGTATAAAAGACGACAGTCAACGGTTATTAAAAATTACTGGGGAGTTGTTGGAATTATCGCAGTTAGAAACAGGAAATATTAAGCTTACTATTGAGAAAAGTAACCCTTATGAAATTATTAGTTACGCTACCGAAGCCGTAAAAGTGCAAGTAGAACTAAAACAAATTGATCTAATTATCGAGACCGAACAAAATTTACCTGACATAAAAGCGGATAGTGAAAAAACTGCCTGGGTGCTAGTTAATTTTTTAACCAATGCAATTACTTATTCATCAGAAAACAGCAAAATAATTGTAAAACTTAAAAATGAAAATAATCAGGTTGTTTTTCAAGTAATTGATACCGGAAAAGGGATTGATAACCGTTATAAAACGAAAGTTTTTGATAAATATTTTCAGGTTCCAGGAAGTCATAAGTCTGGAACGGGGCTAGGTTTAGCTATTAGCAAAGAATTTATAGAAGCACAAAACGGAACTATTGGAGTGGAAAGTGAATTGGGCGTGGGCAGTACTTTTTATTTTAAATTGACAGCCGTGTAATTTACTATTTTTTAGGAATAATAACCAATCAACACACATACACAAACCATAAAATCAAAAACAAATTAGTATCCAAGAGTTATGATTTACTAAACAACAAAAAACTTTAACAATCGATAGTTATTCTATGTGACGCGTAATTTTAAAATACGCATTCAGGATTAGAAAATGAATTGGAAATGATTTTATTAGATTTATATTACTTGCCAAATCGATTATTATTTATCATTCGGGAGAGATACACCATTGCAAAAAAAATGTATGAGGATTTGCATTGCGCTGGAAAGATGGAGATCGAAGTTTTTATTTCGAATAAAGATTTTATAAATATATTTGGGGATAAAGCAGAAGCTATAAGAACAAGTGAGAAAAGAAGGAAAATGCTAAACTAACCGATTAAATATTTCTTTAAACAAATCCAAATTTGCAAATCGGATGACGAAAACTGGAAATTTATTGGAGGAAGATGCGCACAATTATAAAGTCGGCTGTTAACAACTAAGGTTTCGTTCCATGATCAGCAGTAACAATGAAATGCAATCACTGAATACCAAAACAAATATTAAACAAATGAGATAAACCTGTGCGGAAGAGAAGCATTGCAGGTTTTTCAAATTAGGGAGTTGTCGTAAAGTTTGAAACGGGATTTAATAGAGGATTGTGTATACTATTTTTTTGAGGAGCGTTTCTAGTTGGTTTTTTCGTTTTTTCCATTTCTAGAATGAGTTTGTCTGTTATTTCAGGATTGGACGATGCAAATCCAATAACAAGCATTTTACACATAAAATGTAATAAAAGAATAATTTTATTGATGTTCAGACTGTCGAGAATTGATTTAATATTAAGAGACATTTGCTGAAAACTGAATTGGTAGTTCACAGGTTTGGTGGATTTTCCAAAGCCAATTTGGTCAGTAGCAAGTACATGAAAGCCTTCTTTACTTAGTACTTTTATAATCTACTCGCATTACACCCCACTGAAATTTTTATTGTGAAAGGGCAATATGACTTTTCCGTAAGGATTTGGCGGCAATACCTGCCCAAAAAACATCTTCAGGTCTTGTTCCTGCGATATTAACTGGTGAAATTGTATCTAAAATGAAGTGTAGATTACTCATTTATTTCTGTCGCATTTCTTCAAAGAAAGGCGTTCTTTTTCCTTCCACGCATTTCGCGGCGTATAAATACATTGCGGCACTCCAAGTTTGCCAATTTTGACCTTTGGGTTCCCCGTTTTGCGCTTTTATCCACTCATTAAATCCAAATTCCTGATTTTCGGCAGTTATATATTTATTGGATATATCGTTATTTTCAGCTGCTGATTCTGTCAAAAGATTCGTTTTTTTCATGCATTCAGTTAATACTATTAATTTCTGTTCTGCTAATGCAAATCTGTTTGCTGCAACTAAGGCGGCAACATAAAAACCGCAGATAAATGGCCAAATTCCGCCATTGTGATAGTTGCCTGGGGTATTGAATTCGGAATATCTATCGTGCCAATCAGGATCGCCCGGGTTGGTAAAAGGGAAAAAATTAGGAGGTAAATCAACTGCCAATAATCCTTTATTTTTCATTGCATCGCATTCGCTTTCTATCCAGGAAACAATTTCATTAGCTCTAATGGGTGAAGCGATTCCCGATAAGATAGCAAGGCTATTTCCTAATAAATCAAAGCGCTCACTACTATAAACTTTATACGACCAAAAGGCATAATAAGGTTTGTCTTTTAATACTAAACCCTCGTGTACATGACCGTGAATTACACCTCCCGTAATGGTAAATTGACTCATTTCGTGGTGTATTTCATCGGCTCTTTGAGATTGATTTAAAATTTTCAGAAAACTGTAAACCAACGTGTTAACAAACAATCCGTAGCCCAATACCCACTGTTCATCGCGCCAGTCGCTGGTAGGTTGTTGTGCAACTAAAGACATGTCGGATGGACTTTGATATTCCATCCAAATTAATGCTTTTTGTACGGCCTCTTTTAAAAAATTGGGTTCATCGATTACTTTTCTGTAAATACCCACTCCCAATAAAAATAAGGGCGTTGTATCGCTTGCGCCTCTATCATCACCATCATGAACCAATGATGAAATATGTCCTCTTTCGGTTTGGTGTTTTGCCAGAGTTTTCAAAACCTTCCTAATGCTTTTTAGTAGTTTTTCATTTCCAGAAACGGCAATTCCTAGAATCGAAATCAATAAATCTCTAGTATACGGTTCCGGATAACCCCAGCCCGCAGTTCGGGGAAGTTCGTGAAATGGGCCATGCATATTGTGTAAAAGCACTTCGATAGCTGCTTTTTTGGCCGCATTTATTACTGTAGTTTTTTGTGAATTTATCATTTTTTTATACCTAATTTATCATTCATTATATCTATAAATTTTTGTGCAACAATTTTATAATCAAAATTTTCGACTACTCGTTTTCTGCCTGCTGCACCCATTTTTTGTCTTAATTCTGGATCATTCATCAACTTCAATAATCCAGCGGCGATATCTTCAACATTTGCGCGGTAATCGACGGTTCGAGCTTCTTTAAATTGAACTTTGTAATTATTTTCAAATCCTGATTCGTGGCCGAGCGTAACTTCATTTACCACAATCTTTTGTGCAACATTAGCTAAAAATGCGGTTTCGCCATCAACTAAAGTGTCCAGCATTCCCATTGCTTTTATGCCAATAACTGGTTTTTCGCACGCACCCGCTTCTACTTGTGACATTCCAAATCCTTCTAGACGAGATGGAGCAGCATAAATATCACAAGCAGCAAGGAAGTAAGGCATGAAATTTCTAGAAATAGTATTTGTTTCATAAATTACGTTTTTTTCGATGCCCAAATCGGATGCTATCTGTAGATCCAGAGAATTTTGCGATGTTGTTCGTTGTTGAGGCCAGACTTTGCATACATATTTCCAATCTGGAACTTTAGTCTTAATAATTGCCAAGGCTTGCATGACTTCTTGAGCACCTTTGGATGCGGCATCTCCACCAACGGTTAAAATCATCAATTGGTCAGGATAAATACCTAAAAATTCACGAACAGCCAGTATTTTAGGATTGTTTTTATCGTAAGGTTTGAAAGAATTGGTATCGCAACCCACAGGCAAAACTTCAATTTTATCTCCACTAATTCCGTCTCTGACATACATTTCTTTTACCCAATGTGAAGTGACCAATATTAAAGGAAGCTCATTTAAGACTTCCTGATAATTGGCAATGTAGCCATCTGCAACCAACCAGGGAATGGGCTGAACACCAAACTGCTGCGGGTGTAAAATTAACTGTGGCGTATGCCCCCAGTAGCCAATACCGACCACTACATCGGGTTGAAACCAGCGATAATACCACTCTTTTTCTTGTGTTGATCCAAAATGAGCTGCTTTGGCATCAACTCCTAATTCGAGCAGGCCTTTATACAAAAGATCGCCTTGAGTTGCCAATCCGCCTGGTGATGGTGGATAATCATAAAGCACCAATACTTTCATAAATATAATTTTAATATTATCTATTCAAAAACATATTTGCTTCATTTGGGTTATTAAAAACCCAAAATGCCTCTGTTTTTGGTGTTGTTTTTGCTTCCCAACTGTTTTTCTCGAAGCCATAGGTTTCGGTTATTAAATTGTATTTTTTATTCCAAATCCGTTTTTTGAGCGTTTCAAAATAGGTGTTATTTTCAATTGCTTTTGGAAAATAATTTTTATTACCATCCTCATAAGCGAAAGCCCAAAGTTTATTTGTGGCAATTTTACCTTTATTCCATAGTGTAATTACAGCTCTACCTACTTCCTCGTGTCTTAAGTGTTTGGTGTATTCTCCAAAAGGACTATGAGTAATGATTAAATCAAAATGTTCATTGGGTAATAAATGCAATATTTTTTGCTCCACTTGTGCAGCATTTATAGGATTTTGTTCAGGTTCGTCATCGAGATTGCCCATTGTACCTTGTGCATTAAGAATTTTAATAACCTTATAAAATTTTGCGGAACGATCTTCGTCATATTTTCGGCAAAGACTGGTAATAAAATATTGCCACTGGGGATTATTCAGTATAATTCCACCGGCCCAAAGGATTTCGTCATCAGGATGTGCGACTATTATGGCTACTGTTTTAGTTGCTGTACTTTTCATTTTCAAAATTGTTTGTGGCAACCTGAATAATTATATGGAGCAATGAGAAGCAAGAATTTAATTAGTAGGGCATTAAAGGCAGATTCGATTTTGCCTTGCACAGCCACAAATTAAATTTTTCCAGAAATCAAATGAATTATGTAATATTTAAATGTCGCTGCTTCTTGAATTCGAATCTAAATGTACTGATTTTCAGCAGTTAAAGCAATTTTTTTTAAATATAATAGCGGTTGACGCAAGCGCGACGCACTTTGGCCATCTTTAAAGTACTGATGATAATTTAACGTAATAAATACAGAGGCAATCCTAAAACGAGGGAATGTACTCATTTTAGGTTACGGGAAAATAGAAATCAAAAATACCCTAATGAATAAAGAATTAGTTGACTTTTTTATAAGAGGAACGAAAGATATTGTAAAACAAATGCGTGATGATTTTGAGAGAAGTTTAGTTTACTATATGATTTGTAAAACAAAAATTTACCGGAATGATTGAAATGAGAAGTAAACAATGATACCTAGTGTTGCTATTCCCGTAACTATAAATGTAGCACTGGCCCCAAACTGATACCAAATTAATCCAGCTAACGTACTTGCTAACATAGTGCAAATGCTTTGAAATCCTGAATAGGTTCCTATCGCGGTGGCTGTATCTTTTCTGTCTGAAATAGTAGTAATCCACGCTTTTGAAATCCCTTCAGTTGCAGCTGCGTAAACGCCATAAATAAAAAACAACGATGCTATTGCGTAAAAACCTGTACTGAAAGCCATTCCAAAATACACCATTGCAAATAACGAAAGTCCGAAAACGAACATTTTTTTCAGTCCTATTTTGTCAGCGTAAATTCCTAATGGGAATGCACAAATTGCATAGACCAAGTTGTAAAAAATATAAACTCCAATTACTGCTGTGTCACTCAAACCTGCTTGTTTGGCTTTTAGCAGCAAAAAAATATCGGAGCTGTTAAATAATGTAAATAATAATAGTCCGATTACTAATTTCCGATATTGTGCTGAGCTTTTTTTCCAATAATGAAGAAAGGAGAAAAAGGGAATGTGTTTTTTTTCTTTTGAATAGGATTTTGTTTTGTCTTTCAAAAAATAGGTTGCTCCAACTGCAAGTACTCCTGGAATAAAAGCAAGATAAAATAGGGTTTTGTAATCCTGTGGATAAAAATAAAGATACATCAGTGCTAATGCTGGTCCAAGAACTGCACCTAAAGTATCCATTGACCGATGAAAACCAAAAATTTTTCCTTTTGTTTCTGCTGTGGCTTCATCTGATAGAATAGCATCCCTTGCTCCAGTGCGAATTCCTTTTCCGAAACGATCTATCGTTCGTGCAATGAAAATCCATAGTGGAAAAGAAAAAACTGCCATCATTGGTTTTGACAATGCACTTAATGCATAACCGATTTGCACAAACGGTACACGTTTTCCTGAACTGTCAGATAATTTCCCAAAGTAGCCTTTGCTTAATCCTGCTAATGCTTCGGCAAAACCCTCTAAAACACCAATTAGAACAATAGAAAATCCGATTGTTTTTAAATAAATAGGCATTATTGGATAAAGCATTTCGCTAGCCATATCAGTAAACAAACTGACTAAAGATAGTATCCAGACGGTTCTTGTAATTCTTTTTATTTTCATCAGTCATCAATTGTTTTGTGAAATTAGATTAAAAATAATTTAAAATTTTTATCCGTAGTAACATCAAATATAATTCATAATCGCTAATTTTATTGCAATAGCTTTTAAATAGTGGTGTGGAATTTCATGTTTTGGAACGTGGTAATTGCGGCGTAATTTATGTTTTAAAAATTTTTAAAAGCGTAGTTATTTGTTTATTTCACGAACATCCCTTTCTCGTTACAATTATTTTTTATTCTATCCGATTTTTTTGGTTCTTATTTAAAATCAAGTCGTTGCATAAACAATCGCCGCGGAACCTATATTGACTATGGCACCCGCAAACACATCGCTGGCATAGTGAACACCTAAAAACATACGTGAATAACCAATGGCTCTAGCCCATAAAAATGAAAACACCGGTACTGACCATTTTGGAAAAGCGATACTGAATGAAGTTGCCGTAAAAAATGCTGTTGAAGTATGATCTGACGGGAAAGATACACTTGTAACATTTGTTACTTTTTCTAAAAAGGAATATTTTAAAAACAGCTTGATTCTGTTAGTGATTAATTTCATGAAGGTTTAGAAATCACAATATAAATGGATTTTTTTTGAACTACCTTTTTATTTCTAATCCAACTCAATAATAACAGACTGACAAGTATAACAATGAAAATGGGAAATACACAGTGAGTTATAAAAGTAAAAAAAGGGTCAAATGATCTATTTCTATTAAGATTAATGTCTCTGCCAAGATTTATATTTATGCCATGAATATTTGCAGTGGTTATGAAAAACAACAAATCGATTTAAGAAAGATTTTTAAACATTTTATTTTATAAAGTACGAATTGCAATCATTCAGGCAGTAAGCGTTTTAGTGATATTCAAAAAGTCTTCGCAAAGCAGAGTCCTAATTCTTTTCCATTGTAAAAAGGCGCTATAACTGATGTTGTATTATTTTTTTTCGATCTAAACAATTTCCTGTTTAGATATGGATTCATCCAATACGCTATTTTAGTGCTTAAAATTCCGATTCCTGCGCCAGTGGCAACATCTGTAAGCCAATGTTTATCGTTGATAATTCTAAATGCTCCCGTTCCTGTTGCAACAATATATCCTGATATTCCGTACCAAAAGGATTTGTCTTTGTACTCCTGCCATAAAAACTCAGCTCCTGCAAAAGCAGTTGCAGTGTGCCCTGATGGGAAAGAATTATTGTTACTCCCATCGGGTCTTTCAACTTTGGTTAACGATTTTAAACCCAGAACCGCTGTAGACATAATGATGTAAGAAGTAACCAATATTATAGAACGATCCCTTAAATTATTTTTTCCTTTTATTCCAGCTGCATTCAATGCGTAAACTGAAAGTACCGGCGCATATTGCGAAAAATCATCAATAGTTGTCTTTCTGTCAATATCTTCTTTTACTTCCTCTTGGATTTCAGAATTATAACTTTTTAACTGGTCACTTTCAATTCCTATAAAACCATATCCTATTAATACAGCCGGAATAACAAGTTGTTTGTAATTGAATTTAATATTTTTGGCAATCGCCGCTTTTGAAATAGTATCTGTTTTTACTTCTTGTGCAGTGAGAGATGCGAAACTAATTAATGAAAATAGAATGATTTTTAACATAGGTATTATTGTAAATAGTGTTCTGGTGCAGGCGAAATGCAAAGTGTCATTGCTTCCATACCCCGAAAGGTACTTGTCCCCGTGGCATACAATCCAACAATAATCCGGTTAATAATGTTCCCAAAACGGTAAAAACATTAAATTAAACTTGATCAAATTGCCAAATAATAAAGACTATTCGTACTATTTAAGACACAATAAGAAAGCAAAGTGTAAAATAAAGTAACAAGGAAAATCTGCCTGACAGTTTGATTTTTTTTAGCATAATGGTCTAAAAAATAATTTTGGAAAACAGTGAAAAAATAAATAAAAATAGCACCCACAAAAACTGTGGATGCTATAAAATTAAAACTAACTAGCCTTTTCTACTGAGATAAAATTTCCATTCTCATCAAATAAAAGATCACTGCCTTTTATTTCAGCTTCATAAATTATATTCCCTTTTTGGTTAATTATTTTTGCAGCTTCTTTTACTTTTTGATTTTTAAAATGCGTGTTAATGTAGTCTAAAGCATTTTTAGGCAGTGTACTGATTTGTATTTCTATCTCTGTTTCAACAATTTTCCCTTCCCCGTTAAATAAAACCGAATTATCTATTTTATTAACATCAAAACTGGCTTCATAATTGTTTTTTTCTTTATCCCATTTTACGCCCTTAGCATTGGGATATTTTTCGTGTAATGCCTCTGTAATAATTTTTGGCACTTCTTTTTCTTTAATTTTTTGTCCAAAAGAAACGAATGACATTATACTTAGAACGATAACTAAAAGTGACTTTTTCATTGCTATTGCATTTAAAATTAATACTACTCAAAGCTATAAACCAATTTTGAAGAAATATTGAATTTTTCACCAAATAGCTTTATCTGCGATATTATATTTAAAATATTTTATCGTCCTATTTATCAACCCCAAAAATTAGTGCGTTCGTGCACAACCAATATTTATTGTCATTAAAAGTAAGTCTCCGGCTGTTTCCCTAAAGTAGTTGCACAAATTCTCATTATCTAAAATACAATCGTGATTTCCGGTAATTTTTTCATTTACATTAAAATTTATAATTGTAACCTAATCGAACCACTTGTGTTTCATAATAGTCAGTACTGTTATAATTAAAATTCAGACCTTGAATTTGTTTCCTGATTACTAATGTATTTAAAATGTCGGTTGCATTCAGGAAGAATTCTCCTTTGCCATTTTGGACTGATTTTTTAATACCTAAATCAATTGAAAATCTAGAGCTTATTTTGCCTTGCGGAATGATATCCGGTGCTAAATAAATTGCCGTTACTTGAGCATCTACTTTTTTAGATAAATGCAATGTATTGTTCCACTTTATATTTCCAGAGAAAATTTCTTGTTTCTCCGCTGAAAAAGTATTGGGTTTTGGATACTTATTTTCAACAGTAAAAGCATTAATTTGATTGTGATAGGCAATTAAATTAAAGTTGAATGAGTACCATTTTGCGATATCGAGCGAAAGAACCATTTCACTCCCTGTATTGAAGCTTTTATCTGCATTTTGGAAAATAGCATAGATTAAATTGCTGTCTGGGACCGTTGATGAAATTCGGGTGATGGTGGCATTTGCAAAACGGTGGTACGCTGCCGAATAGAAATATCCTTTTTTTAAGTTCATTTTATAACCCAGTTCCAATAAATTGGTGAACTGCGGGCGAAGGGCAGGATTCCCAACCTTGATGATTTCTGCATCATCGTATTTTGGAAATATTCTAATATCGACTTCATTTGGTCTGTCTACCCTACGATTGTAAAATAAAGATATTTTATTGTTGTCATTAATTTTGTATGCCAATCGCACATTTGGGAAAGGTTGGGTATAGCTGTAACCGTCGCTTTTATAGGTATTATGATTGGGATTGACATTGTATTGCAAATCGACATATTCTACTCGCAAACCCAGTTCTGCCTCAATTTTATTGTTTTCAAAAATATAATTTCCATATACGGCCGGAATAATTTCTTTGTAAAATGCTTGTCCTCCAGCACCACTATCTATTGGAGAATTTGCTCCGGGAAAGAACTGCATATTGGTTGGAATATCCCTTTTTCTGAATTTAAAACCGGTTTCAAATCTTCCGTATTTTAAGGGTTTGATATAATCAACATTAAAGTCGGCTACTTTCTCATCTGATAACAATTTGAAAGCATCTTTTCCGGTGTAGGTTGGCAGAATATTATCAAAAAAATATTTTTCATCTTCTCTGTGGAAAGTATAATTGAAACCAATATTTAACAAACGTCCTGCTTCTTTAAACTTGTGCTGGTATGCAGCAGTAGCCATAGCGGTGGTTTTTAATTCATCTTCCAAAAATTGCCACAATCGCAATCGTTTCGAATAATTTTCATTAAAAAAGGGCTGATCTCCGTTATCAATGATTTTTTCGGTTCCAAACAGACCCGAAACAGTAAGTGAATTTCGGTCGTTAATATTCCAGTCAATTCCAGTTTTTAAAGTAGTGAAATGCGTATTCCGATTTCTTTTGGATTGTTGATTAATAATAGTTCCATCAGTGTAGGTTCGCGTTACAAACTCATTTTTATTGAGCGTTTCAGTATAAAGATAATCACCCTGAAAAAAAGCATTAATTTTATTTTTACGATAATTAAGTGAAAGTGTCGGATTAATTTTTGGTGTTAATGAGTATTGTGGTCGAATAGTTGGTAAATTTTCTTTTCTTTCCCACAGCGCACCCAATCCAGAAGTAAAACCCACTTTTCCGTTGAATCCCTCTTTTTTATTTTTCTTGTAAATAATATTAATAATTCCAGCGTTTCCGTTGGCATCGTATTTCGCAGAAGGATTGTTGATGATCTCAATTTTTTCTATCGCAGATGCGGGTATATTATCTAAGCCCGATTGATTTCCAAATCCTGTTAATGCGGTTTGTTTCCCATCAATTAATACTGTGACTTTATCGTTGCCTCTAATTTGTACTTTCCCGTCTTGCACGGAAACACCGGGCAAATTTTGCATTGTTTGCAAAACAGAACCACCACTCTGACTGATATTATCTGCCACAGAGAAGGTTTTCTTATCCATTTTCTGATTGATAAGTTCTGTCTTTGAAACGACAACTACTTCATTTAAAATAGTAGCATCTTCTTCTAATTCAATGCTTCCCTCATCTAGAAATTCTGATAATGAACCTACATAAATAGCTTGGTTTTTTGCCTTGTATCCAATAAATGTAAACTCTAGAAAGTAATTTCCGGGAACAACATTTGAAAATGAAAACCTTCCCTCTTCGTTAGTAACAGTTCCCGCAAGCAAAACGATGTCTTTTGTGTTTTTCAAAAGGACATTTACAAATGCTAAAGTCTCTTTTGAGGTTTTATCTTTTGTAATTCCTGATATTGTGATGCCTTTGGTTTGTCCGAATGAATTTGAAATTGATAATATTAGAAATGAAAGTAACAGTATTATTTTTTTTTGCATTGTCTTGATTTTTATTCTTTATTTAAAATTTAAACGACAAAATTGCGATTGGAGTTTGAAGAAATATTGAATTTTAGAATCGAATTTCAAAAATGTGTAATTTATCTTTGTAACTGTAAATAATTTCCCAATTGTTGTTCTCTACAATTTTCTTAATTATTGATAAGCCCAAACCATTCCCTTTCGAGGATGGATTTACTTTAGAAAAACGTTCAAACAATTTATCTGTTACGAGTGACTTTGATATTCCCGTATTGGAAAAAACTAAAGAATTCTCACGCAATACAACATTTATGCTTCCACTAACAACATTATGATTAATTGCATTCAGAAACAAATTACTGATCAAGATTTCAGACAAAAACATGTTCGTTTGAACGAATGTATCCGCTTCTAAATCTGTGTTGATACTTATATTTTTTGATAATGCCTGTTCGTTAAAAAAATCCAATTGATTTGTGATAACCTTATTAAAAAGAACCTTTTCAGGAATGTTATAGTGCTTGCTTTCTATTTTTGATAAAAGCAAAAGGTTTTTATTCAATCGGTTGAGCCTTGTCGTTGTATCATTTAATTTGTCCAGTATATCAAATTGTTCTTCCGTTACATCGTCTCTTTGCATTAATGTTTCCAATTTTCCTTTAAAAATAGCAATTGGTGTTTGCAGTTCATGAGCCGCGTTCTCAATAAATTCTTTTTGGCTTTTATAAATGCGTGTGTTTCTTTCAATTAATTTATTTATTGCCAGATTGAGTCGATTGAATTCCTCAATAGAATTTTCAGCTAATTTTGGATTGGAACTTTTGTCAATTTCAAATTTCTCTATTTGTTTGAGAGTGTCGTAAAATGGTTTCCAAAGCGTGATAGACAATTTTCTGGTAATGATGAATAAACCAATCAGAAGAATTAAAATAATGATGGTAAACACCATTAAAATACTGACAATAAAATCCTTGTTGTCAACTAGGTTTATTCTGGCAGTAAAAAGGTAGGGCTTATTATTAATTGTAACTGGAGCATTGAGTACCCGATAGGGTTCGTTTTCTTTATCCAAATTATTATAAAAACTATGGCTAAATAGCGTGTCTCCAGAAATTATTTTTTGAACTTTGACTATTTTTATATCCCTATTCCACTTATTCCAAACAGCAACATCCTTGTCTTTTAACTGCGGCGCAAACAACAGCTCAAATTCTTCTTTTTGAAGTAGTAAAGCTTCATCTGTTTCATGTAGATACAGTAATTGAGTTATATAAAAAAATAATGGCGCTGCTGAAAGCATCACTATTAAAGAAAATAAAACATAGTATTTTAGAGTAGTATGTAATAATTTTTTATTCATTGTTCCATTTGTAACCAATTCCGTAAACTGATTTTATGTAATCATTGCTTCCGGCATCGTTTAGTTTTTTTTTCAAATTCTTGATGTGGGCATACACAAAATCATGATTGTCCAGCATATCCGCCATGTCACCCGACAGGTGTTCAGCTATGGCACTTTTAGACAAAACCTTGTTTTTATTTCCAATTAGAAACAATAACAAATCAATTTCTTTTTTAGTACAGTCAATTTTCTTATCTCCAATTTTAACCGATTTTGCTAAAGTATCAATTTCAATTTCATTAAATTCAATTTTATTATTTCCGTCGAATTTTTTACGTCTTACCAAAGCCTGAATTCTTACCAACAGCTCTGACAGATGAAAGGGTTTTGTCAAATAATCATCTGCTCCAAGATTGAATCCCTCGATTTTGGTCTCTAACGTTTCTTTAGCCGAAATTATAATAATTCCCTCTGATTTATTTAGACTTTTCAATTCCTTTAAAATCGAAAACCCATCACCATCAGGAAGCATTAGATCGACTAAAATGCAATCATAATCATAGATAGTTATTTTGTCCAGCGCCGTTTGGTAGGTGCTTGCGGTTTCACAATGAATATCATTAGCTTTTAAATAACTTTTTATGCTGCTGGCAATATCAATTTCGTCTTCAATGATTAAAATTTTCATACTGCAAAGTAATGATTCAAATTTGAATGAAAATTGAATTTCGAAATTAAATTATTATTGTGTAATTGACATCTGCATCAATAAATTTAACAACTGAATTTATAGCTGTTGATAATGAGAATTTTCTATTCAAAAAGATTGATAAGCGACAAATTCCTAATTTAATTATGCGAAGTCATTTTAATAAAAGAAGACAAAAATTGTTTTTATTCTCAGAAGAAGTAAGAACCAAATTAACTGAAGGTTTTTAGAATTTAAAGATTATTATATTATCGGAAGTATGCCGTTGTAAATTTGCAGATTTGTTGGTCATGGGAAAATTAAAATCTGTAAAAATGAGTTTGAAACTATACCTTCAAAAAAATTTTGTGCTTCTCAAAAGAATAGATTTTACGGATATAAACTGCATAAAGTTTGTTTGGTCAAAGGGATTTTTTCATTTCTTTAATAGCACAAAAGCAGCCGTTCTTGATGTCTATTTTAAAAAAAAAATAAAACAACAAATGTCTGAATGTCTGTTGCTTGGAGTCAGAGGTCACTTGTCTCAAAGCATTCCATTAAATTTGTTTCAAACGGTAAATATCAAATGAGAAACTCCCAACAGAAAAAATCAAAATGACTTTAAACCACACTCTCATATTTTTACAAAATCACGGAAAAGAATCGAAACATTGTTTTCGCAATTACGTAACCAATTCAGAATTAGAATCAATTATTTTAAACTTTTGAAGGTTATAAAACAAGAATTTCAGCAAAAATAACAGCATTAAAATTGGTGAAATATATCACTAAATTTATTTTTGATCGACCAATAAATAATATCAAAAATCAAATCATTCGATCACACCTAACGAGTTATTAATATTTCAATTCCTGTCTCTGTACCCGTACCACTCAAAAAAATAGTTTGAAAATAAAAAACTGAAAAAAGAAAGCAAGTAGTACTAGGCTTATGGACGTGCAGAGCTATAAGTCCCGAAAGGTGACCAGTGCAACATAGCCATCATGCGCTCGCAGCATCCATGAGACATGACCTCAGCTTGCTTTTAGTCCGTTTTATATTAAAACTGTATTTAAAATCGTATCATTTTTCACAAAATAAAATCCGATATTAAAAAATATCAGATTGAGGCAATTGATTCAGGAATAGTTCTATCCGTACCATTGGTATTTACCGGACTGATAATATTTTCGTTAAAGAATAGTTTTTTTAGAGGATAAAACAGATGGTTAACTGGTTTTGGATTATAACTTAATCCTGTTTAGCAATTGTAGCGTACGTTCATCCGGTATGCTGTTAAAATATTTTTCCAAAACCTTAGCAAATACTGGGTTGGCATTTTCTATTGTCGCAAATAATGTCATGCAGGAGCGTAATTTTAAATCGTCTGGAGTTCCAAATATTTCTGAAGCTGTTTTTCCCTCAAGTTGAAGTACAACTAAAGAAATTTCAATCAGGTGTTGTCCCAAAACAGGATGTTGTAAATACTCAGTAGCTTCATTCCAATCTTTTATACCGTAAAAATGTGCGGTTTCACTCGAACCTAATCCTTTTAATTGGGGAAAGATGTACCACATCCAATGGGTGTCTTTTTTGCCTTTTTTTAGTTCTGAAAGTGCTTTCAGGTACACTTGATTTTGTGCTTCCAAGAAACGGATTAATTCGGTGTTGCTAGTCATTTGTTTATTTTGTTTGCCATTGGAAAATTGAATACCTAAGATACTTCATTATGTATGCCTCATCCAAGGTGTTTATTGAAAATTTGTGAGAGCAGTTGCAACATCTACTTGAAAATAAATTGATCTGCGAAGAAGTTCGTACAGGAATTTAAGACCTAGTCGGAACCTGCGAGTTTCGCCAAAACATACTGATGCTATAACTACCTGATGTAAATATTTAGATGCAATTGGAATGAATTATGATTCTTCCTCGGCTAGTTTAAAACGGACTTTGCCGGGATATTTCTCAGCATAAGCAAGGATTAAATCCACGCTGTATTGGTTGCTTTTGTATGAAGTAACATGATCTTTTATTTCAGAGGGATTGGTAAAACCAAGATCCGATGCAATATATCCCATGCCATAAAAGTGACCGTTTTCAATCCAAATGCAACTGCGTTCTTCAGCAGTCCTGCCTTTGTCTATAATGGCAAAGCTTGGCCTGTTTTTGACTAAAAAATCAATGGCATTTTCGACTTGCTCGTTGTGTAGTTCGACTTCGGGTAAATTGTCCCGGTCCGGTTTTGGGATAAATTCTCCGTGGTCGTCCATGCCGTAATTACAGAATCGGTTATCAATGCCAAATTGTTCGGATAAGCTGCGCAATACATTGATGCCTTTATACAAACTATTGAAAGACTCTATGCACGACTGAAATTTACCCAGCTTTCCAATGGCCAGGTATCTGTATCCGCTGCGGGCTTCATATTCATACAGCCCATACTTAGGGTCAAAGCGTTTGAGTGCCCTATTGTAGGTAGGCCACAGTTTCTTAATTTCAGTACATTCCAGCAATAGCGCCATTAATTCGGTAGCACAGACTTCAAAGGAAATACTGTGTATTTCTCTCAGGAAATTTTGCCTTTGTGGCGTGATATTGTGCCCACTGAAATGGGAGGCTACCCGTTTCTTTAAGTTAATTGCCTTTCCTACGTAAATAACTTTCCTTGTCTGATCATAAAAATAATACACACCTACTTTTTCAGGTAACTGCTCAAAGTCAGCAGGCGGTAGGTTAGGAGGTAAGCGCTGGTCTTGAGCAGTTTTTTTTATCATTTTTTCGATTACTCCTTCAATGTCCCATTCCAGCAGACGGGAAAATAGTATGGCTGTGGCATCTGCATCACCGCCGGCACGGTGTTGGTTTATCAAAGGGATGTCTAAGGATTGGCAAAGCCTGCCCAAGCTGTACGAAGCCAATCCTGACTTAATC
This sequence comes from Flavobacterium sp. DSR2-3-3, assembly GCF_049896585.1. NCBI lineage: Bacteria > Pseudomonadati > Bacteroidota > Flavobacteriia > Flavobacteriales > Flavobacteriaceae > Flavobacterium > Flavobacterium sp. DSR2-3-3. The sequence goes on from NZ_JAFCUP010000003.1 coordinate 356,074, forward strand.
TTTCTTGCTGCTCGAACGGTGCACAATTTTGGCGCGGTCCATTTGAATCCGCTTGCTTCGAGTTGGTGCCGAACAAACGAATAATCAAAGTTGACATTATGGGCAACGAAAATGCGTCCGGTAAGCATTTCTAAAACTTTTTCAGAAATGGCATCAAAAATAGGTGCATCCCGAACCATTTCATTGTTAATGCCGGTTAGCGAAAAAATGGCAAGCGGTATTTCTTTTTCTGGGTTGACGAGTGTTTCCCAGCGGTCGATTACGCTGGTTCCGTTATGAATAACAATGGCAATTTCTGTAATGCGACTGTTACTGGCATTACCGCCTGTGGTTTCTATATCTACTATTGCGTATTCCTGTTTTTTCATTTGGTATATAACGTGAATTGTATTGTTATTCTTGTGTAAAAGATTAAAGCAATTATATTTCTTCCTAAAAAGGTCAAACCGACTCTTTTTTTGCACCCACCTCCATTTTATGCCTCGGCAGATTAATCTCATGTTCCTGTGGATACGGTGCCCGATGGGTCATGCTGACATCTTCCCGAATTTGTTCATGAACTTTATATTGCCTATCAGAAGTGTTGGAATACCGCGGATCGGGGAGGAACGGCATTTTTGCCATTTTGGTAACCGTGATCGTAGGGAAATGATAGTCTACCTCTACAGTTCCTAAAAGCAAATAACAGCCACCGCCTTGGAACGGATATTTTTCCAGACTTTTTGTAAAATGTGCCGTATCGAAATATTCCCCCTCTATGTCTACCCAAGTTCCAAAATACATGGTTCCCATTTTGGTAGGTACATGTTTTCTTGAAATAAGGTAAGCCAGCATTTTAACCGTTTTTTTATGATGTTTTAGTAAATCTTTTGCCATTACGTCCCCCCGATATTTGGTTTGCAACAAATCGAAAGGAGTACAGGAAACCGGAAAACTCAATAGCTCGATTTCATCAAAAGCATCTTCAAAAGGGGAGCGTTCGAGTATAGGGAGTTCATATTCTTTGATTGGTTCCTGAAGCAGCATCAAGTTTCTATTTTCGGGTTTGAAATTGACTAAGATGAGTCTGGCAATCACCAGCAATTGGTTTTTTGTTTTTCCCGTAAAGCGGAAGGCTCCGATAAAAATCAAAATTTGTATGCCTTCAATACCGATGGGAATGCGGTTGATGAAATCTTCCAATGATTTGAATTCGCCTTGTTCCTCCCGTTCTTTAACAATACCATACGCTACTTTACTTTCCAAACCTTCCAAATGCATGAAACCGAGATAGACGTCGATGCCATATACCGTAGTTTCATACTCGCTCTTGTTTACACAAGGATTCTGAATGGTTGCACCCGACATTTTGGCTTCATGTACGTATACTTCGGTACGGTAAAAACCACCCTGATTATTGATCACCGCTACCATGAATTCAATAGGGTAGTAGACTTTTAAATACAAGCTTTGGTAACTCTCGACAGCATAAGAGGCAGAGTGCGCTTTACAGAACGAGTAGCCGGCAAAGGATTCAATTTGTCGGTATATTTCTTCACTCAACTTTACAGAATGTCCTTTTTGGGCACAGCAGGCAAAGTAATTGTCCTTGACTTTTTGCAAAGCAGCTTTGGAGCGTCCTTTTCCACTCATGGCCCGACGCAGAATATCTCCATCGGCTGCCGGAAGTCCTGCATAATGTAACGCAATTTTTATTACATCTTCCTGATAGACCATCACCCCATAAGTTTCGCCTAACTGTTCTTTAAAAACGTCATGAAAATATTCAAACTTATCGGGATGGTTGTGCCTGAAAATATATTCTTTCATCATACCGGATTGGGCTACGCCCGGGCGAATAATGGAGGAGGCTGCTACTAAGGTTTTGTAGTTATCGCATTTCAGACGGCGCAACAAGCCGCGCATGGCCGGGCTTTCGATATAAAAGCACCCAATTGTTTTTCCATGGCTTAGAAAATGATTGGCCTTCTCCTCATTTTTTGATATAGCAGTATCCCGGATATCGACTTTAATTCCCTGATTTTTTTCAATCAATTTCACACTGTCATCGATGTGACCAATTCCGCGCTGACTCAGGATGTCAAATTTTTCAAAGCCGATGTCTTCGGCAATGTGCATGTCAAACAATACGATTGGAAACCCTTTTGGAGGCATTTCCAAAGGCGTATAATTGGTAATGGGTTCTTCGGAAATCAGGATTCCACAGGAATGCATGCTGCGTTGATTGGGGTATTTTTCGAGCAACATCCCGTATTCCTGTACTAACTTTACTATTGGGTTTTTATCATGTAACGCCATTGGGTTTTTAGCCAATGCATCCAATTCTTCTTTGGGCAAACCAAAAACCTTACCCACTTCCCGGAATATGGAACGGTATTTAAATTCGACATTGGTTCCACAGAAGGCAACATGATCCGCACCGTAGGTATCAAAAATATATCGGAGAATGGTATCTCGTTCTTTCCAAGACCAATCAATGTCAAAATCAGGTGGACTTTTGCGGTTTACATTGAGGAAACGTTCAAAATACAAATCCAGTTCAATAGGGCAGATGTCCGTGATGCCCAAACAATAACTCACGATACTGTTGGCACCACTTCCCCGACCAATGTGTAAAAAGCCCTGACTCATGCTGTATCTAATGATGTCCCACGTGATCAGGAAATAGCCACTGAATGCAAGCTGATCAATCACCTTTAATTCTTTTTCCACTCTTGCTGTTGCCTGCAAATTATTGGCACCGTATTTTTTGATTAATCCTTCGTGAGCCAACTTCGTCAAAAGCTGCATGTCGCTTTCCCTGCTTCCGGAATAGTATTTTTTGTTTTTGGGCGTTTTGAAGTCGAATTCAAAATGACATTGATCCATCAACTTTTGCGTGTTTTCGATAATTTGCGGATACTCCTCAAATTTCGAAAGCAGTTCCTCCACAGGAATCATTACTTCAGATGTTTTGCAATAATCGTCCAAAGTCAATTTGGACAAGATAACATTGGTATCAATAGCTCGAAGGATTTTATGCAGGTTGAATTCTCTTTTAGTCCGGAAGGTGACGGATTGCAAAACCACCATTTTGTCAAGCAAAGCTTTCCATTCCGGTAAAAATAATTTGGGAAGCTGATCCGGAGCAATGCCTATATATTCATGATCTTTTAGTTCTGCTGGCTTATTTTCGAAAGGATAAATAATGACTACTTTTTTAAAATCAGGAGCGGATATTGGTAGAGGAGTATTTTCGAAATTATTTTTGGTCAGAAAGCGGTTCATTTCGGCGAGCCCATCGGCATTTTTAGCCAAACCGATATAACGCAGTTGATGGTTGTAGCGAAATTCGATACCCACTATTGGTTTTATCCCAAGCTCGTGGCATGCTTTTGTAAAATCATAGATACCGGTAACCGTATTAATATCCGTTAATGCCATTGTCTTAACACCACAACCAACCGCCTGCTGTATGAGATCCAACAGCGGAATAGTGCCGTAGCGCAGCGAATGAAAAGAATGACAGTTGAGGTACATGAGTTATATTTTGCGTTTTAAAATCTCGGATTTGTTATTGGGTTTAAATGTTGCGCCGGCACAACGCATTACGGCATCAAAGCCATACCGGCTTTTCATTTTGTCCATGGCTTGATACAACGATAGCATTTCTTCGGTGTCCTCAAATAAATTGATTTGATAGGTTCCACGAACGAGTCCACTGAAACGAATTCCGATTAATCGCAGTCGCATTCGACGCTGGTAAACTTTATCAAATAAATCGGTAACGGATTTAGTCAGCATGTGATCGGCTGAGGTATAGGGGACTTTGCATTGTTTGGTTTCAGTATCAAAATTGGAATACCGTATTTTAATAACTACCGTGGAAGTCAGCCATTCTTCGGAGCGCAACTGAAAGGCCAGTTTTTCGACCATTCCGATCAGTATTGATTTTAGTTTTGGAATGTCAATGGTATCCTGACTAAAAGTATGTTCCGTTGAAATGGATTTCCGTTCGGTATACGGTTCCACTGGATTGGTATCGATGCCATTGGCTTTCTTCCAAATGTCGATGCCATTTTTACCGATCATTCTTTGTAAAACTTCGGCAGGCATTTCTGAAAGCGTCTGAATGGTACGGATTCCAATTCGGGATAACAGCTGAAAAGTCACATCGCCCACCATGGGTATTTTTTGAATCGAAAGCGGATTTAAGAAAGACCGTACTTTATTTTCCGGTATTTCCAAGTTTCCTTTGGGTTTGGCTTCGCCAGTACCAATTTTAGAAACAGTTTTGTTTATCGATAATGCAAAGCTTATTGGTAATCCTGTTTCTCTGGTAACGGATTGTGCTAGTTCGTTGGTCCATTTGTAACCCCCATAAAATTTATCCATTCCAGTAATATCAAGGTAAAATTCATCGATGCTTGCCTTTTCTACAATAGGTGCTTTTTCTTGGATCACTTCGGTTACGTCATGCGATAATTTGGAGTACAATTCCATATCACCTTTCATCACTTTTGCCTGAGGGCAGAGGCGGAGTGCCATTTTAATAGGCATGGCGGAACGCACTCCGAAGGTACGGGCTTCATACGAACAAGAAGCCACTACGCCACGATCCCCGCCACCAATAATTAAAGGGATTCCTTCCAGTTTTGAATTTCCCAGTCTTTCGCAGGACACAAAAAAAGTATCCAAATCCATGTGTACAATTGCTCTTTCCATCTTCTTTTCGTTTTTTATACTTTACAAAATTAGTACAGATGATAACAAATTTGTCTATATTTGTTGTTACAAATTATAACAAAATACCTATGTCTTTATTTTCCGACAACATCAGGAACCTTAGGGTGCAACAAAAGATTTCACAAGAAAAGCTGGCTGAATCGTTAGCAATAACCAGGGGCAGATATGTCAAATATGAAGATGGAACCTCGGAAGCCCCGTATGAAATACTGAAGAAAATAGCCCATTACTACCATATTAGTATAGACCTATTGCTATCTGTGGATGTGAGGAAAATTCCTTTGGACAATTTGTTGAAACTTGAGGATAATAGAATATTATTGCCTATTACAGTGGATTCAGCCGGAGATAATTTTATTGAAGTCGTTACGCAAAAAGTAAAAGCCGGGTATTTGAATGGGTATGCCGATCCGGAATATATTGAAAGTCTGCAGCAAATTTCATTGCCGTTTTTGGGCTCGGGCAAGCACAGGGGTTTTCCGGTGGAAGGAGATTCGATGCCACCACATGCAGATGGTTCCATAATCGTTGGGCGGTATATTGAAAAGTTAGGAGACGTCAATGATGGTAAGACCTATATACTGATCACCAAAAATGAAGGTATGGTATACAAGCGATTGAATAAAAACAAAAAGAATGTACTATTTGTGGAATCAGACAATAGTTTTTATCCGGTTTATGAAGTCAAGGTTTCCGACATTCTTGAAATTTGGGAATACGTGTGCAACATTGGACTCACAGATAAAAAACAGGAATTAACGGAAACGGCAAGTGTGACCGACATGTTTTTGGAGTTGAAAAGAGAGATTAAAGATTTGAAATTAGGTATTAATAAACAGACGATACAATAAAAAAATTATTCTACAAATAACAAAAATGCACTTTGTGAACTGGACAGCAAAATTGATAAAATATAGAAACGAAAGTAGAATTGCAGTTTATTTTGATAAAAAAGGCTGATTTAATCGCCCGTACCTGATTGCGGGCAGGCAGGTAAAACACGTAGAGGGAGCGAGATGGAGTCAGCAAAAAACAGTGTGGCACATTCCGGATAAAACTGAAAACAGAGCACGCGTTAAAATAGAATCTTTGGCAAATTCGCTGCAATCGGCGGAAGGGATAATACAAATTGAAAAGTTCAAGCAATGGCTTCGTTCTAAGCGTTACAGTGAAAGTACCATTGATACTTATAGTGAATCTTTAAAATCGTTCTTGATCTTTACTGAAAAAACCCGCTGCAGAAATCAATAATGAAGATGTTATTATTTTTAATAACGACTATATATTGAAAAAGAAGCTTTCCGCTTCGTATCAGAATCAAACTGTAAATGCAATAAAGCTGTTTTTTATGACAGTCAGAGCAACAAAAATTGAAGTTGATAAAATTCACCGACCAAAACGAGCTAAACTTTTACCCAATGTATTAAGCAAAGAAGAAATAAAATTGATATTAAATGCTCATAGTAACATCAAACATAAAATGATGCTTTCATTGATTTATAGTTGTGGCCTGCGTTGTGGCGAATTATTGGCTCTCCAGCCCGTTCACATAGATTCGATGCGGAATATTGTATTGCTTAAAAATTCAAAAGGCAAAAAAGACAGGATAGTCCCATTAAGCCCAAAAATTTTAGAAATGCTACGGGAGTATTATAAAGTATTTAAACCCACAACGTATTTATTTGAAGGACAAATCAAAGGAAAGCCCTATGATGATAGAAGCTTACAACAAGTTTTAAAACAAGCCATACAAAAATCAGGAATCAGAAAACCCGTTACTTTGCACTGGTTACGCCACAGTTATGCTACGCATTTACTTGAAAGCGGAACCGATTTGAGGTACATTCAAGAATTATTGGGACACAATAGCAGCAAAACGACCGAAATATATACCCACGTAAGTACAAAAAGTATCCAACAAATAAAAAGTTCTTTTGATGATTTGTAATAAAAATATTATTTATACATTTGATGAAAATACGCTACTCCGTAGCGACTATACATCCTAAATTGGGTAGATTGTCGCTACTTTGTAGCGAGTATATACAAGTTAGCAAACATTGCACATAGCAGCTCTATCTTCAGAAGAAAGAGGGGCTATGTACATTATGCTTTCTTTTTCATTATGAGAAATTAAGTGAGGATTTTTATCTATTAAGCAATTTGTACATATCCAAACTTTAAACTCCCATCCAGTATTTAAATTCCATTCTCCTTTATCAATTGCGTGAGGAGCAAAACCATTGCAAAATTTGCAAGAAAGCAACGATTTGCTAACACTCGTTTGCACGCATTGCGGATTTTGTGGTTCAATCATATTTTCGTTTCGCATCATATTTATTTTAAATTAGAAATTTTATTTTCACGAAGCCCGCAACGACGAGCAAGCGAGGGGACGTTATATGAAACCCTTGAGCTACACGAAACGGCGAAAATCTGTAAAAAATTAAAATATAACTTAGACCAAAATAAAAAAATAACCTTACAAAAAAATAGAAGATCGACTTACTATTAAAGCCACAATCATACCGAAATTAAAAATGAAAGATTTAACTTTGGTAAAGCAAGAAAAACACTCTTTTTTTTAAAAAAAATAAAAATGAAAAAGCTAATTTATCTATTAATAATTGTTTTTCTTTCTTCATGTGAATTAAATGTCGGAATTGCGGAGAACAAAAAAGTTTATTATAAATTCAAGAGTAGTGATTTTGATGTAATACCTACAAAATACAGCCAAATAGGAAATAATAATATCTATAAAAACTCCAGTGGTGAAAGAATCGAAATTAAAAATGATTTATATGAAATTAATGAAAATGTATATTTAAATGGTGATTATTTTGGAACGGAATATTATAATGATAAACTGTTTATTAGGTTAAACATTAAAGGCTACATAGATTTAGATTTTTATATAAGTAAACTTGAAAATGATTTATTATTTTATAAAATTATAATCGGTCAGTATTTTTATATAAATTACCCAAAAGACAATAATTTATTATTTGAAAAAAACATTAATAATATTTCATTTAAAAAAGTTATGATTTTTGAACTATCGAACGAAGCAGTTCTTAACATAAATAATGTAAAAATTAATAAAATATACTTCGATTTAAAAAGTGGAATCATTGGATTAGAAGATTCCTTAAATAATAATCAATTTTGGATTACAAATTAAAAATCAATCTAATAACATTACTTCTTTAGCTATTAGTTTTATAGCTTACACTTGTAAACACAGAATAAAGATAAGAAAAATAATAAAAGGGCATCATATAACAGCTAGTAAGCAATATTCGGGAATCAGGCTAAAATGAAAATGGTTTTGTACTTGGAAATAGTGTGATAATCCGAATAATTTGCTTTATTTAGCCCGACCATCGCCTACTAGCGGGACGTTAGCACTAATTTTATAAAGATGAAAAAACATATTATCGTAATAATTTCTCTGATTTTGTTTTCTTGTAATGGTCAGCAAGTGAAAAATCAAAACACAATTATAAAACAAGAAAATTTGGAAAACGAGAAAATGAAAAATCAAAGCATAATTGTAAAACAAGAAAATTTAAAAAACGAGAAAATGAAAAATTATGCTTATTTAAAAGATATGTATGCTGATTCATATTTCCCAAAATTTCTCGTTGACAAAGTGAAAACAATTCTTACTGAACTATGCATTGATATTGAAAAAACATCGCCGAAAAATCTTGAAGAACTTTATAAGTTAACACATACAGCGACTATAAAAATAAATGATTTACAAAATGAATTCTTTGAGCATAACAGCGAGATTGAAACTGGTGCTAGAGAATCGATTGGAGCAGACTTTGACTTTATAGCAAAAGCATATGGATTCAATGCTGATGTAGAAGAACTGATTGCTCCCAGAGAATGGTAAAAAAACTAGTGCTAACAGCTAGTAAGCAATAGTCGGGAATCAGGCTTAATGGAAAAATGGTTTTGTATTTGGGAAATTAGTGATAATCCGAAAAACTGTCTTTACTTAGCCCGACCATCGCCTACTAGCGGGACGTTAGCGGTTACCAGTTCGAAAAACAGAAATATATATGAAAGAAGAATTTATAACATTTGAAAAATTTAATCACCAAAATTCAGCAAAAGAATTAGGCGAATTAATAGCTGAACAAAATATTGATTTTTTGCTAGAAGACAATTCTTTGAGTTTCGACCCAACTTTTGCTAACAATGGTTTTGGGAAAGAATATTGTATAAAACTCAAGAAAAGTGATTTTGAAAAAGCCAATAAAATATTAGCTGATAAATCAGAAAACGAAATTCATGACATTGATAAAGATTATTATTTGTTTAGTTTTTCCGACGATGAATTAATTGACGTGGTTTCAAAAAGTGACGAATGGAATAAATTTGACGTTTCACTTGCTAAAAAACTACTTAAAGAAAAAGGCAAAGAAATTACACCCGAAGAAATAGAAAAAATTAAACAGCAAAGAATTTTAGAATTGTCAAAACCCGAGGAAGGTCAAAAAATCTATATAATTGTAGGATATTTAACAGCATTTTTGGGCGGATTATTGGGGATTTTTATTGGTTGGCATTTGTTAACTTATAAAAAAACATTACCAAATGGAAGCCGAATTTATGCATATTCAGAAAATGACAGAAAACAAGGAAATCGAATTTTAATAATCGGTGGAATATTTTTAGCGTTTTGGATTATAATTAGAATTCTGACTTAAACCGCATACTCTGGCAACCGCTAACACTTGCTACAAGTGATTTGAATATTTGGCTTGATGGGAAAATAGGTTTGTATTTGGGATGATTTGGCAAATCCGAAAATAAGGCTTAATTTAACCCCAAACCACTTGTAGCAAGGGAACGTTATGCAATATTTTAAGAAAAAAAAATGACGAATTGGAAAGAATATATTGATAACTTTTTTAATCTCTTAAATGTAGAATTTGAAAAGAAAACTACTCAAAATTTAATAACTTATGTTATCAATGGAGTTTATCTTCAATTTGAGTTTCTTAATGCAAACTCTTTAAACAAAATAGAAATTGGAAAAGAAATTGAAAATTTTAGGTCAAATTATAAAATCATTTTTGACAAAGAGAAACCTAAAAATTTTTTAGTAAAACAAAATTGTTGGGAAATTGATTCAAAATTAAGTTATCAACTTGAATTCAATGAAATTAACATTGGAAACTTAAAAAGTTTTTTAAAAATATTGATTGAGAAAGGTTGGACTGAAAAAATTTACGAATATGGAAAAACCGAATACAAAAACGAATTAATTATCGAAAATCAAACGTTTGTAATTTCTTTAAAATCTAATATGGAACAAGATGTTCCGCTTTTATTTGATTCAATATTAAGAAGAATTGAAGATATATGGTTTGACATAAACCTGAAATCAAAAAAGAAAATCATAATAAACATAATTGAGCCTTCAAAGAAAAACATCGCATAACAGCTGTTTTGAGCTAGCTGGAGTTTAGTGGAATTACCGTTTCGCATCAAGTTATCGTTAAGCCGAAAATTGAGCGTTTACGAACTTCCAGCCATCTCAAAGCAGCGATACGTTACTGGAGACTTGTGCCGAAATTACGCAGGTAACTCCAATTTGAAAATAAACATTTGTTTTCGCAGAAAGTTGACAAAGCAGAAGCGTGAAAGTTGGAATTTGCCAACAGAAACTTGATGAATTGGAAACTGAAAAGCAGAAGCGTGAAAGTTGGAATTTGACAGCGGAAACTTGAAAAGTTGAAACTTGAAAAACAGAAGTGTGAAAGTTGGAATCTGACAACAGAAACTTGAAAATTTCTTGCTTAGATTTTTAATACAAAAAGTGAATTATACAAAATAATACGCCGAAAATTACGAACCAAAAAGCAGAAACTCGAAAATTGGATTTTGCCAACAAAAGCGTGAAAGGTTTGCGGTTTAATTGTAATTTCGACAAAACAAGCCTCCAGTAACAGCCATTTTGAGCTAGCTGGAATTTAGTGGAATTATCGTTACGCATCAAGTTTTCGTTAAGCCGAAAATTGAAAGGTTACGAATTTCCAGCCATCTCAAAGTGGCATAACGTTGTGCGTCACTTTCGAGCAACAGAAAACCGAAACAATAATAAATAATTATAAAAGTAAATATGAAAGAAGAAATAATAAAACACTCAAAAAAAATATACACAGAGATGAATAATAGCGAACATTCCTTCAAAGAAAAAGTAAAAGAAATACTTACTGAAATTTTAATCATTGTATTTGCAGTTACACTTTCTATTTGGCTTCACTCTTGGAGCGAAGAAAAGCATCAACGGAAAGATGCACAAACATTTTTAATTGGATTGAAAGAAGATTTACAAAATGACATTTCAAACTTAGAAAACACAAAAAATTTATTAAATGAAACTCAACAACAAGTATCATTTGTTTTACATCTTACACCAGAAAAAATAGACAGTATTAAAGCTAATCATCAACAGATTAATTCAGGAACAAATTTCATTAATACATTAGTGAATAATGGTCGATATGAAGGATTTAAATCTAGTGGAAAAATAAATACTATTGAAAATCAAAACATAAGAAATAAGGTTTTGGGTTATTATCAGCAAACTATTCCACAAATAGCCCTTGTCGAAGATTCATACGAAAAACTCACTTCAAGATATGTAGATTTATTAATGTATGGAAAAGAAGATGAAGATATCAATACAACTTTACTGAAAAAGAAGACAAAGATTATTTTGTCGGGAATTGATAATTTTACCAAATACAATAAAAAATCTTATCAAAACGCAATTAACGAAGCAAGAGAAATTATAAAAGAAATTGACAAAGAACAGAATAAATAAAAAAGCGAACGCACAACAGCTGTTTTGAGCTAGCTGGAGTTTAGTGGAATTATCGTTTCGTATCAACTTTCTGCAAAACCGAAAGTTGAATGTTTACGAATTTCCAGCCATCTCAAAGCAGCAAAACGTTACTGGAGACTTGTGCCGAAATTACGCAGATGAAAACAATCAGAATATAAGCATTTGTTTCCGCAAGAAGTTTACTAGCAGAAGCGTGAAAATTGGAACTTGCCTGCAAAAACTTGAAAAGTTGAAACCTGAAAAACCAAAACTTGAAAATTGGAATTTGCTAACAGAAACTTGAAAAGCGGAAGCGTGAAAATTGGAATCTGCCAACAGAAAACTGAAAAGCAAAAACTTAAAATTTTTTGCGCAGAATTTTAAAGCGAAAAGTAAATAATTGAAAATAAAACATTGAAAATTACGAACCGAAAATCACAAACGTGAAAGTTGGAACTTGCCAACAGAAGCGTGAAAAATTTGCGGTTTAATCGTAATTTCGACAAAAACAAGCCTCCAGTAACACACGCTACAAGCAATTTGGGGATTTGGCTTAATGGAAAAATTAGTTTGTATTTGGAAGATTTGGCAAATCCGAAAGATAACGCCGATTTAATCCCAAACTGCTTGTAGCGCGAGAACGTTACTGGAGACTTGTGCCGAAATTACGCAGGTAACTCCAATTTGAAAAAAAACATTTGTTTTCGCAGAAAGTTGACAAAGCAGAAGCGTGAAAGTTGGAATTTGCCAACAGAAACTTGATGAATTGGAAACTGAAAGGAGAAGCGTGAAAGTTGGAATTTGACAGCGGAAACTTGAAAAGTTGAAACTTGAAAAACAGAAGTGTGAAAGTTGGAATCTGACAGCAGAAACTTGAAAATTTCTTGCTTAGATTTTTAATACAAAAAGTGAATAATAGAAAATAATACGCCGAAAATTACGAACCAAAAAGCAGAAACTCGAAAATTGGATTTTGCCAACAAAAGCGTGAAAGGTTTGCTGTTTAATTGTAATTTCGACAAAACAAGCCTCCAGTAACAGCCATTTTGAGCTAGCTGGAATTTAGTGGAATTATCGTTACACATCAAGTTTTCGTTATGCCGAAAATTGAAAGGTTACGAATTTCCAGCCATCTCAAAGTGGCGAGACGTTACTGAAGACTTGTGCCGAAATTACGCAGATGAAAACAATCAGAATATAAGCATTTGTTTCCGCAAGAAGTTTACTAGCAGAAGCGTGAAAATTGGAACTTGCCTGCAAAAACTTGAAAAGTTGAAACCTGAAAAACCAAAACTTGAAAATTGGAATTTGCTAACAGAAACTTGAAAAGCGGAAGCGTGAAAATTGGAATCTGCCAACAGAAAACTGAAAAGCAAAAACTTAAAATTTTTTGCGCAGAATTTTAAAGCGAAAAGTAAATAATTGAAAATAAAACATTGAAAATTACTAACCGAAAATCACAAACGTGAAAGTTGGAACTTGCCAACAGAAGCGTGAAAAATTTGCGGTTTAATCGTAATTTCGACAAAAACAAGCCTCCAGTAACACACGCTACAAGCAATTTGGGGATTTGGCTTAATGGAAAAATTAGTTTGTATTTGGAAGATTTGGCAAATCCGAAAGATAACGCCGATTTAATCCCAAACTGCTTGTAGCGCGAGAACGTCAAACTGTCTAATAACCTCCTTTCTCCCTGTTAAATAAATTGTACTAAAAATCGTTCAAATAATTTGCATAACTCGTTGGTTTTTATTATATTTAAGGATGAAATTCATCAACGGAATTAACAGAAACCAACTCCCGCTTTTTGCTTCATCGATTGATGATGCCATTGCGCAAGACAACGAAATCAGGCTCATTGACCTTTTTGTAGACAGTCTTAAACTCGCTGATTTTGGATTTACTTTCGATTTTGTCGAAAACGGAAGACCCGCTTATCATCCTTCGGATTTACTCAAACTCTTTATTTACGGCTATCTCAATCGCATGCGTTCCTCCAGAACTTTGGAGAAAGAGTGCAATCGCAACATTGAACTCATTTGGCTTTTGAAAGGTTTGGTTCCTGAGCACAACACCATTGCTAATTTTCGTAAAAACAATCCCAAAGCCATTGCGCGCGTTTTTCGTGCAACGGTAAAACTCGCCGCTCACTTTGAACTCATTGGCGGAAGCCTTGTCGCTGGTGACAGTACCAAACTTCGAGCGCAAAACTCCAAGAAAAATAATTTTAATTCTAATAAAATAGAACGTCACATTGCCTATATCGATGCTAGACTGCAAGAATATAACGCGGCTTTAGCCAAAGAAGATGGGGATGTTTTAGAAAAACAAATTATTGCAAAAAAGATTAAAAAACATACCATTCAGAAACAAAAATACATTGGGTATCAAAACACCATCGATACTACAGGGGTTACCCAAATTTCGACTTCGGATCCTGATAGTCGCCAAATAATGACGCGAAACAACATCTCGGAAGTGGCCTATACGGTACAAACTACAGTGGATGCGCTGCATAACATTCCAATTGATTTCAAGGTGAC